>JBJEUI010000084.1:0-2687 GCA_051883755.1 Candidatus Ventricola sp.
CACCGCCCGCCGCGCTGGAGCCCATGGGCGCCGCAGACGCGGTGATCTGCTCGCGGCTCTTGCAGATCTTTTCGATGATCGCCAGCGCCTCGTCCAGCTTCTCGTCCTCCACGCCGCTGATGAGCGTGGTATTGCCCGCGCGCAGGAAGCCGCCGGTGGTCGCCAGCTTCGTCACGCCGAATCCTTTATCCATCAGTGCGGAGACGACGCGGCCCGCGTCCTCGTCCTGTACAATCGCAATTACAAGCTTCATAAAATCTATTTCCTCCATTCATCTAGCGCGTTTGCGCATGGAAGTGCCGCTGCGCCCAACCGGCGCAGATGGGCCTTGCTTATATTATACAGGATGCCCGCAAAAAAAGCTAGTGTTTCGAAAAGCTGGAAAGGCGCGCGGCAGATTCTCTCCGCCGCGCGCCCGTTATGCAGTTAGATCGCCCGCGTCGCATGCCTGAGCCATGCGCGCTCGTCCTCATCCGTCATCAGCGGCTCGAGCTTTTCAAGCACGAACGCGTGATACGCGTTGAGCCACTCGCGCTGCCTTCTGGTCATCTGCTCCGGGATCACCGCGTCCAGATCGATCGGCGCGCAGGTGATCGCCTCAAAGCCCATGAACTGGCCGTACTCGTTCATCTCCAGCTTTTTGCACACCAGCTCATTCTCGGTGCGGATGCCGTGGCTGCCCTCGATGTAGATGCCCGGCTCGTCGGTGGTCACCATGCCCGCCTCCATCACCGTGTCCTCGTTGCGGGTGGGGGACTTGTACCAGCGGAAGGCGTTGGGGCCCTCGTGCACGCTGAGCAGATAGCCCACGCCGTGGCCGGTGCCGCAACGGTAGTCGATGCCCAGATCCCACATCGGGCCGCGCGCCAGGATGTCCAGGCCGATGCCCGTGACGCCATGCAGGAACTTCGCGTTCTGCAGGTTCAGCACGCCGCAGAGCACGGCGGTGAAGTGCTCCTTCTGCTCCTGCTTCACCTCGCCCATGGCGAAGGTACGGGTGATGTCCGTGGTGCCCTCCAGGTACTGCGCGCCGGAATCGATGAGCAGCAGATCCTTATTTTCAATCTTCGCGCTGGAGTCCTCCGTAGCCTTGTAGTGCATCATCGCAGCGTTCTCGCGGTACGCACAGATGGTGTCAAAGCTGGTGGAGATGAAGTGCTCCTGCTCCCTGCGCAGGTCGAGCAGCTTGTTCGTCACGCTCAGCTCATCCATGGGCACCTTGCCTGCGTTCTGCTTGAGCCAGTACATCAGGTGCGTCACAGCCAGGCCGTCCTTGATGTGCGCCGCGCGCAGGTTGTCAAGCTCCACGTCGTTCTTGATCGCCTTGAGGCGGAATGCCGGGTTCTCGTGCTGGATGATCTTCGTGTCCGCAAGCGCCGCGCACAGCTTTGCCGTCATCTTCCTGCCGTCGACCATCACGCTCGTGCCCGGCTCGATGGCCTCCAGCGCCGCCTCGATCTCGCTGTACTCGCGCAGGTACACGCCCTCAGAGAAGAGCTTCTCGCGCACCGTCTCGTTCACCTTCTGCGTGTCCACGAACCAGATCGCGTCCTTTTTGCCGATGAGCAGGTAGCTCATGACCACCGGCGTGCAGTGTACGTCGCTGCCGCGCACGTTGAGCGTCCAGGCGATGTCATCGAGCACATTCGCCACATGCATGTCCGCGCCGGCCTTGTCCATCACCTCACGGATCGCGGCGAGCTTCTCGGGCACGGTCATGCCGGTGTATTGATCGTCAAGCAGGTACACCGGATCGGTCGGCATCGCCGGGCGGTCCGTCCACAGCTGCTCAAACCAGTCGCCCGTGTCGCGCAGCGCAATCTCGCGGCTGGCCAGCATGTCGCTCATATCAGCGGCAAAGTGCGAGCTGATGACGGAAAAGTCCACGCCGCAGCTCTCGCCCGCCTTGGCCAGGCTGCACACGTACTGCTCCACGGTCGGCACGCCCGCCGTGCCCATGCGCATCAGTGTGATGCCGGTGCCGGCGATCTGGCGCTCCGCCTGGATGAAGTAGCGGCCGTCGGTAAAGAGGGCAGCCTCCTCGCGGCCCACGACCAGCGTGCCGGCAGAGCCGGTGAAGCCGCTGAGCCACTGGCGAGTCTTGAAGTGCTCGGCCAGGTATTCGGAAGCGTGGGAATCCGCCGTCGGCACGATGACCACGGCCATGTTCTCTTCTTCCATGCGCGCACGGAATGCGCGAAGTTTATCTATGATCTGCATACTGCATTCTCCTTTTTGTCTCAGTTCTGTCTATTATAGCGCACTCGCGCCCGCTTCTCAATCCCCAGCCGTATTTTTCCGTGGACAAATCCGCCCGGGTCATCTACAATAGAAGCATCTGTTCTGCAAGGAGTACCGCCGATGAACACCCGTCACGCCCGTATGATCCTCGCCATCATGCGCGAGGGCAGCTTCACCGCCGCCGCCAGGGCGCTTTCCATCACGCAGCCCACGCTCTCCCAGACCGTCCGCCAGATTGAGGCGCAGCTGGGCGAGCCGATCTTTGTGCGCGGCAAGACGCCCCCCGCGCTCACGCCCGCCGGCGCGCTGTATGTGGAGGCCGCCCGGCGGATCGTGCAGACCGAGACGCAGCTCACCGAGGCCATCAGCCTGCTGCAGGGACACGCTGTGGGCACGCTGCGCATCGGGCTGATGCGCCACCGCAGCGAGGAGCTGCTGCCGCAGGT
>JBJEUI010000085.1:0-2682 GCA_051883755.1 Candidatus Ventricola sp.
TCGCGATAGCGGGTCAGGCCCACGGGCACCAGCGCCACCGTCAGCGCGTGCGGCGCGAGGGAGGCGAGATCGGAAAGTGTCCTGTCCAGCTCAGGACCGTCGTTGATCTCCGGGCAGAGCACCACCTGGCAGTGGAAGCTCATGCCGTTGTCCGCGAAGCGCGTGAGATGCTCCATGATCCGGTCTGCGTGGATGTGGGAGAGCATCTTTTTGCGCAGCTCGCCGTTGGTCGTCTGCACGGAGACGTAGATGGGGCTTGCCTTGCGCTCGATCATGCGGTCCATTTCGGCCTTGGGCAGGTTGGTCAGCGTCACAAAGTTGCCGGCCATCAGCGACAGACGCCAGTCGTCATCGCGGACGTACAGGCTTGGACGCATGCCCGGCGGCATCTGCTCGATGAAGCAGAACATGCAGTGGTTCGCGCAGGTCTTCGGGCAGCTCATCAGCGAGGACTCAAGCGTCAGCCCGAGGGAATCCTCCGTATGCTTATGGATGTGCACCATGCGCTGCGCGCCGGCTTCATCCTCAAGCAGGATCTCCAGAGACGGACGCGCGGTCAGAAACTGGTAATCCACCAGATCCAGCACGGGCGTGCGGTTAATGGAGATGAGCGTCTCTCCGGATTTGATGCCGCTGCGCGCGGCAAGGGAGCCGGGGAAGACGCCGGCAATGCGCTGGGACATGCTTTCGTGACACCTCTTTTTCAAATTAACCCAACTTATTATCTACAAATTCATTCGCAAAGTCAAGCTTTTTGACGAAAGCGGCATGAAAACACGGGGCCTGGCGTTCTTTCAGCCTAGCGGTCCCGTGTGAATATCCTGTTGCTGCGGTGTTTCAGAATTGTGATTTTGTCAGTCGGCGTCATCATCCTTCTTTTTGCCGACGAGACCGCCGGTCATCTCGCGCAGATTGCGCCCGATCTTGGTGCCCATGGCCTTGCCGCCGCCGGTCTGCACGAGTGCAAAGAGGATGATACCCACAACCACAATCACAGCCAGCCAGGCGATGCCCGACATGGAGCCCTTGTTTTTCGCCGAGGCGGACGCCTTTTCGGCCGATTCGCTCTTGGTACTCTTGGCGCTGCCGGTCTGCTCGCCGTAGAGCGTGGTGGAGACCACATCGGCCATCACGTCGGTGGAATTGAGCACGCGCTCCTTGCTGATGGTGTGCGTGCCGAACTCCAGCAGGATGGCGTTGGGCGAGAGATCCTGGTTGTAATTGCCCTTGCCGATGAAGATGTCCTTCACCAGGCCAGGGTACTTCTTGTCCGCGACGGCCTTGAGCTCCTTGGCGAACGCGCGGTTGACCTCGCTGTTCTGGTTGCTGCGGCCCACCAGCAGGCGCACCTGCGAGGCGTTCTCACCGTCAATCGTGGCGACGTATTCCTCCGCGTTGGGGATGCCGTCGCGGTGAATGTCGATGATCGCGTCCGGGCGGTTCTGCAGCAGGCGCTCCGCCGTACGGCGGCTGCGGCGGTATGCGCCGGAGTCGTGCGGAAGATGGGTGGATTCGTCCAGAATCACGTCGATTCCCTTGGCCTGCAGCGCGTCGCGGAACTGGCGCGCCACGTCGTAGATGCCGCCCTGCCCGTCGATGCTCTGCGTGCCGTCAGAGGGGACGTAGCTCTCGTCGCTGTGGGTGACGTACATGGCGATGAGCTTTTTGCTGTCCGTGCTCTCTGACGCAGCCGGAACCGCGCCGTCCGCCTGCGAGAAGACGGCCTGCGCCTCGCCCGTATCCAGCCAGGAAACGTCCGGCATGGTTTCCTCGCCGATGCGTTTGGCTGCGGCGGTTGTGCCGCTGACGCGCTCGATGCGGTAGAGCACGTTGTCCCGGCTGATGTACTCGTCGCCGGTGCTCACGGCATGGGAGATGGCAAAGAGCGCGCTGCCGCTTTCATCGGTTACGGTGAAGACGGTACTGTCATCCGGGTCGTCTTCGGCCAGCGCGGCGGGCACAAGGAGCAAGAAAGCGAGCAGCAGACACAAGAGCTTGCTTTTCATGCGCGGTGACCTCCCTGGATAGCGCCGTCCTCATGCGGTGCGTTGGCGCGGCCTGTCGCAATGCGCTCGATGATCTCGCCGACCAGCTCGCACATCAGCACGCCGGTGATGCCCGCAATCACCACCGCGTCGAGTGCGCCCGCGCCGCCGAGGTGCAGCGTCTGGTCAATGCCGCGCAGCCACAGCGATACGCCGCCGACGATATCCGCGATGATCACGCCCAATACGCCCGCGATGAACGCGCTCCGGCGCGAGCGGCCCAGCAGCCAGGCGATGATGCCGCCCGCGATGCCGCTGAGGATCATCGGGTCGACCATGGGCATGGCGAGCGGATCGGACGGGATGATCAGATTCAGCGCATAGATGGCCGCTGCCGTGAGCACGGAGGCGACCAGCGCGCGTACGCGCTCCTTGCCGGTGCCGGCGTGCAGCAGCAGATAGACACAGACAAGAAAGGGGATGAGCGCGCCGCCGATGTTCAGCTCGATGAGCCCCAGCGGGATGCTCGGGAGCCATCCGCCAACGAAAATGGCTGCGACGCACACGAGCGCCTGCCGGTCGGTGAGCGCCATGCGGTCAAGGACGCGCTGGAGCACGCCGAAGAGGATCAGAAGGCCCAGCACGAGCAGAAGAATCATGCCGATGGACATGGAAAAACCTCGCTTTCTGATACGTT
>JBJEUI010000086.1:0-2659 GCA_051883755.1 Candidatus Ventricola sp.
CGACCATGCCGTTCGCCGCCTCAAAGCGGGCAAAACGACGCAGGGAGATCTTCTCACCGATGGCCGCAGTGGCCTCGCCGATCAGGTCGTTGACTGTCTTGGTCTCGTCAGCATAGAACGGCTGAGCGAGCATCTCCTCGACGGTCGCCGGAGCCTTCGCGACGATGTGCTTGGCATAGTCGCGGCACAGCGCCTTGAAGTTGTCGGTGTTGGCAACGAAGTCGGTCTCGCAGTTGATCTCAACCACGACGCCCACATTGCCCTCGACATAGCAGTCGACCATGCCCTCGGCGGCGATGCGGCCGGCCTTCTTGGCGGCGGCAGCGAGGCCCTTCTCGCGCAGGAAGTCGATCGCCTTGTCCATGTCGCCGTCGCAGTTCATGAGGGCCTTCTTGCAGTCCATCATGCCGGCGCCGGTGCGCTCGCGCAGCTCCTTAACCAGAGCGGAAGTAATGGTAGCCATAACGGATTCCTCCAGATTCTGTCAGTTAGTCAGAGGCAGGCGTCTTACGCCTGAACCTCGGCCTGCTCGCCCTGCTTGCCCTCCAGCACAGCGTCGGCCATCTTGCCGGCGATGAGCTTGACAGCGCGGATGGCGTCGTCGTTGCCCGGGATGACGTAGTCGATCTCGTCCGGATCGCAGTTGGTGTCCACGATGGCGACGACCGGGATGCCCAGCGCGCGCGCCTCGGTGACGGCGATGTGCTCCTTGCGCGGGTCAACCACGAACAGGCAGCCCGGCAGGTTCTTCATCTCGCGGATGCCGCCCAGGTTGGCGAGCAGCTTTTCACGCTCGGCCATCAGCTTGATGACTTCCTTCTTCGGGAGAACCTCGAAGTCGCCGCGCTCTTCCATCGCGTCGATCGCGTTCAGGCGCGCGATACGGGTCTTGATGGTGCGGAAGTTGGTCATCATGCCGCCCAGCCAGCGGTTGTTGACATAGAACATGTTGCAGCGCTTGGCCTCGGACTCGATGGACTCCTGGGCCTGCTTCTTGGTGCCGACGAACAGGACGCTCTTGCCCTCCATCGCAACCTGACGGACAAAGGCGTAGGCCTCATCGATCTTGCGGACGGTCTTCTGCAGGTCGATGATGTAGATGCCGTTGCGCTCGGTGAAGATGTACGGCGCCATCTTGGGGTTCCAGCGGCGGGTCTGGTGGCCAAAGTGCACACCGGCCTCGAGCAGCTGCTTCATAGAGATAACTGCCATGGGGATATTCCTCCTTTTCATTAAACCCTCCCTGCATCCTCTCCTCATGCGGACCGGACAGCCCGGCAGGCGCACGAAACAGACGCAGGTGCGTTTTCCATAAAATGATACCACATGAGCACGGGAATTGCAAGAGAAAAAGCGGGAAATTCCCGCTTTTTCATCTGTTTTTTTGCTTTTCAGGGCGGCGCATGCCGTTATTTCGCTTCGTCGTTTTCGATCAGCTCGATGGCTTTCTGCAGCTGCGCATCCTGCTCATGCGGCAGGTTGTTGATGCCATAGCGCGTGACGACGTCCTCGTCCAGCTCGATTTCCACGTCCGGCTCGATGCCCACGCCGTGGATGCACTCGCCGCTGGGCGTGAAGTAGCGCGCGGTCGTCACCTTCAGGCCGCTGCCGTCCGGGAAATCGATGACGCTCTGCACCACGCCCTTGCCGAACGTCTTGGTGCCCACCAGCGTGCCTTCGCCGGTATCGCGGATCGCACCGGACAGAATCTCCGAAGCGCTGGCGCTGTAGCCGTTGACCAGCACGACCATCGGCACGTCGTAATACTCGCTGTCGACGGTGAAGGTCTCTTCATTGTCATACTTGTCCCGTACGGAGACGACCGTGCCCTCCGGCAGGATCATGTCCGCCATCTCGACGCTCGCGTCCAGCAGGCCGCCGCCGTTGTTGCGCAGGTCGATGATCATGCCCTTCACGTTCGCGGCCTGAAACGCCTCAAGCGCCGCCTTGAAGCCCTCGACAGCGTCGCCCAGGAAGTCATACACCATCACATAGCCGATACTGCCGTCAAGGATCTCGTACTCGACATAATTGATGTTGACCACCTCGCGGGTGATGTCAAAATCCACCGTCTCCAGATCGCGCAGGACGGTCACCTTCACGCTCTCGCCCGGCGTGCCGCGCATCACGTCGACAGCCTCATCCATTTCATACGCCGTGTAGTACACATCGTTGACGTAGACGATCTTGTCGCCCGAGCGCATGCCGGCTTTCTCCGCCGGGCTGCCCTTGAAGACGCGCGTGACGGTGATCAGCTTGTCCGTCGGGTCTGCCAGCAGCTGGCAGCCGATGCCCGCGTATTCGCCCTCCGTCTCCTCGTTGAAGGCTTCCATCTCCTCCACGGTGTAGTACATGCTGTACACGTCGCCGATGCCGGCGATCAGGCCCACGGCCGCGTTCTCGAGCATCTCATCCGTGTCAACGTCTTCATAATAGTACATCTCCGCCAGCTGCATCAGCATGTCCAGCTTTTCATACTGCTTGAGCCGGTTGTATTCCTCACGCGAAATGGTGATATCCCCCTGCTGCTTGAACATCGGCAGCGTGGCCGCAGCGCCCGTAGAGAAGCAGACCGCCGTCAGCAGCACGAACGCGAGCACAGATGCGATGACATGATTGCGTTTCAATATGTTCCATTCCTTTCCATATCGCCAAAAAC
>JBJEUI010000087.1:0-2648 GCA_051883755.1 Candidatus Ventricola sp.
GCCGGGCCGACGTGCTTGCTCTTGCCCACAAAGACCAGCACCACGATGACCAGCGCATACGGCAGCATGACCAGGAACTCGTAGGGGAAGGTGGTGAAGCCGTAGGCCTGGACGGCCAGCTGCAGCGCCTGCGCCAGGGAGAACAGCAGCGCGCCGCCCATGACGCCCAGCGGCGACCAGCGGCCGAAGTACACCAGTGCCACGGCGATGAAGCCGCGGCCGCCGATCAGCGTATCGGTGAAGATCTTCGCGTAGCAGACGGACAGGTATGCGCCGGCCAGACCGGCCATTGCGCTGCCGAACGCCAACGCCTGATAGCGCGTGCGGCTGACGTCGATGCCCATGGAATCCGCCGCGCGGGGCATGGTGCCGCAGGCGCGCACGCGCAGGCCCCACGGGGTTCTGAACAGGATGTAGTGCACCGCCGGCACCATCAGGAACGCGAAGTACACCATCGGATTGCAGGAGAAGAGCATTTTGCCCACGATGGGCAGATCGCAGAGGAACGGGATGCGGATTGCGTCGATGCCCGCCACGCCCTGCGCGCCGCCGATGAAGTGGCGGTAGAGCGAACCGGCCAGACCGGTGCCGAAGAGCTGCAGACCGATGCCCGCGATGCCTTGCGGCGCGCCGAACTTGATGACGACCACGCCGAACAGCAGGCCCAGCAGTGCGCCGACCAGCGCGGCGGCGAGCAGACCGGCGAGGTTTACATACCAGGCGACCTTGCCGGCGCCGCCGACCATGAACGGAATCAGCATGCCGACAAATGCGCCCATGCTCATCACGCCCTCACAGCCCAGGTTGAACACGCCGCTGCGCTGGTTCACCGTCTCGCCCAGCGAGGCGAGCAGCAGCGCGCTGGAGAGCGGAATGCCGACCGTCAGAAACAGCACAATGAAGTCAAGCATGTCAGGCGGCCTCCTTTTTGCCCAGCAGCGCGGTCAGCCTGCGCTGTGCGCGGTCCATCAGGTACGGGTTGGCGAGAATCAGCTTGGCCGCAACGATGACCAGGATCACCAGACCCTGCAGCACGTCGATCATGTTGCTGGGCACGGGAATCTTGTTGATCTGCAGCGCAGAGCAGCCGTAGGAAATCAGCGCGAAGAAGAACGCGGCGGGAATCACGCCCAGCGGATGCAGACCGCCGAACAGCGCCACGACGATGCCGGAGAAGCCGTAGCCGCCCGTGCAGTTGCCCAGGCCGCGATGGTGCACGCCCAGAATTTCGACCGTGCCGGCCAGGCCACAGCATGCGCCGGAGATCATCATGGCCAGCACCATGTAGCGGCTGACGCTGATGCCGCCGTAGCGGGCGGCGCGCTCGGACGAGCCGGCGGCGCGCATCTTGAAGCCCACAGGCGTCTTCCACATGAACAGGTAGACGATCAGCGCGACCAGAAGGGCGATGAAGATGCCGGTGTGGAAGCGCATGCCCTTGTCAAGGGAGGGGAAGATCTCGTTGATGCGCGAGAGCCACTCGCTCGTCTCCAGCTTCACGGTCTGCGGATCGCCAGAGCCGCCCGCCACGGCGGGATCGAGCAGCGGTACGCGCAGGCAGTAGGAGTAGAACTGCGCGGCGATGTAATTGAACATGACGGTGGACAGCAGCTCGCTCACGCCGAACCTGGATTTGAGCAGGCCCGGCAGCGCGCCCCAGCATGCGCCGCCCAGGATGCCGCACAGCATGATGCACGGCAGCGCCAGCGCGCGCGGCAGCTCGGTGTTCAGCGCAAAGACGATCGCCAGCAGCAGGCCCATCACCATCTGGCCCTCGCCGCCGATGTTCACGATGCCGCTGCGGTAGGCGACGCAGATACCCACGCCGACGATGGTCAGCGGCGTCATGATGTTGATGACGCCGGAGAGGTTTTTGAGCGTGGTGAAGGGATAGCAGAAGATGACCCAGAAGGTCTTGAGCACGTCCGCGCCCAGCACGGCCAGAATGAGGGAGGCGATACCGAGCGTCAGCAGCACGGAGAGCAGGATGACGCCTGCGGTGTAGATCAGTTTAAAATGCTTCATGCTTCTTTCACTCCTGCCATCATCATGCCCAGCTTGCGCTGCGTCGCCTCGCCGCGGCCCAGCGTGCGCTGAATCTGTCCCTTGAAGATGACCGCGATGCGGTCGGAGAGGTTGATGATCTCCTCCAGCTCCTCGGAAATGAGCAGGATGCCCACGCCCTGATCGCGCAGGGCCAGCAGCTGCTTGTGGATGAACTCCGCTGCGCCCATGTCCAGGCCGCGGATGGGGTAGACCGCGATGAGGAACTTCGGATTGCGGGAGATCTCGCGGGCGAGGATGACCTTCTGGATGTTGCCGCCGGACAGGGAGCCTGCGGCGACGTTCACGCCGGAGCAGCGGATGTCGAACTTCTCGCGCAGCGCGTCGGCGTTCTGGTCGATCTGCCTGTTGCTGATCAGGCCGGCATGGGAGAAGGGCGCCTTGCCGATGTCCTTGAGCACCAGGTTTTCGCGGATGCTCATGCTGGGCACGATGCCCTCCACGTTGCGCTCTTCGGGCACGTAGCCCATGCCCTGCGCGATGATCTGCTTGGGCGTCTTGCCCGCGATGTTCGTGCCGTCCAGCAGCACATGGCCGCTTTCGATCATGCGCAGGCCGGTGAGCGCCTCGGCCAGCTCGCGCTG
>JBJEUI010000088.1:0-2643 GCA_051883755.1 Candidatus Ventricola sp.
GCGTCCTTGATGAGGCCCGGCTTCTGCGCGTTCATGAACATCATGGTGCGGCGCAGGCGGAAGCGCTCCGGCTTCGGTCTACGGATCACTTGATCACACCTCCCCACGGAATGCCCGCAGCGCTCTTGTCGCAGCTGCGGAAGACGGCGCACTCCACGCGCGCCTTGAGCGTGCAGTCCAGCGCGCCCTTGTCCACGACCGTCACCTTGCCCTCGGTCACGCCCAGGCGGCTGAGGGTCTCCAGCACGGTCGCCTTGATCTGGCGGCCATACTGATTCATGACGCTGGACGAGATGTCCAGTTCAATGCCGTTCGCGCCCGGCTCGACGGTGACCATCGCATCGCTCGACTCGAGCGTGCCGGCCACAGCATTCTTTTCAATCTGCATATTCTTCCCTCTCTTCTTATCAATTGGCCCGTTATGCCAGCATATGCACAACGAAGCTCAAAATCGTCGGGAAAACAAGCACCACGGTGACAAGCCGCAGAACCTGAAGGACGCACAGCTTGGCGCTGTTGACGCCCAGATCGGCGCTGATGAGCGCCATATCGCTCGCTCCCGCAGGTGTGGCGGCGAGCAAAGCTTCCGTATGATCAAAGCAGCCCGTCTTCCACATCAGCGTGCCCACGCCGAAGCAGACGATCAGGTAGGCCGTCACGAGGATCGCGACCGGCACGCCGAGCTGCGTCAGCGTCCTGATCTGCTCAGCGCCGATGCTCGCGCCGACGTAGGCGCCGGAGAGCAGCTGCGCGCATTTTCTGAGGAAGCGCGGCATCTGGGCCTTGCCGGGGAACGCGCAGGCAAACGCAATGCTGCCCAGCGTCGCAAAGCCCATCGTGCCGGAGGGCATTGGAGAAACCTTGCCGATCAGGCCGCACACCGCGGCGACGGCGAAGGTGAGCACGACGTATTGAATCTTGAAGTCCTTTTTCGACTTCTTTTTGATGGCTTCGGCCTTCTCCGTGCCTTCGCCGGCCACCAGCCGGATCAGCAGCGGGAACACGCCGATGCCCAGCACCAGGCGGATGAACTGCATGGTCACCACGATGGAGGGATCCGCGCCCAGGTCAGCGGCGATCATCGGGATATCGCTGATGCCGCCGGGCACGCAGCACATCAGGGCCGTCATCAGGTCCATCGTGCCGGTCCTGTAGATCAGCAGGCCGCCGATGATATTGACCAGCAGCAGGCACGGCAGCAGGATCAGCGCGGGTCTGAGCACCGTCTTCATCTCACGGACGTCTTCCCGCGTGATGCCCGCACCGATGAATGCGCCGGCAATGATCTGGGCGAATGTCTTCGCCGGGGAGGGCATATAACTCTGCTGCGTCAGCACGCCCAGCAGGCAGCTGCCGATGACCGCGCCCACCATCATGCCGCCGGGCAGATGGATCTTGTCAAGCAGATAGCCGGCCGCCAGGGCGCACAGGATCGTCAGCAGGAGCTGTGCTCCATGTCCCATAGCAATCACCTCGGATACTGCAGTTTTCCGGATTTCCCGGTGCGCCTGCCCTGGGCGGGCGCACCGGTTGATCCTGAAGAAGCGAATCGTCTCGCCGATTCGGTCAGTTAGGCCTTCTTCTTCTTGAGCAGCGGCATGATGATCGGGCTGACCAGCAGCACGATGCACACGATGATCAGGACGAAGGCGATCGGATGCTGCACCGGGCTGAACATCGCGAAGATGTTGGCCTTGCTCATCAGGTAGCCGCGCGAGAAGTTCTGCTCGCACATGCTGCCCAGCACCAGGCCCAGCACGATGGCGGCGCTGTTGAGGTGGCAGGCGCGGACGATCAGGCCCAGCACGCCGGCCAGCACCATGATCTGCACGCTGGTAGCGGACATCTGGTCGCCATAGGTGCCGATGAGGGCCAGCATGAGGATGATCGGTCCGAGGTAGGAATACGGAATGGCCAGGATCTGCGCGAACACCTTGGCGATGCCCATGGCGACGATGACCATCAGGATGTTGGTGACGATCATGGTCGTGAAGGTCGCAGACAGGTAGGTCGGCTGGTTGGTCAGCAGCAGCGGTCCAAGCTGGACGCCCTTGAGCGTCAGCGCGGACATCATGACCGCAGCGGCGTTGCCGCCCGGGATGCCCAGGGAGAGCAGCGGCACCATCGCGCCGCCGGTCGCGGCGTTGTTGGAGGCCTCAGAGGCGGCGATGCCGTCGATGATGCCCGTGCCGAACTTCTCCGGGTACTTGGAGAGCTTGGTCTCCATCGTGTAGCACATGAAGGACGCGATGGTCGCGCCGGCGCCCGGCAGGATGCCGACCACGGTGCCGACCACGGAGCAGCGCAGCATCGTCCACTTGATGCTCCAGATCTCCTTGAGGCTCGGCATCTTGGTGTTCACCTTGCCGCCGGTGACGCCGTCCTCAGCGGAGATGCGCTTTTTCTTGGGATCGGTCTGCTTGAAGACCTCGGTCACCGCGAACAGACCGATGAGCACCGGGATCATGTCGATGCCGGCCAGCAGGTTGCGGCTGCCGAAGGTCAGGCGCTGCACGGCGTACATCTTGTCCTGGCCCACGCAGGCAAGCAGCAGGCCCAGCAGGCCGGAGATGATGCAGGTGAGGATATGGTCGCTGTCCAGGCACGTGAGGATGGACAGGCCCATGAAGGTCACGGCGAACA
>JBJEUI010000089.1:0-2636 GCA_051883755.1 Candidatus Ventricola sp.
GATCATCTGCGCAGCCTGCTCTTCAAGCTCAGCGAAGCGGGCGTACATATTCACGACACGCCGGGCGGGCTGATGGTGCTGGGCCGGGCCAAGCAGCCCTTTGAGATCCGCACGATGGTCTATCCCGGCTTCCCGACCGACCTGCAGGCCCCGATGATGGCCGTCGCCTGCAAGACGCCCGGCACCAGCGTATTCCTGGAGACCATCTTTGAAAACCGCTTCATGCACGCCGCAGAGCTTTCGCGCCTGGGCGCGCACATCCGCGTGGAGAACCGCGTCGCCGTCGTGGAGGGCACGCCGTACCTGACCGGCGCACCCGTCACCGCTACCGATCTGCGCGCCGGCGCAGCGCTGATCCTGGCCGGATTATGCGCGGAAGGCGAGACGCTCGTGGACGACGCCGGCGGCCACATCACCCGCGGCTATGAGCGCATCGAGGAGAAGCTCGCGGGCGTCGGCGGCCTCATTCGCAAGGTCCGCATGCCCTAAGCGCCTTACCTGAATTTCCGCACCACCTTACGCTAACCAAAAGAGCTGCAAAGCATCCTGCCTTGCAGCCCTTCTCCATTCACTTTTCCGTTACTTTTCCGCATCATACACGACCGTGACGCTCGCGCTCACGCTCACGCTGCCCGCGCGGATGCCGGTCGCGCTGGAAGCCTCGCTCTTCATCACGCTCATGTCCGCCGCGCCGTTCACGACATAGCCCTCATTGTAGCCGCCGTTCTCGGTGATGCTGCGCAGGTTGGTCAGCGTCACGCCGCTGGCCGCCGCCATGCGCACAGCCTTCTGCTCCGCATGCTGGATGGCCAGCTCCAGCGCCTGCTGGTACAGCTCGCTGCGGGTGGAAACGTCATAGGTCACGCTGTAGATCTGGGAGAAGCCGCTGTCCGACAGCGCGCCGATCACGCTGTCGAGCATATCCACGTCGCGGCAGGTGATGGCCAGCGTGTGGTTTGCCTCATAGCCGGTCAGCGTGTTGTTCTCGTAATTGTAGCGGGGATAATAGGAGTAATCGCTGGTCACGATGTCGTCATCCTGCACGCCCAGCTCCAGCAGCTTGGTGGTCGCCGCTTCGACGATCCTGTTCATCTCCTCCTGCGCGCTGCCCACGGTGCCGGCCGTCACGGAGGTGTTCGCCGTCACCGTCACCTCGTCCGGGTCGGCCATCACCTGCGCCGTGCCCTGCACGGTGATGCTCGTCATGCCCATCATCTCCATGCTCGGCACGGATGCGGTCATCATGTTTTCGGCCAGCGCCGCCGCAGATGCAAACGTCATTGCCACGGCAATCATCGCCGCAAAGATCCTTTTGTTCATGAGAAGAACCTCCTTATTGCTTTGTTCTGCTTATATGACGCGCAAGCCTTGGATTTTCTTCCCAGATCTTTTTCTTTTCAAAAATCGATTCTCAGACATCATCGGTACATCGTCAGACCTACTGCCAAAACCGCCTTGCGGCTTGCAGGGCGGCATGCTATAATCAGCGTGTAGGCAGGCAGGTGCTGCCGGTGGAATCCTCCTTCGCAACCGCGTACTGAAGCGAAGTGGAGGTGATCGTATGACGGATTATGAAATGCTCATGATCGTCCTGACGATTCTCACCTTGCTCGTGATGGCAAGCAAAAGAAACGACAGATAAAGCGAACCGCCAAGCAGTTGCCGCTGCTTAGCGGTTCATTTCCCATAATTCAGGGAGGAGCCTGAAAGCTACGGCTCCTTGCCTGCCTACATTGTACGCTATCCCGGCCTGCATGTCAACCATGCAGGCCGGGTCTTTTATGCTCTGTTCAGCCCTCGATGATGCTCTTGCCCGTCATTTCCTTCGGGACCGGCAGGCCGATGTAGGGCAGCATGGTCGGCGCGATGTCCGCCAGGCAGCCGCCATCACGCAGCGTCACGTCGCCCACGCCCGCGGCCAGGAACGGCACCGGGTTGGTGGTGTGCGCGGTGAACGGGGAGCCGTCCTCGTTCTTCATCTTGTCCGCGTTGCCGTGATCGGCGGTCAGGAACATGCAGCCGCCCATCTCCTTCGTCGCCTCCCAGACCTTGCCGACGCACGCGTCGACAGCCTCCACGGCCTTGACCGCCGCGTCGAACACGCCGGTGTGGCCGACCATGTCGCAGTTGGCGAAGTTGAGGATGACCACATCGTACTTGCCGCTGCGGATGCGCGCGGCGCACTCGTCGGCGACCTCGTAGGCGCTCATCTCCGGCTTGAGGTCATAGGTGGCGACCTTCGGGGACGGGATGACCACGCGGTCCTCGCCCTCGCACGGCGCCTCGCGGCCGCCGTTGAAGAAGAACGTGACGTGCGCGTACTTCTCGGTCTCGGCGATGCGCAGCTGGGTCTTGCCGTTCGCGGCCAGGTACTCGCCCAGCACGTTGGTCAGCGGAACCGGCGGATAGGCGACCTCGACGTTCGGCATGGTCTTGTCGTACTCGGCCATGCAGACGTACTGCACCGGGAAGCGGCCATAGCGGCGCTCGAAGCCGGTGAACGCATCGTCCACGAACGTGCGGGTGATCTCACGCGCGCGGTCCGGACGGAAGTTGAGGAACACGACGGTGTCGCCCTCGGACACGCGGCCGCCCTCGCAGGTGACGCACGGCAGGATGAACTCGTCGGTCACGCC
>JBJEUI010000090.1:0-2631 GCA_051883755.1 Candidatus Ventricola sp.
TGTGGTCGAGGTGACAGGATTTGAACCTGCGACCTTTTGGTCCCGAACCAAACGCGCTACCAAACTGCGCTACACCTCGAAAATATGGAGCCAATGAAGGGACTCGAACCCTTGACCTGCTGATTACGAATCAGCTGCTCTACCGACTGAGCCACATTGGCGTCGGAGTTACCGTGCCGGTGATCACCTGACGAGAAGAGATTATATCAGGTTTTGCCTTCGTCGTCAACCCCTTTTTTACATTTTTTTGAAAGGCTTTTTGAAAACCGTGCGAATCATCCCGATTCGGCCTGTTCCGCCCTGATCTGCTGTACCCTCAGCAGCGGATAAGCCGTCAGCGCTGTGCCGTTCAGGTTTTCTCTGTGCAGGTGAACCGCCGTGATCTGACTGTTTTCGTAGGTTGTATAGTAATAGATCCCCTTGTCCGTGTTGCAGCAGGAGGAATACACCGTGATTTCCGGCTTGCCTTCCACCATCACGCTGCCGCAGATGTGGCG
The DNA here is from genome assembly GCA_051883755.1 of Candidatus Ventricola sp. Classification (GTDB taxonomy): domain Bacteria; phylum Bacillota; class Clostridia; order Christensenellales; family Aristaeellaceae; genus Ventricola. Next base: position 498 of record JBJEUI010000090.1, read on the forward strand.
CACGGAGGAAAGAATGTGGAAAAACTGCGTGACGCTTTCGCTTTCGCCGTCCCCGCACAGCGATTGGGCTTTCATGAATGCTGCGCGGACAAACCGGGAGGGCGAGGACAGATCGCCCGGCAGGCCGAGGCCGCCCATGCCGCGGGAATAGACGGGCAGATCGAGCGCGGGATCCAGGCGGTTTTCCGGTGTTTCGGCGCTCAGCGCCCGGTAATTGCTCAGATTGTTCATGTGATAGGGGAACGGCGGATTGTTCGTGAGCACCCCGACGGGGTTGTCGTGGATGTGCAGGCCGTCGGCCATCGGCTCCACGGTGATGGCCTCGCTGCGGTCGGCGATGAGCCAGTGCAGCGGCGAAAGCGGCAGCGCGTCGCTGAAGGGTATGGCGGCGAGGTTCAGGCGCGAGAGCAGCATCCGGGCCTGCGCTGTGGTGGCGCACTGGCCGAGGATGTACGGGATGAATTCAAACGGCGAGACGTTGTCCTTGTCCGCAGCCTCGGGCGGATAGTGCGCGCTGCCCGGGAAATACAAGCCGGCCATGGAGAGGCCCGCTTCGTTCGTCGCGTCGTAATAGAGCGGATAGCCGTTCACGGTCGTCGCCACGCCGATCATGGCCAGGTGCGACTTCATCGCGGGCATGCGCCGGAAGAGAAACGGAAAGCGCCGGGGCGCGATGGTCACGGCCTCATCAAGCGCGTATTCCAGGTCGAGGTTGCGGCCAAAGTAATGGTCCCTTGTGGTGAAGCTGATGGCAGTGCACATAAAGAATCCTCCCGTGGTCACACTTTTCTGTAGTGTGGCAGCACTTGGAAGAATGTATGCGCTGTAGGCCGGCAGCTTTTCAAAATAGCTTCAGAAAAGCATTGACCTTGCCAAGTTTTCATCGTTTCGCCCTTGCCTTTGCCGCCTGCGGTGGATACAATGAAGCTGTTCAGTTTTGAAATTCTCCATGGAGGTTTAATATGGGCAAGGTAATCGGCATCGATCTGGGCACGACCAACAGCTGCGTCGCCGTGATGGAAAACGGCGAGCCGGTGGTCATTCCCAATTCCGAAGGCGGCCGCACGACGCCGTCCGTTGTGGGCTTTACGAAAAACGGCGAGCGCGTGGTCGGCGAGGCGGCGCGCAGGCAGCAGGCGGTCAACGCGGGCCGCACGATCCTCTCCATCAAGCGCGAGATGGGCAACGACTATCGCGTGAAGATCGACGGCAGGGCGTATACCCCGCAGGAGATCTCCGCGATGATCCTGCAGAAGCTGCGCCGCGATGCGGAGGCGTTTCTGGGCGAGCCGGTGACCGAGGCGGTCATCACCGTCCCGGCGTACTTCACCGACGCGCAGCGCCAGGCGACCAAGGACGCCGGCCGCATCGCGGGCCTGAGCGTCCTGCGCATCATCAACGAGCCGACAGCGGCGGCGTTCGCGTATGGCCTGGATCACGGACAGGCGCAGAAAATTCTCGTGTATGATCTGGGCGGCGGCACGTTCGACGTGTCGCTGATTGAGATCGGCGACGGCGTGATCGAGGTGCTGGCCACCAGCGGCGACAATCACCTGGGCGGCGATGACTTCGACCAGCGCCTGACGGATCACCTGGTGGGCGAGTTCAGGCGCACGGAGAAGATCGACCTGACGCGCGACAACGCAGCGATGCTGCGCGTGCGCGAGGCGGCTGAAAAGGCCAAGCGTGAGCTCTCCGGCCAGATGAGTGCACAGATCATGCTGCCGTTCCTCACGCAGGACAAAAACGGCCCGCATCACATGGACATCACCGTCACGCGAGCGCAGTTTGAGGGCATGACCCGCGACCTGATCGACCGCACGGCCGGCCCGGTCAACCAGGTGATGACCGATGCAGCGCTCTCCATGAACGAGCTTTCTCAGGTGCTGCTGGTGGGCGGCAGCACGCGCATGCCCGCCGTGCAGGAGATGGTGCGCAAAATGACTGGCAAAATCCCCAGCAAGGCGATGAACCCGGACGAGTGCGTGGCGATGGGCGCGGCGCTGCAGGGCGGCAAGCTGGCCGCCGCAAATCCGGGCAGCGGCATGGTCGTCTCCTCCGCTGCGCAGGACATCATCCTCATGGACGTGACCCCGCTGTCCCTGTCCATCGAGACGGTCGGCGGCGTGGCGAC
>JBJEUI010000091.1:0-364 GCA_051883755.1 Candidatus Ventricola sp.
CGGGCCAGCTTCTTCGTGCGCTCCACGCTCACCTTGCCGTTTTCGTCATAGCAGGCGTAGAACGCAGGAAATACGCCATGATACTTTTCAAGATTGCTCATATTCTTCTTTCCTCTTTTTGCAGATTCAGGTCTTCACACGCCGGTATTATACACATATGCCGCCCGGTTTTCAAGGGCTCTCAAGCCGTTTGGGGCAGGCCCGAAGGGCGAGCGGGCGTGGGCACAGCCCGTCCTGGCTTTTCGCCCGGGCAGAGCATCGGAGCGCCCTCCGCGCGAACGATGCTGTTTGAGGCAGGCCCGAAGGGCAAGCGGGCGTGGGCACAGCCCGTCCTGGCTTTTCGCCCGGGCAGAGCATCGGAGCG
>JBJEUI010000091.1:464-2600 GCA_051883755.1 Candidatus Ventricola sp.
CCCTCCGCGCGAACGATGCTGTTTGAGGCAGGCCCGAAGGGCGAGCAGCCCCGGCGCCAGCCGGTTAGCCCTTGACCGCGCCCATGGTGATGCCGCGGGTGAAGAATTTCTGGAACATCAGGAAGATCAGGATGATCGGGATCGAGCCGAGCGCCGCACCGGCCATGATCAGGCCGTAGTCGGTGCTCATTTCACTCTGCAGCTTGGCAATGCCCAGGGAGATGGTCAGCACCTCCGTGCTGTTGAGCATGATGAGCTGCAGGAAGTAATCGTTCCAGGTATTGATGAACGTGAAGATGGCCAGCGCGCCAATGCCCGGCTTGATCATCGGGAAGACGATCTGCGTAAAGGTTCGCACCTCGCCCGCGCCGTCGATTCTGGCCGCCTCCAGCAGCTCTGTCGGAATGTTTTCGGAGAACTGCTTCATCAGGAACACGCCGAACGGCCAGCCGACCGTGGGCAGGATGACCGCCCACAGCGTGTTGTGCAGCTGCAAAAACGCCATCTCCTTGAGCAGCGGGATGAGGATGACCTGCTTGGGCAGCGCCATCGCGCACACGAAAATCGAGAAGATCAGCGCGCGTCCCGTGAAGCGCTTCTTGGCCAGCGCATAGCCGCCCATCGACGCGGCGATGCAGGTGAAGAGCATCGCCATGACGCAGACGAACACCGTGTTGAACATCCACATGAACGCCGGCTTCTCAAACAGCTTCTGATAGTTGACCAGCGTCGGCTCCGTGGGGAACCAGACCGGCACGCGCGCGTTGACCGCCTGCGGCCCCTTGAACGAGCCGGTGATGATCCAGTACAGCGGGAAGGTGAACAGCAGCGCGATGATGATCAGGGCGATGATGCACAGCACCTGATAGACCGTCACCTGATGCACACTGTGGTCCTGATTGCCGGACTTCGGCTTTTTGAAGTTGTGGACCTGGGGAGCAGCCTTGATGTTTTCGCTCATACGTCTCTCCTCCCCTCTCAGCCGTTATCGCTCTTGGCGAGCTTGAACTGCATGGCGCTGAACACCGCGATGATCGCCGCCAGAATGACGCCCATCGCGCTGCCGTAGCCGTAGCGGCTCAGCTTGAAGGCGTTGTAGTAGATGTAGTACATGATCGTCTGGGTGGAGTTGTTCGGGCCGCCCGACGTCAGCAGCTGGATCAGCGCGAAGCACTGGAAGGAGTTGATCGTCGTGATGACCAGAATGTACAGCGTGGTCGGCATGATCTGCGGCCACTTGATTTTCCAGAAGACCTGCAGGTTCGTCGCGCCGTCGACCTCCGCCGCCTCGACCAGCGAGTGATCCACGTTGGACAGCGCGGACACGTACAGCACGATCGGCTGGCCGACGGAGGTGGTGAGCAGGATCAGGATGATGCAGCCCAGCGCGTAATCCGGATTGCCCAGCCAGTTGATGTTCTTGCTGATGAGGCCCAGGCTCCTGAAGACGTAGTTCAGGATGCCGGTGTAGGGGCTGAACATCCACTTCCATACGACGGTGACTGCCACGGAGCCCGTGACCACCGGCAGATAGAAGATGCAGCGGAACAGCGAGGTATAGCGGTCGTGCATCTTGTAGATGACCGACGCCACCCACAGCGAAAAGACGCAGGTGACCGGCACGGAAACCAGCACGATGACGATGGTATTGACCAGCGCGGTGCGGAAGATCGGGTCAGCGATCAGTTCCTTGTAATTGGCCAGACCGACGAAGCTGAAATCCGTCATCGTGTAGTTGAAAAAGCTGTTAAAGAGGCACAATCCCATGGGGAAGATGACAAACCCCACGAAGAACAGCAGGCTGGGCAGCATGAACAGGTAACCGGCGATGTTTTCACGGCGCTGGTTGGCCCTGGACAATGCTGTCCCGCCCTTCGCAGCCTTGGTCATAAGGAACGCTCCCTTCAAGAACACAAGGCCCCTCCCGCGAGGGAATGGGGCCTTGTGCCGGTATCAGTTCTTGGATCGATCGGATGCAGACTTACTTGCCGTTCACGTTGGTGCTGTACACCGCAACCTCAGCCGCCACGTCGCCGCCGGCGAAGATGCGCTGGAGCAGGTTCCACCACTCGGTGCGCTGAGCCGCCCAGCCCGGCGTGACCTGGTAGATGTCGCCCAGGTACTGGGTGAACATGC
>JBJEUI010000092.1:0-2592 GCA_051883755.1 Candidatus Ventricola sp.
GGCAAGTACTACGGCTATGTGCAGATCAACGATTCCATGACCTTTGCGCAGATGCTGCTGGAGTACGCCGACGTGGCGATTGTTCCGGGCAGCGCGTTCTGTTCCGAGGGCTTCTGCCGCCTGAGCTACGCGACGTCGCTGGAGAACATCCAGCGCGGCCTGGTGCGCATTGCGGCCTTTGTGGACGCGATGACCGACGAGCCGCAGGAGCTGATTACCGACCTGCCGCAGGATCAGCACGAATAATCCGCACAGAAAAGATGAACGGCTTCGCATGGGCGGAGCCGTTTTTAGCTGGGGCGAAGTTATATGGAAGCAGTCAACGGTTATCGTTGACAGCGGCGGGGCAAACGTGCTAAAGTATAAAATACTGGATTCTATGATACAGGAGCGATTGCATTATGTTTGAACTGAAGCTGGAAAAGAGCTGGTACGACGCCATCTATCGCCGCAGCTCTGTGCGTAAATACACCGGCGCACCGGACAAGGAGCAGCTGGACTGCCTGGGCGTTCTGTGCCGCAAGCTGAGCTGGCAGGGCATCACCGTGCGCATGTTCAAGGGCCCGGGCCTGCGCAGCATGATCAAGGGTACGGACGTGTATGCCGTCGTCGTCGCCAAGAAGGGCACGCCGATGGAGCTGGAGGGCTTCATGGGCGAGGCGCTGGTGCTGGAGGCGACGAGCATGGGCCTGGGCGCCTGCTGGCTGGGCATGGGCTACTACCCGGAGATCATCAGCCGCAACGTGAACCTGCAGAACGACGAAGAAGTGCACTGCGTGATCTCGCTGGGCAAGTGCGAGATGCCTGCGTTCGCGCCCAAGCGCAAGGAGCTGACGAAGGTCTGCGGCAAGACCGAGGAAGAGCTTGCCGCCCTGGGCGTCTGGCAGAAGGACGCTGTGCTGGCCGCGCGCCTCGCGCCGAGCGCCGCGAATTTCCAGCCCTGGAAGATTGAGGCGGACAAGACCGGCGTGAGCATTCTGGAAGCCAGCGTGATCTACAAGAAGTATGCGCCGCTGGACCGCGGCATCGCCATGCTGCACGCGGCTGTCGGCGCGTACCATGCGGGCCGCGAAGCCGTCTGGAAGAAGGTCGACGGCGGCTATCAGATGCGCGCCTGATCATCTCATTCATCTCTAATGAAAGACATCGCTTCGGCGGTGTCTTTTTTCATGGGAAAAAGCAGCGCGTTTGCCTGGCTGCCAGGAATCGTTTGTCAAATTGTTAGTCAAAACCCAGCCCGCATAGAGAGGTCATGCAATGGAAAAAGTATCTCTGAATGGCAAGGAAGGGAGAAAGTGTTGTGCTGACTGGAATTTTGAGAACCATCATCCTCTTCTTTGTGACCACCGTCGTGCTGCGGCTGATGGGCAAGCGGCAGCTGGCGCAGCTGCAGCCCTACGAGGTTGTCATCACGCTGATGATCTCCGACCTGGCGACGCAGCCGATGGGCGACGTGGAGATCCCGCTGCTGGGCGGCGTGCTGGCGATCCTTACGCTGCTGCTGATGCACAGCCTGCTGAGCCTGCTCTCGTTCTGGAGCATCCGCCTGCGCGCGATCATCTGCGGCCGGCCGAGCGTGCTGGTGCGCAACGGGCGGATCTGTGAGGACGAGCTCTCCAGGCTGTGCTTTGACCTGTCGGATCTGATGGAGGGCATACGCTCCCAGGGTCTCAGCGGGCTGCATGAAACCGGCAGCGTGATCCTGGAAACCAACGGCGCGCTGAGCGTATTCCCCGCGTCTGAGAACCGGCCGGTCACCCGAGGGGAGCAGGGCCTACCGCCGCAGTATGACGGCATTCCGCTGACGCTCATCCTCGACGGCAAGCTGCAGGAGCGGACGCTGGCCCTGTCCGGGCGGGATGCGGGCTGGCTGCGGCGCATCCTGAAGGGGCAGGGCGTCGAGCGGGACAAGGACGTGCTCATCGCGCTGCTCAACACGCAGGGCGAGCTGCTCGTTCAGGAGAAGGGGAAAAGCGGCCGGATGATTCGCGTACAGGCGCTTCCGGCAGGCGAGGTGAGGTGGTAACGTGAGCAGGAAGGTCATCACGATGCTGGTGACGATGGCGCTGCTGGCGGCGCTGTGTGTGATCGAGCAGGTCGTCGTACACAGGATCACAAGCGACGCGCTGGAGCAGACGAAGCTGATTCTTGCCGACATCCGCGCGGATGCATTTGCGCAGGCACAGGAAAAAGCCCACGCCCTGGATCAGGCGTGGGACAGGGAAGCGAGCAAGCTGGAGGTCATGGTCGACCACGGCTCGACGGATGAGGTGCGCTATGCGCTCTCCCGGCTTCTGGCCGCGCTGGAGAGCAGGGACAAGGCGACCGCCCTGATCTACGCGTGCGAGCTGGAGGGCGGCATTGAGCACGTCTACGAGCGGCAGGAATTCACGCTCCAGAATACGTTTTAAAGGCCCATCGCAGCGATCTCGGCGATGATCTCCGCCTCGTCCGGCTTCATGGCCTCAAGCGTGCGCGAGAGAAGATCATCCAGCTCCCAACCGAGCATTTCTGCGCCCTGTGCGATGACCTCGCGCGAGCAGCCGGCGGCAAAGCCCTTCGACTTGTACTTCTTCTTGAGGCTCTTGAGGT
>JBJEUI010000093.1:0-2588 GCA_051883755.1 Candidatus Ventricola sp.
CGCGAGCAGATCACCGCGTCTGCGGCGCCCATGGGCTCCAGCGCGGCGGGCGGTGTGTATGTGCCGTATCCCATCCGCGTCACTGTCGGCGGCGCGACGATCTTCGTGCTGGAGGTCTCCCAGTTCATGAAGGTGTAAGCCATGCTCTCGTTTGAGGATTTCAGCGGGCAGTCCGCGCATGTCGCGCAGCTGCACGCGGATTTTGCGCGCCATACGTTCGTGCATGCGTACCTGCTCTGCGGGCCGCGCGGCACGGGCAAAAAATCGGTCGCACGCCTGTGCGCGATGGCGGCGGTGTGCCGCGGCGATGGCGCTCGCCCCTGCGGCGTGTGCGGCCCGTGCAGGCGCGTGATGAGCGACACGCATCCCGATCTGCACACGATTGTGCCGGAAAAGGGAAAGCAGACGATCGGCGTGAACGTCCTGCGCGAGGTGCTCGCACAGGTGGGAACCAAGTCCTTTGAGGATACGACGAAGGTGCTGGTGTTCCCCGAGGCGGAGCGGATGACCCCCGCTGCGCAGAACTGCCTGCTCAAGACGCTCGAGGAGCCGCCGCAGGACACGGTGTTCTTTCTGATCACCGATCAGCCCGGCACGATGCTGCCCACGATCGTCTCCCGCTGCCGTGTGATCCGCTTCCACCCGCTCAGCGAGCAGGACTGCGAAAAGCGGCTCATTGCGCTGGGGCAGTCGCCTCTGGACGCGAGGCGGCGCGCGCGCATGGCGGAGGGATGCGTCGGACAGGCGCTTGCCATCGACGAGGAGCGCCTGATGCTGATGGAGCGTGTGACCAGGGATGTCTTTTCGGTGCATCGCCCCGGCGATGTGCTGTCCACTGTCAATCTGTACAAGGACGACAAGGAACGCCAGAAGATGGTGATGGATCTGCTGGAGACGGCCGTGCGGGATATCCTGCTGGCCCAGGCGGGCAAGGGGTCGCTCGAGGAGAGCGGTTATGCGCGCGAGGCGGTATCCTATGCGCGCACGGTGCCGCTTGCAGGCGGGCTGAAGCTGTCCGCGAGCGTCACCAGGGCGCGGATGATGATGGCGGGCAATGTGGCGTTCGCCTCGGCGTTTGAGTCGGTTCTGCTGAGTATATCGGAGGAATATGCCCAATGGCCATGGTAATCAGGGTGCGCTTCAGGCGCGCCAGCAAGCTGTACGACTTTGATCCGGCAGGGCTGGATCTGCACAACGGCATGCACGTTGTGACCGAAACCGCGCGCGGCGTGGAGCTGGGCGAGTGCATGTCCGGCATCATGGAGGTGCCCGACGAGCACGTGAACGCGCCGCTCAAGCCGATTCTGCGCATCGCGACCGAGCAGGACATGCTCACCCAGAAGCGCAACGAGGAATACGAGAAGGAAGCGTTTGACATCGCCATCGAGCGCATCGCCGAGCACAAGCTGGAAATGAAGCTGGTGGACGTCGAATATGCGTTTGATCACTCGAAGATCATCTTCTACTTTACGGCGAACGGCCGCGTCGACTTCCGCCTGCTGGTCAAGAACCTGGCCAGCATCTTCAAGACCCGCATCGAGCTGCGCCAGATCGGCGTGCGCGACGAGGCCAAGATGCTCGGCGGCATCGGCCCGTGCGGACGGCCCATCTGCTGCCGCACGTTTCTGAGCGATTTCACGCCGGTGTCCATCAAGATGGCGAAGGAGCAGAGCCTGTCGCTCAACCCGACCAAGATTTCCGGCCTGTGCGACAGACTGATGTGCTGCCTCAAGTACGAGCAGGATCAGTACGAGGCGACCCGCAAGCGCATGCCGCGCGTGGGCCGCGAGATCATCACGCCGGACGGCGTGGGCACGATCAACGCGATCAACGTGCTGGAGGAGACCGTGCGCGTGCGCATCGCCGTGGGCGATTCGTTCGAGCTGCGCGAGTACCCCATCGACGACTGCCAGCGCCCGGAGCCGCAGGGCGGCGAACGTGCGGTGGAGAAGGGCGAGCGTCCGGAGCGCGGCGAGAAGCCGGAGCGCCGGGAGAAGCCGGCAGAGAAGGGCGAACGCGCGGAGCGCGGCGAGAAGCCGGAGCGCCGGGACAAGCCGGAGAAGGGCGAGCGCGCGCAAAAGGGCAAGCGTCCAGAGCGCGGCGAACGCCCGGAAAAGGGCGAGCGCGCAGAGAAGGGCGAGCGGGAAGGCCGCGGCGAACGCCCGGACCGTTTCCCCAGGCGTACGGACAGGCCGGCCAAGCCGCAGGGCGTAAAGCCTGCACCGCAGCAGGAGAGCACACCCAGGCAGGAGAAAGCGCCGGAAGGCGAAGTCGACGTGCTGGAGATCGTCGAGGAGAGCATCGTCGAGGATCTGCTGTAATCGCGCTTGTTTGTGTCGTATAACAACATGAATTGCGCGGATTCAGGCGAAAATTGATGGAAATTGACAAAATGTCTTGCAATTCTCCCTGTCCCGTGATAGAATAAATCCATCCACAAAATCACAATTTATTTGGAGGTATACTGTTATGGCATACGTTATCAGCGATGATTGCATCTCCTGCGGCGTCTGCGCCGGCAACTGCCCGGTCAGCGCGATCAGCGAGGGCGACGGCAAGTACGTGATCGACGCCGATACCTGCATCGA
>JBJEUI010000094.1:0-13804 GCA_051883755.1 Candidatus Ventricola sp.
CGGCCCCAGAGCCTGTTTTTGTCCATGTTTGTCTCCTTGCCTGCGCGCGGCGAATGCGCTATAATAAACATTCGGTGAAATGATTTTATCTGATCGAAGGGGATTTGTAAAGGCATGCGGCTCACACTTTGTCCGCTGTTTTCCGGTTCCTCCGGCAACAGCATCTATATTTCCGCCGGCGGCGTGCGCCTGCTGGTGGACGCGGGCATGAGCGCATCGCGCGTGGAGGCGAATCTGCGCGAGATCGGCGTGGACATCCGCGACATCGACGCGATTCTGGTGACGCACGAGCACGTGGATCATATCCGCGGCCTGGGGGTGCTCTGCCGCAAATACGGCCTGCCGGTCTATGCCAACGAGGGCACCTGGGACGGCATCCTGCTGCGTGAATCGGGCATCCCGCTGCGCTGCGTGCGCACGTTTGATACGGGCGAGGACTTTTACATCGGCAGCGTGAACGTGCACCCGTTCCCGATTCCGCACGACGCAAACGAGCCCGTGGGCTACAGCTTTGACTGCCAGGGCCTGCGCTGCGCGGTGGCGACGGACCTGGGGCACATCTGCGAGGGCTGGATGAACGCCGTCAGCGGCTGTCAGGCGCTGGTGCTGGAGGCCAATCACGACGTGGACATGGTGAACCGCGGCCCGTATCCCTCGCACCTCAAGCGCAGAATTCTGGGAAAGAAGGGCCACCTGAACAACGAGGACTGCGCCAGGGCGCTGCTTGAGCTGGTGAAATCCGGCACGCGCGCGGTTTTTCTTTCGCATCTGTCATTAGACAATAATTTGCCCGAATTGGCATATAATACCGTGTGCGGAGCACTCGCTGAGGCGGGCTACGACGTGGGCGCGGATGTGCGCGTCACGGTTTCCCGCAGGGACAGGGTGTCGGACATGCTGGTGCTGACCAGCGAGGACGTGCAGGCCGTGTAAACGGCGGATCATCACAAACAAGGAGGCCATGGCGGATGGGGCACAGGGTGACGCTGAACCTTGACGGGCAGACGCTTGAAAAGCTCGATGCGCTGGCTGGGTCGCTCGGCTTTACGCAGGAGATGGCGGCGGTGTATGCCATCCGTCTGGTGAGCGCATGCGTGGAGGAGGGGCTGATTGAGGACGTTCCCGCCTGCGCATGGCCCCGGGAGGCGCAGCTGCTCACCGGAACCGGCGGAAAGGTGATCGAGTTTTACGCGCGGCGCGAAAAAAACGCGAAGGAAAACGATTAAACCGCATAAAAGCACGGATGCCGGTGCAGACTTCCTTTCGTAGAAAGGAGTGGACTGCATGGATCGACTATCCCTTTTGCTTGTCATCATCGGCGCGATCAACTGGGGCCTCATCGGGCTGTTCCAGTTTGATCTGGTGGCGTTCCTCTTCGGCGGACAGGCCGCGCTGATCTCCAGGGTGCTGTACACGATCATCGGCGCGGCCGGCGTGTGGAGCATCTCGATGCTCTTTACCAGCCGGGATGCGCGCCAGGAGCACCGCACAGAGCCGCGCGTCGACGGCGCAAACGCCTGATTTCATGAAGATTACCCCTGTTCTTCTCCGCAGATGCGGCTGAGGGACAGGGGTAAAAAAAACCTCAAAACGCAGCAATTCCCCCCTGTCATATCCCTAATCGATGGTGTATAATAGGAACATATGATGGTATAAAGGGAGGGTATACTGTGGACGCGATTGTCGAGCAATTCTCTGCGGTCCTGTGGAACGTCATCAACAGGCCGAGTATTGTCGATCTCATCGATATCCTCCTGCTGACCTTCATCATCTATCAGATGCTGCTGCACCTGAAGCACACCCGCGTCTCCCAGACGCTCAAGGGCATCGTCGTGCTGCTGCTGGCCACGTGGCTGAGCGACGTGATCGGCATGCGCACCATCCATGCGCTCCTGTCCTGGGTGATCAACGCGGGCCCGGTGCTGCTGATTGTCCTGTTCCAGCAGGAGATCCGCCGCGTGCTGGAGGAGCTGGGCGCGACCAATCTGTTTGATTCCGCGACGCGCATGCAGCAGATCAGCAGCACGGATCTGCTGATCGACGAGCTGATTCTGGCCCTTGAGCACATGGCCCGCCGCCGCGTGGGCGCGCTGATCGTCATCGAAAACAAGACGCACCTCAACGACGTGATTGCCACCGGCACGCGCGTGGACGGCGTGATCTCCCAGCCGCTGCTGGAAAACATCTTTGAGCCGAATACGCCGCTGCATGACGGCGCCGTCATCGTGCGCGGGGACCGCATCGTCTCCGCCGCGTGCCTGCTGCACCTGTCCGATACGACGGGCGTGGGCCGCGATCTGGGCACGCGCCACCGCGCGGGCCTGGGCATGAGCGAGATTTCCGACGCGACGGTCTTCATCGTCTCCGAGGAGACGGGCATCATCTCGATGGCCAGAGGCGGCGAGCTGGTCCGCCATCTGGACGAAACCTCCCTGCACAAGATTCTTCACGAGCTGTACGACAGCGAGGAGAAGGCGCCGGGCCTGCGGAGCCTGAACGTGCCGCTGCTCAATCTCAAGCAAAGGAGGCAGGACGCACATGATGAACAGCAGACCGACCAAAAGGAATAACGCGCCCCGCGGGCCGTTCAAGGGGCTGCGCAGCGCTGTGGCGCGCATCTTTTCAAGCAAGCGCTTTCTGCTGTTGGTCTCGCTCCTGTTCGCCATCATGGCCTGGAGCATGCTGGTCGCTTCCGATACGACGCTGACCCGGCCCAAGACCTTCCAGAACGTGGCGGTGAGCATTACCGGCGAACAGGCGCTCAAGAGCCGCGGCTATATTGTGATGGATGACCTGGATGAACTGGTCTCCGGCGTGCGCATGACCGTCGAGGTGACGCAGCCCAATTACAACCGCGTGAGCGGCACGGCCTACAACCCGCACTTTGACCTGACGGATGTGACGGGCGTGGGCGAGAATACGCTGGAAATCTCCTATTCGTCCCAGATTTACGGCCCGGTGATCTCCTGCGAGCCTTCGACCATCACCGTGAACGTGGAACGCTACATGACCCGCCGCGTGCCGGTCGTGCTGGAAATGACCGGCTTTGCGCCGGAGGACGTGTACCTGGACAGCTACCGCACAGACCCCACGATGCTCTCGGTTTCCGGCCCGCAGTCCCTGGTGACCAGCGTGGCGCGCGCGGTGGCAAAGCTGGATTTGTCCGTGCTCTCTGCGGAGCGCGCAAGCGACCGCACGGCGCTTGACGTGGAGCTGCAGGACGCATCCGGTGCGGTCATCGTGTCGGACAAGCTGGAGATTACGAACCAGACGATCATCACCGATTCCGTCGTCGTGGATACGGAGGTCGTTCCGGCGGCGCTGGTGCCGCTGGAGCTTGAAAGCCTGGTGACCGGCGAGCCCGCTGCGGGTTACGAGCTGGTGGATATCTATGTCGAGCAGGACGCGCTGCGCGTGGCCGCCAAGCAGGAGGTCCTCGGCGCGATCGAGTTCATCACATCCGACCAGCCGCTGGATATCTCCGGCGCGACGGGCAACGTGAGCGGCTATGCGAGGCTGAAGAAGCTCACCGGCATCGAGAATACGCTGCCCGGCGAGATCGCCGTGACCGCCGAAATCGCCGAGAAGACGATCGAGCGGACGCTGCGCAGCGTGGACATCGACGTGGAGGGCGCGGCAGAAGGCATGAGCGCAAGGCTCTCTGCCCGCCAGAGCACCGTGCAGCTGACGGGCGCGTACAGCTTCATCGAAGCGCTTGAGCGCGAGGATGTGCGCCTGTTTGTGGATGTGAGCGGCCTTGAAGCGGGCAGGCATACGCTGCCGGTGCAGATCCGCATCGACAACGCGCAGACGTTCACCTGTGCGCTGAGCGTGCCGGAGGTGACCGTCACGCTGGAACAGACCCCATAACGAACACGCGGGCGACAGCCCTTTTCCGGCCGCGGATTGCGACCGGATTTTTTGCCTTAACAGGACATTGCGCAGGCCCCCTGCCGCGGGCATGGAGCGCCGCGCTTTTTTGACAATGGTGAGGAGTGAGCTGCACGATGGGTACGCTGGCCGATTCCCTGTTTACCGTGCTGATGAGCTGGGTGCGCGGTCTGGTGAATGCGCTGTGGGCGCTGTTTTCCTCGGATCACACGACGGCCCTGGAATTTCTTGGCAAGCACTGGCTGATGATTGCCGTGGCGATCATCGCGGCGGGCCTTGTGATCGACTGGATCATCTGGCTGCTGCGCTGGCAGCCGTACCACCTGTGGGCGCAGCGCGCGCGCAGGCTGCTGCGCATCGAGGAGCCGGAGGACGAGGAGGAAGCTCAGGCGCCCGCCAGGGCGCATGCGGCCGTGATGCCCAGAAAGCGCGATGCTGTGCCTGAAGCGGTACAGGAGGAGGCCTGGGACGAGGCGCAGGAAGTGCCGCTGTACCTGGGCGAGCAGGATGAGCTGGCCGCCATGCAGCGCGCGCAGGACACGCCGGATGAATATGCCTATCCGGGCATGCGCTATGACAGCGACGTGCAGCAGGAGATGGACAGCACGCGGCGCTACGGCGCTGTGACGCAGGAGGGGCCGGGCGCGGCCGAGGTGGAGCGCCGCAGGGCGGAGATCGAGGCCTGGCAGCTGCAGCTGCAGGAGGAGGCCCGCGCACGCGCCGAGGCGGAGCAGGCGCGTCTGGCGCAGGAGGCCTACGAGGCGGAGCAGGCGCGTCTGGCGCAGGAGGCCTACGAGGCGGAGCAGGCGCGATTGGCGCAGGAGGCCTACGAGGCAGAGCAGGCGCGATTGGCGCAGGAGGAATACGAGCGCCAGATGGCCGAATACGAGCGGCAGAAGGCGCAGTACGAACGGGATCTGGCCGAGTACGAGCGCCAAAAGGCCGCGTATGACGCGCAGATGGCGCGGGAGGTAGCTCAGCAGGAGCAGGCCGAGGAGATCGCGCCTGTACAGGGGGCGCCCCGCCGCCGCAGGAGCGTCAAACGGTCGTACAGCGACTACGTCGAGGGCGAGGACGTCGCCGACCTGCCGGATGCGCCGCAATGGCCGCAGATGCCGGAGGTGAAGATTGCGGCGCCGGCTGAGCAGAAGAAGGCCGGCCATGCGCTGCTTGGCCGCATGGCGAAGATGATTGAGCCGGAGGAGGAGCAGCTTGCCGTGCGCCCGAAGCTGCCGCCGCGCGTGAGCGTGCAGGACGCCTACAAGCCGGCGGCTGAGCCGAACCGTCATAAGCCCCGCGTCTGAGGAGGAGATGAATGGACGACTCCCTGATGCGGACGCTGGAGACTGCGGCGGCGGCCCTGTCGCTGCTGCTGATGGGCGCATGCGGCGTGGGGCTGCTTGTGCGCCTGGTCCGCGTGCTGCGCGGACAGGAAACGGCGGACGGCCTGACACAAAGGAGGAAAACCGCGCCGGCTTCGGCGCTGCTGGCGGCGGCGGGCATCGGCTTGCTCTCGCGGCTTGCGCTGTATCTGCTGGCCTATGTGATGTACCGCCTGCTGGGTGTGGGAAGCGACGGTCTGATCACGTCCCTTGCGCCGCTGTGGACGCACTGGGACACACGCCACTATCTCGGCATCGCTGCGGAGGGCTACACGGCTGTGGGCGACGAGCGGCTGCGGCTGGTGTTCTTTCCGCTGTACCCGCTGCTGATGCGCCTTCTCTCGCCGCTGACCGGCGGGAACCTGCTGTACGCCGGGATGCTGGTGTCGCTCCTGTGCAGCGCGGCCGCGTCGGCGATGGTGTATGATCTGTCGCATCTGCACTTCGGCAGGGAGACGGCGCGGCGAAGCGTCGCTTACTTTCTGCTGAGCCCGCTGAGCGTGTTTCTGTGCTGCGCGTATACGGAGGCGCTGTTCATCTGTCTGACGCTGGCGGCGGCGTGCCTGCTGCGGCGCGGCCATCCGTGGCTGGCGGCGCTCTGCGGTGCGCTCAGCGCGCTCACGCGCATGCCGGGCGTGATTGCGGCGGGATTGTTCATCGTCGCATATCTGGGAAAGATCCCCCAAAAACGGGCGAATGCCCGCGCGCTGATCTCGTGTGCCGGGCAGGTGCTGCTGGTCTTTTCGGGTTTGTTTGTCTATTGGATCATCAACTGGTGGGTGACGGGCGATCCGCTGATGTACATGACCTATCAGCGGGAGAACTGGTTCCAGCAGCCGGGCGCGTTCTGGGACTCGACGGCCAACACCGTGCACTACTTCCTCACCAGCGTGGGCGAGAGCGACTGGCTGTGGACCTGGGGCTTTCAGCTGCTGTGCATGCTGGGCATCTACCTGCTGCTGGCCTTCGGCGCGGCGCGAATCCCGTTTGACCTGGCGGCGTACAGCTTCGTGTACACGGCGGTCGTGCTCTCGCCGACATGGCTGCTCTCCGGCGCGCGGTATCTCTACGCGCTGTGCGCGCTGCCGATGCTGCTTGCGCGCATGCGCATCGAAAGGACGGGGCACGGGCTGCTGCTCGCGCTCTCCGGCGCGCTGCTCGTCGTCTGGACGTTCGGCTATACGCTCGCCATTCAGGTGCTGTGACTTTGCCGCAGACGGACATGGAGCCGCCGCGAAGCGAAGAAGGGGTTTGGGCGGCAGCCCAAAAAGAGGTGCTCTATGATTCACGTGGTTTGCCCGAATCCTGCCATCGATAAGCTCTATGCGATCGACGGCTTTGCGCCGGGCGAGGACTATCCCGGACAAAGACCGGCCGTGCGTTTTGGCGGCAAGGGCGTCAATGTGGCGCGCGTGCTCAGCCAGCTCGGCGCGTCCGTGCAGCTGTATGCGTTCATGGGCGAGGAGAGCGAGACGGGCTTTCGGCGCGAGATGGAGAAGCGCTGCGCCTGCACGTTCATCGCTGTGCCCGGCGCGTGCCGCACGACCGTCAACATCATCGACCGGAAAAGCGGCAGGGAGACCGTGATCACCGAGCGCGGCCCGGAGGTCACGGACGCGCATGTGCGTCTGCTTTTGCGGGCGCTTGAGGAAAGCGTGCGGCCGGGCGATTTGGTGTGCTGCTCCGGCTCGATCATCGCGGGCGCGCCGAAGGAGCTCTACGCGGCAATCAGCCGCCTGAGCGCGCGAAGAGGCGCGAAATGCGCGCTGGACTGCAATGCCAAAACGCTGCCGCCGTCCTTGGAGGGCGCAGCGTATGCGCTGGGCAAGCCCAATGAGCGCGAGCTGTGCGCGCTGCTGGGCGAGGCGCGCACCCGGAAGCCTGAAGAGATTGTCAGGCTTTCCCGGAGGCTCATGCCGCCGTATGCGGCGCTGCTCACGTCCATGGGCGCGCAGGGCGGCGTGTGGACCGGACCGGACGGCGCGTATCTGGCGCGCGTGCCCGAAAAACCGGTTGTCTCCACGGTGGGCAGCGGCGATGCGGCGCTCGCCGGCGCACTGCATGCGATGGCGCAGGGCATGCATGGAGCGGAAGCGCTGCGCCTGGCGATGGCCTGCGGCGCGGCAAACGCGATGCTCGGCGAGGTCGGCAGCATGCGCATGCAGGATGTGCGCGATGTGATGCAGGAAATCGCCGTCACGGCGATTGAATAAAGGAGGAAAAATGATGATCAATGTGCAGTATGAAGAAGCCGTCCGTCAGATGACCCGCGGCCTTGAGCGCTATTTGAACCCGCAGGACGCGAAGCGGTTTGCGGAGATCTTTGCGGGCAATTCGCTGGACGGCGTGTACAGCCACGGCATGAACCGCTACCCGCGCTATCTGGCCGACATGGAGAGCGGTCTGTGCGACGCGAAGGTGACGCAGGCGGAGCACGTCTCCGGCCTGGGCGGCCTGGAGGTGTGGGACGCGCACTTCGGCGTGGGTCCGCTGATCGCGCAGCAGATGGCCGAGCGCGCCATTGAGCTGGCGAAGACGCACGGCATCGCCTGCGTGGCGCTGCGCAACAACAGCCACTGGCTGCGCGCGGGCCGCTACGGCCTGATGATGGCGGACGCGGGCATGATGGGCCTGTGCATGACCAACACCTGCATGAACCTCGTCGCCTACGGCGCGAAGGAGCCGTCCACCGGCAACAATCCGATCACCATCGCCATTCCGCGCAAGGCCGGCAGCCTGGTGATGGACATGGCGGTGAGCCAGTATGCGTTCGGCAAGCTGGAAATCATGGCGCAGGAGGGCGGCATGCTCGACACGCCCTGCGGCTATGACCTGGAAGGCAACCTGACCTGCGATCCCAAGAAGATCGTCGAGAGCGGCCTGATGACGCCGATGGCCCTGTGGAAGGGCAGCGCGCTGTCGATCATGATCGACCTGATGGTCTCCATGCTCTCCCTGGGCCGCACGTCGCTTGAGATCGGTACGCCGGCCGATGGCGAGAAGGGCATGAGCCAGATGTTCGTGTGCATGAACCCCGCGGCGGTGGTCGACATGGACAAGGCCGAGGCACAGATGGAGAAGAGCATCGCGTTCCTCAATGCCCTTAAGCCCAAGGACGGCGTGCACGGCGTGCACGCGCCGGGCGAGAATCTCGCCAGGACCCGCGCGCGCAACATGGAGCGCGGCATCCCGGTCACGGAGGACACCTGGCAGAAGATCGAGAACGCGGCGAAATAAAGCGATGTAAAGCGTCAGATAAAGGGCCTTCCTGCGGGATGGCCTTTTTATCCGGCAGGGGATTGCGCAAAGCCTGCAGCGGGCACAGTACAATGCGTTGTTGACAGGCGGTTCGGCAACGGGCGCAGGCACTGCCTGCATTATGTGACCGGCTTGTAGATGAGGCGGTGCTCCATGCACGCCCATGCGTCCATGCTGGCCGTGCGCAGCTGGATCTCCACCGGGACCAGGTACGCCTGGGAATCGAGCACGACCGGCACGCTGAAGATCAGGTGCAGGCTGCGGTAGCCGCTCTGCTTGGGCGCGGCGATGTAGTCGTGCACCTCGTCCAGCTGCGCGACGCCGCTGGTCATCAGCGTGTGCGCAAAGCGATAGACCGCCTGACGGCTGGTGAGCACGGCACGCAGGCCCGCGACGTCGCGCAGGCACAGACCAGCCGCCTGCGCGGTCTCGGGCATGCCCTTTTTGCGAAGCTTGCCGCGGATGGACGCGGGCGATTTGAGCCTGAAATGGAGCGTAAGCACGTCGCACGCGTGCCTGACGCGCGCGGCGCAGAGCATCTCCAGCGCGGCCTGCACGGCGGCTTCATAGGGACCGTAGAATTCGGCATTGAAGACGGGATCACCGGAGATGGAGAAGGAATCGGGCTGATTCTGCACGGCTGCAGTAGAAATCATCTGAATCACCTCGTATTCGCAGGAATGCGGTTTGTTTTGCTTTTGCATGATGATACATCGGCGATGTTGCGGGGGTGTGGCCCGAAACGGAAGCAAATGTGAGCAATCATGGAAACGCTGCGAGATAAGAATATGCGGCGCAAGAACGGATTATGATGCGCGGCCTGCACAGGTTTTGCTGTACAGACGGCGTTTTCTTCAGTATAATAAGGACGGACTTTGTGATGAAAATCCGATCGCAGAGAACGGGCCGCATGGCGCCGGAATGCGCGGCGGCATGCCGGTTCTCGCGGGAAAGGACAGATTTGACATGAAAAAGAATGTGGTGAGCGACGGCCTGCGCACGGGGCTGAACAGGAAGCCTGGCACGCTGGTGCGCATCGCGCTGCTTGTGCTCGCGACCGCAGTGTTCTTCGTCTTCGCACGCTATGCGCGCTACGCGAAGATCGACGATTTCAGCGGATATAAGACCAGCCAGATGCAGATTCTCTCCGGCGTGATTTTCGGAGCAATCTTCGCCGTCTCCTATGCGGTGCAGCTGCACACGGGCAAAAAGCTGCCCGTCTATATGCACATCCTGCTGGCGGTGATCACGGGCGCGGTGCTGCTTGGCAAGATCTCGCTGCTGGATTATGTGAGCGACGACTACGATATCTTCCTGAGCAACTGGATCTACTCGTATTCCCAGCTGGGCTGGAAGGAGGGCCTGGGGACCTACATCGGCAGCGACTACTCGCCACCCTACCTGTACCTGATGCAGCTCATCTCCCGGGTGAAGGACTATCCGCCGCAGTACCTGGTCAAGGCGATCTCCATCGCCTTTGATGTGCTCCTGTGCACCGCGCTGATGAAGCTTGCATCCCTTCGCGTGAAGGGCGAGGGCGCGCAGCTGCTGGTGTACCACATCGCGAGCCTGCTGCCCACGGTCGTCTTCAACGGCGCATACTGGGGCCAGTGCGACGTGATCTATACCTCCTTCTGCCTGATGGCCCTGTACATGGGCCTGACCCGGCGCAGTGCGCGCAGCATGATCTTCTTTGGCGTGGCGCTGTCCTTCAAGCTGCAGATGGTCTTCTTCCTGCCGGTGCTGCTGCCGCTGTGGCTCAGGCGCGACATCAAGCTCCGCCATCTCGTGCTCATCCCGGCTGCATACATGGCGATGATGATCCCGGCGCTTTGGGGCGGCAAGTCGCTGCACCACGTGCTGACGGTCTATGCCCAGCAGGCGGGTACCTACAACTTCATCACGGTGAACGCACCCAATCTGTACCAGTTCCTGCCGGAGCTGGACAGCAAGCTGCTCTACAGCATGTTCAGCGGCATGGCCATGGTGCTGGGCTTTGCCTGCGTGATGGCGATGTGCGTGCTGGTGAGCGTCTTCCGCGACCGTCTGAGCGTGGACGCGACGCTGCTGACGTGCCTGCTGATGCTCGGCGGGATTCCGTTCTTCCTGCCCAAGATGCATGAGCGCTACACGTTCGGCGCGGATGTGCTCGCGCTGGCGGCGGCGGTGTACGCGCCCAGGCGCCGCATCCTGCTGCCGCTGTGCTTCGGGTTTGCGTCCTATGTCGCGTATACGGCGGGCCTGCCGGGCGACAGCATCCTGGATCTCAAGTGGGCGGCGATGTTCCAGATGGCGGGCATCGCGCTGACGGCGGCGGAGCTGTGGCGCGAGCTGAATACGGACAAGCAGAATGCTGTGCTCTCGGAGGTGAAGGCGTGATGACGGACATGAGGAATGCATGGCGCGATCCGCTGCGCTTTGCGATGGACAGGCGCCTGGGCAAGACGGGCACGGTGCTGCTGTTTGCGGCGCTGATGGCGGTGTTCTTCCTTCTGGTGGGAAAGCTCTGCGCGGCCATGGAGGGTGCGATGGTCATCGCGGCATGCGGCACGCTGGGCGCGGCGCTCCTGACGGCATTTGCCTGGCGCGCGCTGCGCGGCGAGGACACGCCGGTGATCGTGCTGCTGTGCGTGGCGGCGCTGGCGATGCTGGCCGTCGGCGCGCATCTGACGCTGCTGAGCGTGAAGCCGGCCCGGTACAGCAATGTGCTCGAGCCGATGCTTTCGGACATGTGGAATTATGAACTGGTGACGGCGATGGCCTGGGAGGACGGCTCCTGGTCCGGCGTTTACCTGATCTTCATGGGCCTGCTCTCCCGTGTGGAGAATTTCAGCTGGCTGTATGCGGTGAAGCTGTTTGACATGCTCTGCCAGTGCATCGCCGCGGGCGCGGTGCTGCGCCTGGCGATGCGGCGCGGCGCGAAGGCCTTCGGCGCGCTGGCGGCGATGTTCGCCTGCGTGCTTGCGCCGACGATGCTGCTGAACGGAAGCCTTTGGGCGCACTGCGATGCGACGTTTGCGATGTTCACGCTCTGGGGCCTGGCCCTGCTGCTTGACGATCATCCGCTGGCCGGCAGCGTGCTGTGGGGGCTGGCGCTGGGGACGAAGCTGCAGAGCGCGTTCCTGTTCCCGCTGCTGATCGTGCTGTTCATGAAAAACCGCGTGCAGCTGCGCCACATTCTGGCGCTGGCGGCGGCCGCCTTCCTGTGCCAGATCGCTATCGTGCTGGACGGCCAGGAGCTGACGAGCCTGGTGACGCGCTATGCCATGCAGCTGGAGGATGCACGCTGGGAGCTGGGCCTGTCCAACGGCATGCCGGGCGTCTACGAGCTGATGAGTGTGGCGTCTGTGCGCGAGTTCAGCGGCATGGGCCTGTACCTGGGCATCGCCAGCGCGCTGCTGGTGGTGGCTGCGCTGCTGCGCAGCAGACGCGAGCTGACTAAAGACACGTTGCTGCTGGGCGCGCTGCTGCTCGCCTGCGGCCTGCCGCTGATTCTTCCGCAGATGAACGCGCGCTGCTGGTATCTGGCGGGCATGCTGGCGTTCGCCTGCGCGGGCAATGCGCGCAGGATGCTTGCCGCGGGCATGATCGAGCTCATCTCGCTGTGTGCGTACATGGCCTCGATCTTCGGCAGCGAGGTGATCCCGATGGCGCCGCTGGCGCTGCTGGCGATCGGCACGGCGGTTCTGGTGCTGCTTGAGCTGCTGGATGCGATTCTGGTCAGGAAGAGCGGGGAGGCGCTGCGCGCATGAAGAGGCTGAATGCGCTGCTTGAGCGCGCGGATGACGGCCTGCGCAGGGGGCTGCTGGAGCGACGCCTTCCGGGCTGGCTGCCGGGCGTGTGCACGTTTGCGGCGTTCTTTCTGCTGATGATGACGCGCACGCTGACGCAGCTGGCAGGCGCACAGACGGCGGCGCGCGCTGCGGCGGTGCTGGTTCTGTGCCTGCCGCTTGGCGTGATGCTGGCCTTTGCCCTGCGGCTGTTGAAGCCGCAGGAGGACGGTTTGCTGACGCAGCTTGGCGTGTGCGCGCTGTGCGTGCTGGCCATGCTCGCGCGCGTGAGCTTTATCGAGCGCTCCTCCGGCGATTACGACATCTATCTGGCGGATTGGATCGCCAGGCTGGCCGCAGGCTCGTTCTCGGAGGGCATGCGGGCGAACGTGGGCGAGTACAATGTGCTCTACCAGTACATTCTCTTTATCATCACGCGGCTGGGTGTGCCGGCGCTGTACGCGGTGAAGGCGGTCTCCTTCATCGGCGATGCGTTTCTGGCGGGCGCGGCGGCGAGGCTGGCCGGAAAAAAGAACGGCCTGCTGGCGTTTGGCGCGGTGCTGCTGCTGCCCACGGTGGTGCTCAACGGCGGCATGTTCGCCCAGTGCGACAGCCTGTATGCCGCGTGCGCGCTGTGGGGCCTTGCGCTGGCACTCGGTGACAGGCCTGCGGCATCTGCGGCGTGCTTTGCCCTGTCGCTGTCGTTCAAGCTGCAGAGCGCGTTCATCCTGCCCATCGTCATCGTGCTGTGGGCGGGCAGGAAGCTGAAGCTGCGCGAGGCGCTGATCTTCCTGCTGACGCTGCTGGCCGTGATGCTGCCGGCGCTGCTGGGCGGCAAGAGCCTGGGCAGCATCGTGGGCGTCTACACCGCGCAGACCGGGCTGTACACGGGCCTGAATTACAACGCGGCCAACTTCTTTGGGCTGATGGAGACTACGGGACTGGACGTGTACGCGTATGGCAACTTCGGCATGGCGCTGGCAATGGGCATCTGCGCGGTGCTGGTGGTTTCCGGCGTGCGCAGGGCAGAGCGCATGATAGATGGGGAGTTCCTGAAACTGGCGCTGCTGATGGTGCTGCTGATCGTCTTCTTCCTGCCGCGGATGCATGAACGCTACTTCTACATGGCCACGCCGCTGAGCGTCGCGCTGGCATGCAGGCGCGGCGGCAGGGCTGAAGCGGCGGCGGTGCTCATCGAGCTGGCGATGCTCTCCACCTATTGGTCGCTGGCATTTTCCCTGCCGATGGCCTCCGCGATGATGCTCGCTGCGGCGGCGCTGATCCTGACAGACAGGAATTGCAGCAGGGACGAAATTGTGCTATAATCATAAAAGTAACGACATCATGAAAATGTATTCGCGCCTTCATGGACAGAAGCTGCGCGAAGCACGAAGGAACAAGGCGAAGGCCTTGCGAGGCGTGGGGCAGTGCCCCCAAAGGAGGTATATCGTGAACAGGGAAGAGATGCTCGCTTTTTTGAAGAACGAGGCGCGCGGCATTGCC
>JBJEUI010000095.1:0-2558 GCA_051883755.1 Candidatus Ventricola sp.
ATCCACATGCCGGTGATCGATACGCTGGAGTTCTCCCGGCGCATGTATCCCAGCCTCAAGAGCCACCGCCTCGGCGCGGTCTGCAAGTCGCTGGGCATCAGCCTCAAAAACGCCCACCGCGCGGTGCACGACGCGCGCGCCACGGCGCACATGCTCAACCGCATGCTGGATACCGCGCTGGAGAAGGGCGTGGAGCGCGTCTGCGACATCAACGGCGCGCTGACCGGCGGCGCCATCGGCGACTCGTATCACATCATTCTGCTGGCCTGCGAGCAGGACGGCATCACCAACATCAACAAGATCGTCTCCGAAGGCCACCTCAACTACTTCAGCCGCCGGCCGCACACGCCGCGCGAGATCCTTCAAAAGTACCGCAAGGGCATCATTGTCGGCTCCGCGTGCGAGGCGGGAGAGCTGTTCCGCGCGGTGGTGGACGGACGAAACGACACGGAGCTCAAGCGCATCGCGCGGTTCTACGACTATCTGGAGATTCAGCCCATCGGCAACAACGAATTCATGCTGCGCGAGGGCACGGCCGAGGACGAGGAGCAGCTGCGCGACTACAACCGCAAGATCGTGTGGCTGGGCGAGGAGCTGGGCATCCCCGTCGTGGCGACGGGCGACGTGCACTTTCTCGACCCGAAGGACGCGAAGTTCCGCGCGATCATCCAGGCGGCCTACGGCTTCAAGGATGCGGACAACCAGCCGCCGCTCTACTTCAAGACCACGCAGGAGATGCTCGACGAATTTGCGTACCTGGGCAAGGCGAAGGCCGAGGAGGTCGTCATCGACAACCCGGCCAAGATTGCCGCACGCATCGGCGACGTGGGCCTGTATCCCAAGCATCCGGAGGGCAAGGAGACGTTCCAGCCGTTCTGGCCGGACGCGGCGGACAACATCCGCAATCTCTGCGAGGAGAAGATCCGCGAGCACTTCGGCGACAATCCGCCGGAGATCGTCGTCAAGCGCAAGGAGAAGGAGCTGCGCTCCATCCTGGGCTACGGCTACGGCACGCTGTACAACATCGCCGAAAAGCTGGTGAAAAAGTCCAACGCGGACGGCTATCTGGTCGGCTCGCGCGGCAGCGTCGGCTCCTCGTACGTCGCGCACTTGGTGGGCATCTCCGAGGTCAACGCGCTGCCGCCGCACTACCGGTGCGAGAAGTGCAAGTGGTACACGTTTGACGTGGACAAGCAGAAGTACAAGACCGGCCCGGACCTGCCGCCGATGAACTGCCCCAACTGCGGCGAGCCGCTCTTCCGCGACGGCTTTGAGATCCCGTTCGAGGTCTTCCTGGGCTTCAAGGGCGACAAGGTGCCGGATATCGACCTGAACTTCTCGGGCGTGTATCAGCCGCGCGCGCATGCGTACATCGAGGAGCTGTTCGGCAAGCAGTACTGCTACCGCGCCGGTACGATCGGCACGCTGGCAGACAAGACGGCCTACGGCTACGTCAAGAAATACTGCGAGGAGCGGAACCTGACGCTCTCGGAGGCGGAGATGAACCGCCTGGCGCTGGGATGCGTGGGCGTCAAGCGCACGACAGGCCAGCACCCGGCCGGCATGGTCGTGCTGCCCAAGGAATACGAGATTCAGCAGTTCGTCGCGATCCAGCACCCGGCCAATGACATGAGCAATCCCGTCATCACGACGCACTATGACTTCGGCTCCATGCACGACGTGCTGGTCAAGCTGGACGTTCTGGGCCACGACGACCCGACGATGATCCGCATGCTGATGGACCTGACGGGCGTGGACGCGCAGAGGATCCCGCTGACGGACCCGAAGGTCATCTCGCTGTTCTCCTCGACCGAGGCGCTGGGCGTCACGCCGGAGCAGATCGGCTCCAACACGGGCACCTACGGCGTGCCGGAATTCGGCACCAAGTTCGTGCGTCAGATGCTGGAGGAGACCAAGCCCACGACGATGGACGAGCTGATCCGTATCTCCGGCCTGTCCCACGGCACGGACGTGTGGATCGGCAACGCGCAGGAGATCGTCAAAAACGGCATCGCGCCCTTCTCCTCGTGCATCTGCACCCGTGACGACATCATGAACGCGCTGATGGACTACGGCGTGGAGCCGAAGATGGCGTTTGACACGATGGAGTTCGTGCGAAAGGGCAAGGGCCTCAAGCCGGAGATGGAGCAGGCGATGATCGACCACAATGTGCCGCAGTGGTTCATCGACTCGTGCAAGAAGATCAAGTACATGTTCCCCAAGGGACACGCCGTGGCCTACGTCACCATGTCCCTGCGCGTGGCCTGGTACAAGGTATACCGGCCGGCGGCCTACTACTGCGCGTACTATACCGTGCGCGCGGACGGCTTTGACGCGAGCATCCTGTGCGGGTCGCTGGAGTCCATCCGCGCCCGCTACAAGGAGATGGAGGAGAACAGCAAGGATCTGAGCCAGAAGGACAAGGAGCTGATGATCATCATGGAGCTGGTCATCGAGATGCTCTGCCGCGGCATTCATCTTGCGCCGGTCGATCTGGAGAAGAGCGACGCGACGAAGTTCCAGGTGCTCTCCGATACCCTCATTCGCGTGCCGTTCAA
>JBJEUI010000096.1:0-2544 GCA_051883755.1 Candidatus Ventricola sp.
ACCGCACCATCAAGGAGTACAACGACCTCATCTGGCACCTGCCGACGCTCACCGACAAGAAGAAGTAATCCAAACAATTCATCCCCTTCCCGGGCCGGGAGGGGGATGTTTTTTGTTGATTTCTGAAGCCGCTTTACAGCCGCACGACGCCCTTGCGCAGGATGATATTGCCGTAGAGCGCGGTCTCGCCCGTCTGCACGACGGCGTAGGCGTTCCTCGCGCGCGAGAGGAATGCGTCGTGCTCCATCATGTCAAACTCGGCGCCGGGCATATCCAGATCGGCCGCATCGCGGAATTCCCGCCAGATCGGCGCCTTGTCGCCGGGGAACATGCCCGCGGGCACCTCCATCACGGCGAGGGGCTTCTTGACAAAGTCGTCCAGCGGAAACAGGGCCACGATGGCGCGCATCACCTCGGCGCAGCCGTGGCCGTCACAGCGCACGCAGCGCTGGCCGATCGACGTGCCGGGGAAGTTGCCGTCGGCCAGCACGATTTCATCGCCATGGCCCATTTCGGCGATGATCTTGAGCAGTTCGGGGCTGATGATCGGAGAAATTCCTTTGAGCATGGGGATACCTCGCTTTCTTTTTGCTGCAGCGCGTGCCGGTCGTTCGCCGCGCTGCCTTTGCCCGTATTATACCACGCTGCGCATCAGGTCGGCAATCGTGATGCCGTCAAAGTACGCATTGGTCATCTCAGAAAGCTGCTTCCACATGCCGATCGTGCGGCACTGCGCCTGACGCGGGCACGGCTCCGCGCCGCAGGTCAGGCACGCCACCGGCGCCAGGTCGCCCTCGGTCAGCCGCAGGATGTCGCCCACGCGGTAGTCCTGCGGCGCGCGGGTGAGCTGATAGCCGCCGCCCTTGCCGTGCACGCCCTCGATCTCCCCGGCCTGCACCAGCGCCGGCAGAATCCGCTCCAGATACTTGAGCGAAATGCCCTGCCGCTGTGCGACATCCTTCATCGGGATATAGCCGTCGCCCTGATGCTCGGCCAGGTCGATCATCACGCGCAGCGCATACCTGCCCCGGGTGGAAATCATCATGGCGCATCACTCCCTTCGTTTGTTTGATTATAGCATGTTGACCGGAAAGCTTTCAACCGCAGGCAGCAAAACGCCGGCGCACAAAACAGCACCGGCATTTTGCTTTCATACGATCTTTCATTTTGCCTGTTTCAAGCGGCGTGATCGGAATCGCAATTGTCGCCTTCGGCTCCGCTGCGATTCTCGCCTCTAGCCGCTTCGCGGATGGGGTACGTTAGGGCTGCCGCCCTAAAACCTGCTCGGGGACATTGTCCCCGAACCCCTTCTCCGCTTCGCGCTTATGGCTCGCTGCCTTATTCGGCAAAGAGCGGCGTGGAGAGGTAGCGGTCGCCCGTATCGGGCAGCAGCACGACGATGGTTTTGCCCTCGTTCTCCGGCCGCTTGGCCAGCTGGATCGCCGCAAACGCCGCCGCGCCGGAGGAGATGCCCACCAGCACGCCCTCACGCCGGCCGATCAGGCGGCCCGTCTCAAAGGCGTCCTCGTTCGTCACAGGAATGATTTCATCATACACGCCCGTATTGAGCACCTGCGGCACAAAGCCCGCGCCGATGCCCTGAATCTTGTGCGCGCCCGCCACGCCGGTGGAGAGCACCGCAGAGGTCGCCGGCTCCACCGCGACGATCTCCACCTGCGGCTTCTTCGCCTTCAGATACTCGCCCACGCCGGTGATCGTGCCGCCCGTGCCCACGCCCGCGACAAAGATATCCACCTTGCCGTCGGTATCCGCGTAGATCTCCGGGCCGGTCGTCTCCCGGTGCGCCCTGGGGTTGGCGGGATTGACGAACTGACCGGGCACGAAGCTGTCCGGGATTTCCGCCGCAAGCTCCTCCGCCCTGGCGATGGCGCCCTTCATGCCCTTCGCGCCCTCGGTCAGCACCAGCTCCGCGCCGTAGGCCTTCATCAGCTGGCGGCGCTCGACGGACATGGTCTCCGGCATCACGATGATGATCCGGTAGCCCCGCGCCGCGGCCACTGCCGCCAGGCCGATGCCCGTGTTGCCGCTGGTCGGCTCGATGATCACGGAGCCGGGCTTCAGCTTGCCGCTGGCCTCCGCCTCGTCGATCATGGCCTTGGCGATGCGGTCCTTGACCGAGCCAGCCGGGTTCAGGTATTCCAGCTTCGCCAGCACGCGCGCCTTGAGGCCCAGTTCCTTTTCGATGTGCGTCAGCTCCAGCAGCGGGGTTTTGCCGATCAGCTGATCGGCGGTCGCATAAATCTTGGACATGGTATTCTCTCTCCTTTGATGGTCGGTGGGTTCAGAAGTTGCTTTCCCCTACCGACATCGGAAGACCACGCCGGGCAGCATGCCATTCATCCTTTATCCTTCCTTCACCGCGGCAAATCCGCGCTCAAGATCCGCCAGAATGTCGTCGATATGCTCCGTGCCGATGGACAGGCGGATGGTGTTGGGCCTGATGCCCTGATCCGCCAGCTCCTCGTCGGTCAGCTGGCTGTGCGTCGTCGTCGCGGGATGGATGACCAGGCTCTTGACGTCCGC
>JBJEUI010000097.1:0-2544 GCA_051883755.1 Candidatus Ventricola sp.
TACACCGCCACCAGCGCGCCCAGCGCGATGCGGTACCAGCCGAACGCCGTGAAGCTGTGCTTCTTGACATAGCCGATAAACGTCTTGATCGCCACGATGGACACGACGAACGCCGTCACGCAGCCGGCCAGCAGAATCAGCAGCTCCGCGCCCGTGAAGCTCAGGCCGAACTTGAGCACCTTGATCAGGCTCGCGCCGGCCATCGTCGGGATCGCCAGGAAGAAGCTGAACTCGCTCGCCGCCGCGCGGGAGCAGCCCATGAGCACGCCGCCCAGGATCGTCGCGCCGGAGCGGCTTGTGCCCGGCACCAGCGAGAGCACCTGGAACAGGCCGATCATCAGCGCCATGCGCATGTCGATGAGCTCCACGCTCTGGATGCGGGCGCGCTTGTGAGGATTCTGCCCGCGCTCAATCAGGATGAACGCCACGCCGTAGATCACCAGCATCGCCGCCACGACGGGCGCGTTGTGCAGGTGCGCATCCATCCAGTCGTCAAACGGGATGCCGACGATGGCGCTGGGCAGGATCGCCACGACGACCTTGATCCACAGGTTCACCGTGTCCATGCGCAGCCAGGACATGAGGCCCTTGCCGCCGCGCCTGAACGGCCAGAGCTTGGGGAAATACAGCACGACGACTGCCAGAATCGCGCCGAGCTGGATGACGACGTTGAACATCGCCTTGAATGCGTCGCTCATCTGCAGCTGGACGAACTCATCCAGCAGGATCATGTGTCCGGTCGAGCTGATGGGCAGCCACTCGGTGATGCCCTCCACCACGCCGAAGAGCACCGCCTTCAGCATTTCAACAAATAGATTCATACTTCCTCTTTCCCGGGGCTGCCGCCCCGAACCCCTCTTTTCGCTTTGCGTGCACCTGATGCCGCCTGTTAAAACTCAAAGTCCTCCGCGCTGCGCACGGTGATCTTCGCGGGCGTCTCCGTCTGCTTCGCCGCCTCGCGCTGCTGTGCCTCAAGCGCCTTCGCCTGCTGCTCCTGGGCGTATTCCGCCTGCCGGCGCATGCGCTGCATCAGCTGCTGGAGCGGCGCCATCGCCGAAAGCTCGCGGGCCAGCAGGTCGGCCATATCGTGCGAATGCAGCATCTTCCACTCCTCCGCCGTAGCCGAGTGCTCGATGCCGAAGCCCTTCTTCACATACAGCGTGCGCAGATCCTCCGGCACGTCGTCCGGCACGGCGATCTTCCGGTAGCTCTCGCCGTAGAGTTCAAACCGTCCCTTAATCCGCGGATCGTACAGCGCCTCGCGCACCTCGTCCGGATGCCGTCGGATGTGCAGGCGCAGCGCGTCCATCAGCGGCTTATCCGCCGCATAGCATCCCTCGCCCCAGGAGAGCCAATCCGGCCCAAAGCCCCAGTACATGCCAAACCCCTCGCTGCGGCTCTCGTTCGGATAGCGCCAGCCCAGCCACACATGGTCGCGAAACGGGGATTTGTCCTTGCTAAAGCGCGTATCCCGGCGGATGCGCGACATCGTGCGCCCGGGCCGGGTATCCAGCCGCGGATCGATGATCTGCACCACCGGCGTCATCTCGTCGCACAGCGCGCGCAGCGGCGCCTTCACGTATTTCTCGTACCGCGCTTTATTCTGCTCGTAAAACGTCTGGTTGTTGTTGAATCGGATGTCGCTCAGAAAATCGAGCGCCTCCTGCGAAAAGCCTGTAAACACCCTGTTTCCTCCTTGTCGCAGATCATTATAGCATGCGCTCTGCGAAATGTACAGCGCAAGAAGGGTGCAGGAGACCCGGGCCTGCCCCTCGCGCATCCCCTTGTGCCAAAGAAAAGACCGCCGGATTGCTCCGGCGGCTTTTGTCTGTGATTACTCGATGAAGTCGTCGTCGTCGTCAAAATCGTCGTCGATCTCTTCCTCGAATTCGTCCTCTTCCGCTTCAGCCTTCTTCTTTTTGCCGAGGCCGGAGAACAGGCTCTTCTTCTTCATCGGCTTGAGCTCGTTCTTCTTTTTTCCGCTGCCTGCATACCTGTCCTCGCGCGGCTCCTGCTGCTGGCGGATTTCCTCGACCTGCTCGCGGCTCAGGCGGATCGTCTGCTGCGCCTCGTTCTTGGCATCGGGCTGCTCGTCAATCGCCGGGGCCTCCTTAAACAGATCGGCCACCTTGCTGACCTCGGGCACATCCGCCGGCGCTTCAGCCTTCGGCGCGGAGGCCTGTGTCACCTCCTCGGTCAGCTTGCCGAAGATGCGGGTCTGCGAGTCGTCAACCTTGCCCTGCGCGATGAACTCCGGACGCTGGTCGACCGGCACAACGCGCAGCGTCTCATCGGTCGGCACCTCCACGCTGCGGCGGCGGCGTCCCTCTTCGCGCTCCAGCTGACGCATCGCGTCGCGGGCGGGCGTGCTCGATTCCGGCAGCGCCGTCTCTTTCTCGGTCAGCTCCTCGGCCGGAACGATCGGCTCGTCCGCCGGCCTGGCAGGCTTGGCGTCCGTTGCCGCGTCCTGCTTTCTGCGGCGGCGGCTGACGCCCCTGTGGTTGCGCACGTCCGGGGAGAGCTCGATGGTGTCAATCGCCTGCG
>JBJEUI010000098.1:0-13529 GCA_051883755.1 Candidatus Ventricola sp.
TGCAGCGGATGCAGGACTTCGGCGTCAACCTCATCTGCGTGGAGGACGGCATCGACTCCTCCAAGGACAGCGGCAAGCTGATGATTTCCGTCCTCTCCGCCGTCGCCGAGATTGAGCGCGAGAACATCCTCGTGCAGACGATGGAGGGCCGCAGGCAGAAGGCCCGCGAGGGCAAATGGAACGGCGGCTTTGCGCCCTACGGCTACAAGCTCGTGGACGGGCAGCTGCAGATTGCCGAGGAAGAGGCCGAGGTCATCCGCATCATCTATGACAAGTACATCCACACCACCATGGGCACCGCCAGAATCGCCAATTGGCTCAACGAGCACGGGTACAGCAAGATCTGCCGCCACAACAACAAGCGGGAGGCCTTCACAGGTTCCTTCCTCATCGGCGTGCTCGACAATCCCGTGTACTGCGGCAAGCTGGCCTATGGGCGCAGGCACAACGAAAAGATCCCCGGCACCCGCAACCAGTACCACATCGTCAAGCAGAAGGACTACGCGCTCTACGACGGCATCCACGAGCCCATCGTCTCCGAGGAGGACTGGCAGCTCGCGCAGAAGCAGCGCCAGCAGACCAACAAGCGCCAGCCCAAGACGCACAGCCTTGACCACGAGCACGTCCTGTCCGGGCTGCTCAAATGCCCCGTCTGCGGCGGCGGCATGTACGGCAACGTGAACCGCAAGAAGAAGGGCGACGGAACCTATTACCGCGACTACTTCTACTACGCCTGCAAGCACCGCCTGCATGTGGACGGCAAGCGCTGCGACTATCACCACCAGTGGGGCGAGGAGATCATCGACGGCGCGGTGGAGGAAATCATCCACAAGCTGGTCAACACCCCCGCCTTTGAGCAGGGCATCCGGGAGAAGATCGGCGGCAAGCTGGACACCGCCGAGCTCGACGCGGAGATGGAGACCCTGCGCAAGCAGCTCCGCCAGCTCACGGGTACCAAGGACAGGCTGGGCGAACAGATCGACGCGCTCGATTTCGACGACCCGCATTACACCCGCAAGGCGCAGGACCTGCAGGAGCGGCAGAACAGGGTCTACGACCAGATCGCCTCCATCGAGGTCAGCATCGCCGAGGTGCAGACCCGCATGGACAACATCCGCCAGCACAGGATTTCCACCGACAACGTCTATCAGTTCCTGCTCTACTTCGACAAGCTGTACGACCAGTTCACCGATCTGGAGAAAAAGACCTTCATGAACAGCTTCATCGAGCGCGTGGAGATTTACCCGGAGCGCCAGAGCGACGGGCGCATCGTGAAGCGCATCGAGTTCCGTTTTCCCGTGTATTTCAAGGGCTCGGAGATCAGTGGACTTGGTTGGGACGAAACGGATATGTCGGAAACGGTAATGAGCTTTTCCAAGGGAACATATCCACATCGCTCTGTGAAGGTCGAATTCCCCCTTGAGGGGCTGAATGTCGCCCAGCTTCAGGGGAGCGCGACCTACGAGCAGATCAAGGCGTATGTTCTCGAGCGCAGCGGTCTCAAGGTTTCTACCCTGTACATCGCGCAGGTCAAGCAGAAGTACGGGATCCTTTCGCGGGAGTGCTATAACAAGCCCAGGAGCGAGGATGCAAAGCAGCCCCAGTGTCCGCCGGACAAGGAAGCTGCGATTGTCGAAGCGCTCAAATTCTATGGCCTGATTGCCCCTTGAATAATTCATTCAGGAGGTATCCCCATGAACCACAACGGCACGAACGATCTTCCCCTGCACATCCATGACGACAGCAACGGGCTGGATTACACCCTGCATGGCGACTACTATCTGCCGGACTTGGAAGTGCCACCTACTCCGCCGCTTAACCGCTGGGGCCACATGGTCTTCGACAGGCTTCAGGAGCATCATCCCGGTCGTTTCTCCCGGATGCTGCTGGATGGTACGCTGTACCCGTATTGTCACGACATCGGGCAGCAGGCGCAGGAAAGGTTCGATGTCCTCATGCAGGGCTATCAGCGCTGCTGGGGGATCGACGAAGCTCTGAAAAGCAGCGATCCGATGAAATGGGTCGGGCTGATGAATCTGGCGAGGGCGGAAGCAGAACAGAACGTTCTTGATGAATTGATTTATTCATAAATGGTGGAGAGACCGAAAACCATGCTAAAGCGTTTTCGGTCTCTTCTATTTGCTTAGCAACGGTCAATCACCATACGTCCTTTTGTCACAAAGGACTGGACAGATGGCGGCAAAAATGAGAGTACCTGAGACCAGTTTAATCGACGAGCTACAGGCCCAAATCAAACTCTATCTTTGCCGTAATACCAAAGCATGGAAAATGGCTGCAACAATACCAAGAGCCAACTGTCCCCAATGTTTCATCCATGGTGGTGCCAGGTTAGCGGGCATTAGAAGCAATAACAAAGCGGTCAGTCGTATGTTCCATATAATCTATCATAGCCTGCACTGCCTGTTTCGTCGCTGCTACGGCATGAACCACGGTTTTAGCGCCTGTTACCACGTCGCCAGCTGCAAATACGCCAGGTCGGGTCGTCATGTAGTGTTCATCGACCACAAGACGGCCACGTTCGTCGGCTTCCAGCCCGACGGTGGTGCGCACCAGCTTCTTGCGTGGCATCTGGCTGATGGAGATGATCACGGAGTCGGCTTCCACTTGCTCCAGCTCATCCGCATAGCCGGTCACTTTGCCTTCCTCATCAAGAATCACCCTCTTGAACACGGGGCCCTTCTCCGTGATTTCCTGAATCTGCATACCAAACTGGAAATCGGCGCCGTCCAGGCGGGCATACTCCACCTCGCTGGAGCTTGCGGAAATCCTGTTTCCGCGGGCATAGAGCGTCACCTTCCGAGCGCCGTGGCGCAGGGCGGTTCGCGCCACGTCCATCGCCGCATTGCCCATGCCGATGACGGCCACGTTTTCGCCCAGATCATAGGCCTCGGGGTTGGTCAGATAATTCAGCCCGAAGTGGACGTTGCCCAGCGTCTCGCCGGGGATGCCCAGGCGTAGGGGCTTTTCCGCACCGGTGCCGATGAAAATGCTGGCATAGCCGTCCCGGAACAGGTCGTCGATCATCAGCACCGCGCCAATGGTGGTGTTCAGGCGAATCTGAATGCCCATCGCTTCCATTTGCTTGCGGTAGCGTTCCAGCAGGCTCTTGGGAAGACGGAATTCAGGGATGCCGTACTGCATGATGCCGCCGATCCTGCTGTTCCATTCAAAAACCGTCACAGCGTAGCCCTCCGATGCCAAACGGATGGCAGCAGCAATGCCCGCCGGGCCGGCACCGATCACAGCAACCTTCTTTCCTTTAGGCTGCGGCCTGGGCAGCGTCATGCGGTCGAGATACATTTCGGAGATATAGTTTTCGATGCTGGAAAAATGGACGGGAGACCCTTTCTTTCCCAGAACGCAATGCCCCGCACACTGCCGCTCATGGTTGCAGACCAGCGCACAGACCGCAGACAGGGGATTGTTTTCAAAGAGCATTTCTCCGGCTTCGGTAAGCCTGCCTTCTTTGAACATCTGAATCGCTTTGGGGATGGGGGTATGAATGGGGCAGCCCTGCTGACACATGGGCCTTTTGCAGTTCAGGCATCGGTTGGCCTCGCTGACGATATGCAGTTCCACAGAAATCCCTCCTCGGTTTTGTATGCCAATCCTTTTGCAAGGCTCCGGCCTCGGGCACAGAGCCGCAGGATTTACAGACGTTTGGCGGTAATGCCACCGGCAGCATGCCGGTTTGCTGCTTCCATTTTATCCGGCGTAATCTGAGAAGTAAAATGGCAAAATGGAATGAAGCAATAACCGAAGGGAATAGTAAACCGCCTCTGCAGACTGCAGAGACGGCCATTTCTTTTATTCAGCATGCTCCGACGCAATGAAGCGGACAAAGGCTTCCGTCACCGGAGAAACTCGCTTGTCCTTCGACCAAAGCAGCCATGTGTTTCGCCAAACCGGTGTGCCGTCGGCATATCTCAGCGGATGAAGTGCCAGGTTGTAGGGGTTGGTGTATTCATCCGGAATAAAGCAAACCGTATATCCAAGCCCCCGCTGTACCATTTGCCAGACATTGTCCACATAGCCCATGACAGGAGAAGGCTCGGGCGTTTCGTGGAAGGTTTCCTCCCACCACCGGGTCAGCAGGCTCAGAGATTCGGGGTTGGTGATGTAGCCCAACCGCTCCATGCCTCTGAGCTCACCGTAATCCTGAATCGGCTCCTTCGTGACCAGATAGGCCTGATTCTTTTCCAAGAATAGCTTATTGACCACATCGCCGTAATCTCCGCGGACAAAGGCGACATCCACGCTGCCCTCCACCACCTGACGAAACAGGAGATGGCTGGAGGTACTGTGAATTGATACCGTCACATCCGGGAACTGCATCCGATAGCGCATGAGGACGTCGGTCAGCGCATATTTGCCATAGGTATACGAGGTACCGATGTTCAGCACCTTCCGGCTCTCCTCGTGCATCTCGACCAGATGGCTCCGGGTCTGCTTGAGAAAACGCAGGTACACCTCGGCCTGCTCGGCCAGATACTTGCCCTCGGGCGTAAACTCCAGCCCCCTTGGCGTCCGTTCTACGATGGTCACATCGAACTCCGCTTCAATGTGCTGCAGCCGCTTGGTCAGAGAGGGCTGGGTGATGTAGAGGATATTGGCCACCTTCGTCATGTTTGGATTCTTGTACAGCTCATGCAGCAGCTCCCAGTCAAAATCCTTCATTGCATCACGCCCTTTCCATCATTTTATGTTAGCATATTGGGATAAAAAACACAAGGAAAACCGATCCGGCAAGGAGGTGGGCCGGATCGGTTTTCCTGTTCTGGTATGCGAACGCTTGCCGCTTTACAGGGCCCTGATGGTTTCGATCAGATAATCCGTGAACTCGGCAGCGCTGTGCATGCCTTCCTTGATGCCCACCTCCATCGCGCTCTCTCCGGTGGTGCACTTCTCCAGCGCCTTTTCAAGACGGGCGTTGGCTGCGCCGTAGCCCATGTGAATCAGCATCTGGCCCATTGCGCGGATCAGGCTGCAGGGATTGGCATAGCCGGCCTTTCCCAGGCCGCACAGGTAAGGGGCCGTGCCGTGGATCGCCTCAAACAGGGCATAGCGGTCGCCGATGTTGGAGGAGGAAGCGGTACCCAGGCCGCCCTGATGCTCCGCCGCGACGTCCGTCACGATGTCGCCGTAGAGGTTGGGCAGCACCACGACCTCAATGCCCGCGTTGAAATCGGGATCCAGCATCTTGGCGCACATCGCGTCCACCAGACGCTCCTGAATTTCGATATCCGGATAGGACTTGCCCACCTCGCGCACGGCCTTGATGAAGTTTCCGTCCGCCAGCTTGACGATGTTGGCCTTGGTGACGATCGTCACATTG
Source organism: Candidatus Ventricola sp. (assembly GCA_051883755.1). Lineage (GTDB taxonomy): Bacteria > Bacillota > Clostridia > Christensenellales > Aristaeellaceae > Ventricola. Next base: position 5,357 of record JBJEUI010000098.1, read on the forward strand.
TGCTTGCCGTTCTTGCGGGCGAATTCAAAGGCCGCACGCGCAATGCGCTCGCTGCCCCTGCGGGTCTGCACCTTGAAGTCCACGGCCAGATCCTCGTCCACCTGGATGCCCTTGTTGCCCCAGATGTACTCGCCCTCAATGTTCTCGCGGAAGAACGTCCAGTGAATACCCTTATCGGCAATGTCGATGGGGCGCACCGCCGCATACAGATCCAGGCTACGGCGCAGCAGGGAATTGGCGCTGACCAGATTGGGCAGGCCGTCGCCGGCGCGCGGCGTGACCATGGGCCCCTTGAGCAGCACGTGGCACTGCCTGATCTCCTCCAGACATTCTTCCGGGAGGCTGTTCAGCTTTGCCACGCGGTTTTCAATGGTCATGCCCTCGATATGGCGCAGCTCGATCCTGCCGGAGGCGATATCCTCGCCCACCAGCGCTTCCATCACGCGCAGCGCCAGCGGCATGATGACCGGGCCGATGCCGTCGCCGGGGAGAATGCCGACGATGATCCTGTCCAGCTTGTCAAAGTCAATCGGCTCCTGAGCCTGATTCATGCGGTCGATACGCTTATAGTCCTCTTCGATGAGGGCGCCAAACTTTTCCTTTGCAATCGCAACGCTTTCTGCCCGTGTCATTTTGTTTCCTCCATTGCTTTGAGCTGGTTCTTGAGGTACCTGAGCTGGCCGCCGGCCAGCACGACGTCGATTTCATTGTCGGTCAGGTCGAGGCTGACGGTAAAGCTGAAATGCTTGGTGTTGTTGTGCACCGTCACATGGCGGGTCGGGATCTGGCCTGTCAGGTTGCTGATCTCCAGCTCGTCCATCTGATCGATGCTGTCATAGGCGGCAGGATCGTCAAAGAGCATGGGGATGATGCCGTGGTTCACGAGGTTGCCCTTGTGGATGCGGGCAATGCTCTTGGCAATGACGCATTTAACGCCCAGATACATGGGGTTGATCGCGGCATGCTCGCGGGAAGAGCCCTGGCCGTAGTTCTCGCCGCCCACGATGATGCTCCTGCCCATCTGACGGGCGCGCTCAGCGAAGGTGGGATCGTAGCGGTGATAGCAGTACTGGCTCATCAGCGGGATGTTGGAGCGCATGGAGGAGAACTCTGCACTGGCGGGCGTGATGTCGTCCGTGGACACGTTGTCGCGGGCCTTCAGGCTCACCGCCGCAGTCAGGCACTGCTGCGGCACATCCGGCACCGGCAGGTACTTGATGTTGGGGCCGCGCACGACCTCCACCCTGGCCGCTTCCTCCGGCGGCAGCGGCGGGAGGATCATGGAATCATCCACGATGTAGTTTTCCGGCTCGTGAATGCGGCCGAGCGCACGTACATCCTCGCCCATGATGTCCTCCGCCGTGGCGAAGGTGCCCATGATCGCCGTCGCAGCGGCGGTCTCCGGGCTGGCCAGGTAGATCTTTGCGGAGCTGCTGCCGGCACGGCCCTTGAAATTGCGGTTGGAGGTGCGCACCGCCACGCCGTCCGTGGGCGGGGTCTGGCCAATGGCGCAGCAGGGGCCGCAGGCGATTTCCAGCAGACGGACGCCGGACTCGAGCAGGATGTCGATGTAGCCGTCGCGCAGCAGCTCCCGGTAGGTCTGCTTGGAGGAGATGCCGCAGGTGCAGCTCACGTTCTCGTGGACGTGATGGCCCTGCAGCACGGTGGCCGCCTTGGCGATGTCGGCATAGCTGGCGTTGGTGCAGCTGCCGATGAACACCTGGCGAACGGGCAGCTTCTCCACCTCGGAAACCGGTTTCACATTGTCCGGCAGATGCGGGCAGGCCAGCATGGGGACAAGCTCGCTGAGGTTCAGCTCCATCTCCTCGTCATATTCTGCGTCCTCGTCAGGCAGAAGCGCCACATAGTCGTCTTCGCGGCCCTGCGCCTTCATGAACCTGCGAACCTGCTCGTCCGCCGGGAAGATCGAGGTGGTCGCGCCCATCTCTGCGCCCATGTTGGCGATGGTCGCGCGCTGCGGGATCTCCAGCGTGGCCGCGCCCGGGCCGACATACTCATACACCTTGCCCAGACCGCCTTTGACAGACTCGCGGCGGAGCATCTCCAGAATGATCTCCTTGGCGTTGACGCCGGGCTTCAGGCTGCCGGTGAGATTCACCTTGACCACCTTCGGCATTTTCAGGCGCATGGGCACGCCGGTCATGGCTGTGGCCACGTCCATGCCGCCCACGCCAATGCACAGCATGCCGATCGCGCCGCCGTGGGGCGTATGGCTGTCGCCGCCCATGCTCACCTTGCCGGGCGCGCCGAAGCGGGCGACGTGCACTGCGTGGCAGATTCCGTTTCCGGGACGGGAGACGTGCACGCCGTACTTCTGCGCGACGGTCTGCAGGTAGATGTGGTCGTCCGGCGTCATGGTATTGACGTAGAGCAGGTTGTGATCCAGATAGCTGACGGAGCATTCCGTGCGGATGCGGTCGATCCCCACGGCCTCAAAGGCGAGGTAGGTCATGACGGCGTTGATGTCGTGGGTCAGGGTCTGGTCGATCTTCAGGAAGACCTCCTCGCCCGGCGTCAGGCTGCCCGATACAAAATGGCTTTCGATGATTTTCCTCGTTAAGGATTTACCCATGCTGCTGCCTCCTTTGTTGGCTTCTGCCCTCATTATAGAGGGACTTTTTCCGTTTTTCCAATACCGAAACGGAATGACCTCATTCCCATTCGATATTGGAAAATGGAAGAAAAAGCCGATATGATTGATACAGAAACAACAGGTATTCTCCCCACGATTCAAACAGGCGAGGCTACGACCTGCGCATGTGCCTTCGATGACTGCAGCCGCATCGAGTGGCCCGTGCATCGAAATCCCGTCTGTGTTGGATAAACCGTCCTTGGGAAGCCGGTGCTCTTCCCGGATGCGGTGGCTTCCCCGGCACCCGCCGGCCGTGCGCAGCGGCACAAATCCTTTCATCAGAAAAAACATGGAGGTACTTCAAATGGAAAACAAGCAGCTCAAACTCAACGGCTTACCCTGGTGGCAGACGCTCATCGCGCTCGTCCTGTGCGCGCTGCCGATGTACATGGGCATCCAGTCCGGCTCGATGACGGGCACCCTGTGCTCCTGCTTCGTGTTCTCGGTCATCATGAACGAGATCGGCGAGCGCATCCCGATCTGGAACAACTACATCGGCGGCGGCATGCTGCTGTCCTTCTTCGGCGTAGCGATTCTCAAGCAGTTCGGTCTGATTCCGCAGGCCACCATCGACAGCATCAACTGGCTGATCTCCGATGATGTCAATTTTCTGGAGCTGTACATCATGATTCTGATTGTCGGCTCTGTTCTGGCGCTGGATCGCGACATTCTGCTGCGCTCCTTCGCCGGTTACATCCCGGCCATCCTGGGCGGCCTGGCTGTCGCCGCGGTATTTGGCATTGCGGGCGGCTTCATCATGGGCGTCAAGCCGGCTGATGCTGTGATTAAGTACGTGCTGCCAATCATGGGCGGCGGCAACGGCGCGGGCGCTGTGCCGCTCTCCCAGATCTACGAGCAGGTTACGGGCGACGCTGCCGTGAACTATTACAGCTTTGCCATCGTGATCCTGACCATCGCCAACATCTTCGCCATCATCGCCTGTGCACTGCTCAACACCGCGGGCAAGAAGTTCCCGTTCCTCACCGGCGACGGCAAGACCCTGGTCCGCAAGGGCGGAAACATTGCCAAGGAAGACAAGAAGATCAACACCACCACCGACGATATGGCGGGCGCCGTGCTGGTGCTGCTTGCCGCATTCTCTGTGGGCAGGCTGATGAGCAAGGTGATTCTGCCGACCATCTTCGGCGCTGCGATTCACGCTTACGCCTACGTCATCATCTTCACCGTGGTGCTGGCGGCATCCGGCCTGATTCCGGAGGGCGTCCGCGCTGGCGCAAAGCGGATTCAGAAGTCCATCGTGGGTATTTTCAGCACGGTCATCATGGTCGGCATGGGCGCTGACTTCAACATTGCAGAGCTGTTCAGCGTTCTGAGCGTCTCCAATGTCATCATGGCGCTGCTGATCGTCGTGGGCGCCGTGATCGGCGCAGGCGGGGTCGGCTATCTGGTCGGTTTCTATCCTGTGGACTCCGCCATCACGGCCGGTATGTGCATGGCCAACCGCGGCGGTTCCGGCGATATCGCCTGCCTGGGCGCTGCCGACCGCATGGAGCTGATCGCCTATGCGCAGCTTTCCTCCCGTCTGGGCGGCGGCATTGTGCTGATCATCGCCTCGTTCGTCTTCTCCTTCCTCATGTAACGTCGTGCAACAGACAAGGACGGATGACATATGGTTGCGTGTTTTAGGGTTCAGAACAATCTGTTCATGCTTCTGGGCGGCGTTCTGGGGCTGATCGCGGCGCTGCTGACGCAGGGGTCTCTTGCAGTGCCCGGATACATCAGGATGTTCTTCCTGCTGCTGCCCGTCATGCTGGGCGTCGTCGTCGGGCGGATTGCCGCAGGCTTCTGGGCAAACGGGAAGCTCCGTCAGCTTCAGGCGATCCTCTGCGAGCAGGTCAGGCCGGAGGAATTCCTGAATACGTTTGGCCCCATTGTGGAGAAGACGCCCAGGGAAACCATCGCCTATATGGATGGCTGCGTCAAGCTGGCCTACGCCTATGAGGCGCTGGGCCAGTTTGATGAGGCGATGGCCTGCCTTGCGCCGCTGGAGCCGGATAAGCTCAAAAGCCACCGGCTCGGTGGCATGGCGATCACCTGCAATCAGAAAATGCGGCTGCTGCTCCTGCAGGAAAAGACGGATGAGGCTGCCGTATGTCTTGATTCCCTGCGCGCCATCGCTGACACTGCGATGGAACGCGCTCCTGCACTGGGGCGCAGCACACGGGAGTGCGTCCGTCTGTATGAAAACTGGCTGTCCGTTCTGCGCGGACAGCCAGCAGATGAGGAATACCTTGCCGAGGAAGTGCGTCTTGCGAAAAACCGGATCCATCGGTCTGAAATCCAGCTCGTTCTGGCGCAGGCCGCCGTCCATCGCGGCGATACAGCGCAAGCCCGAAAGCTGCTTGCCGATGCTCAGGATGCCGGAAACGGATTGTTCGCCGCACGGCGTGCCGGTGAATTGCTGTCCGACATGCAGCAGATGAGCAGGCGGCCTGACTGAACAAGAATGATACACCGAAGGAGAATCTTTATGAGACAGTTCAAGACGGTATTCATGCGCGGTGGTACGTCCAAGGGCCTCATGTTCCTGGAGCAGGATCTGCCGGCGCGCGAGGCGTGGGACGACATCTTTGTGCAGGCCATGGGCAGCCCGGATCCCAAGCAGATCGACGGCATGGGCGGTTGCGTGTCCAGCAACAACAAGATCGTGGTCGTTCGCCCGAGCGAGCGTCCGGGCGTCGATGTGGACTACATCGTGGGCCAGTCCATCGTGGGCCGCGCCGTGATCGACTACAAGTCCAACTGCGGCAACATGACGGCGGCCACCGCGCCCTATGCGATTGAGATGGGGCTGGTCAGGAACCTGACGGAGCCGACCACGGTCGTGCACATGTACAACCTGAATACGGACAAGTACATCGACGTCGAGGTGCCGGTGAAGAACGGCCAGTTCGACAACGAGGGCGAGTGCTCCATCGCGGGCGTGGACGGCACGGCGGGCGAGCTGAAGGTGAACTTCCTGAATCCCGTCGGCAGCAAGACCGGCAAGCTCTTCCCGACCGGCGTCGTGCGTGAGATGCTGACGCTGCCGGACGGCGAAATTGAGGCGACGATCCTGGACGTCTCCAACCCGATCGTGCTGGTGCGCGCAGAGGATCTGGGCGTGACGGGCACTGAGCTGCCGGCCGAGGTGGACGCCAACAAGGCGCTTGCGGCGAAGCTGGAGGCGATCCGCGGCGCAGCCTGCGTGCGCATCGGTCTGGCCTCCTCCCCGGAGGACGCGACGGCCAACAACCCCGGCGTGCCGAAGGTGGGCTTTGTGACGGCGCCGCGCAGCTTCACGGACATTTCCGGTAAGACGGTGGAGGCGGCGGACATGGATGTCTGCGCGCGCGTGATCAGCGTGTTCAAGTGCCACAAGGCGTGCCCGCTGACCTCTGCAAGCTCCATCAGCGTAGCGGCTTTTGTGCCGGGAACGATTGTCAACGAGGCCTGCGGCGGCGTGCGCGAGGGACAGGAGACCGTGCGCGTGGGCCATCCATCGGGCGTGATGACCATGTATCCGTACATGGATGATCCAAACAAGGCGGAGGTCAACGACATTGTGATCCCGGGCGTTGCGGTTCAGCGCACGGCGCGCCGCATTATGGACGGCACGATCTATATCCGCAAGTAACCGGCATGCTGCCGGCGCCCTCTCCGACAAAGCCATGTGCCCGAGACCGATGCTTTGCGGAAGGATTGACACAACAATATCTGATGATTAAGGAGAATAAACCATGATCAAACTCTATGACGGCGGCGTCTACCTGATTGGCGGCACAGAGCTCGTGACCGATCCGGCGGCGATCGCGCATAAGTGTGGCCGCGAGGTGAGCCGCGATGAGGCTGCGAAGGGGACGATGGCCTACAGCGTCATTGCCGCACACAACACGACAGAGGACATGGAGCACCTCAAGCTGAAGTTTGACTCCATGACCAGCCACGACATCACCTATGTCGGCATCATCCAGACGGCGCGCGCCTCCGGCATGAAGGAGTTTCCGCTGCCCTACGTCCTGACCAACTGCCACAACAGCCTCTGCGCTGTCGGCGGCACGATCAACGAGGACGACCATAAGTTTGCCCTGTCTGCGGCGAAGAAGTACGGTGGCATCTATGTGCCCACGAACATGGCCAACATCCACAGCTACAACCGCGAGGCGATGGCGGGCTGCGGCAGGATGATCCTCGGCTCCGACAGCCACACCCGCTACGGCGCGCTGGGCTGCATGGGCATCGGCGAGGGCGGCGGCGAGCTGGCCAAGCAGCTGGTGGGCCGCACATACGATTTCGCCCGTCCGGGCGTGGTGGCCGTGTATCTCACCGGCGCGCCGAAGCCGGGCGTCGGCCCGCACGACATCGCGCTGTCGATCGTAGGCGCTATCTACAAGAACGGCTATGTGAAGAACAAGGTCATGGAGTTCGTAGGCCCGGGCATCGCGAATCTGCCGATCGAGTACCGCAACGCCATTGACGTCATGACGACCGAGACCACCTGCTGGTCCTCGCTGTGGGTCACCGACGAGGAGACGAAGACGTACTACATGCGCCACGGCAGGCCGGAGGCGTACAGGAAGATGGAGCCGGCGGACGTGGCCTGGTACGACGGCTGCGTGTACATCGACCTGAGCACGGTGGAGTGCGCCATCGCCATGCCGATGCACCCGTCCAACACCTTCACCATCCACGAGCTGCAGGCGAACGCGGCGGACATCCTGCATCAGGTGCAGGAGGAGGCCAACAAGCAGATCAAGGGCGCCAGGATGGACCTGATGAGCAAGCTGCACAGCGACGGCAGCATCTGGGTGGACCAGGGCGAGCTGGCGGGCTGCTCCGGCGGCACGTTTGACAACATCGTGGCGGCGGCGGACATCCTGCGCGGGCGCAGCTGCGGCAACGGCGCCTTCTCCCTGAGCATCTATCCGGGCTCCATGCCGGCGTACGCCGAGCTGGTGAAGACCGGCCGCATCGCGGACCTGGTTTCCGCCGGCGCGATCATCCGCGAGTGCTTCTGCGGTCCGTGCTTCGGCGCTGGCGACTGCCCGGCGAACGGCGAGTTCTCGATCCGTCATACGACGCGCAACTTCCCGAACCGCGAGGGCAGCAAGCCGGGTGAGGGCCAGATGAGCGCTGTGGCGCTGATGGACGCCCGCTCCATCGCGGCGACCGCGGCGAACGGCGGCAGGCTGACGGCGGCGAGCGACATGGACGTTGAATACTCCAAGCCGGACTACTACTACGAGGCGGGCATCTACGAGAAGCGCGTCTACAACGGCTGGGGCAAGGCGGACCCGGATGCCGAGCTGAAGTTTGGCCCGAACATCAAGGACTGGCCCCAGATGCCGGCGCTGACGGATGACCTGCTGGTCAGGGTCTGCTCCTACATCACCGATCCGGTGACGACCACGGACGAGCTGATCCCGTCCGGCGAGACCTCCTCCTACCGCTCCAACCCGGAGCGCCTGTCCGAGTTCGCGCTCTTCCGCCGCGATCCGGAGTATGTGGGCCGCAGCAAGG
>JBJEUI010000099.1:0-13399 GCA_051883755.1 Candidatus Ventricola sp.
GAACGGCGAGGTAGCCTGCACGGCGGAGCTTATTTTTGCCGTGCAGCAGGAATGATGATTGATGTTTTCTCCAAAAATTGCTATACTGAAGGCAACAAGGGGAAAGCGGGAAGAAGATTATGCTCAGAAACGCGTTCAACACGGTGTATACGAAGTTCAAGCTGCATTTTTACAAGGAGATCTTTGATCGGTTCCAGACGAGGGAAGCCAGCCTGACGACGGTGGAGACCTTCTGCATGGAGACCATCCTCGCGCTGGGCCGGCCGACGGTCAACGAGTTTGCCTCGTTCATGAGCATCTCCTCGCCCAATGCCGCGTACAAGGTCAACAGCCTGATCAAAAAGGGCTACATCAACAAGGTGCAGTCCACGCAGGACAGGCGGGAGTACCACCTGGAGGTCACGCAGAAGTACATCGACTACTACAACATCAGCTCGAGCTATACGGATCTGGTGATGGACCGCATCTGCAGGCGCTTTACGCCCGAGGAGTGCGAGAAGCTGACCGAGATGCTCAACATCGTCAGCCACGAGCTGATGCCCGAGGTGGATATTCCGGATCAGGTATAAAGCCAAAACTCCGCTTAATATGCGGTGGTCATAAGACAGTTAACAGCTGCAGCCGTGAACTGCTGTGGCTGTTCTTGTATTCTTTTCTGTTATATGATATCATGAAACCAAACAGACCTGTAAATCAAAAGCTATATGCTGCATGGAAAGGAATCAATCGATTAGGGAAAAATATATTTGGTATATTGCGCAGAGATGCGCTGTATATAATCACAGGATAAAAACGCAATATGCACCGCTCTGGTGTGTTAGAGCTGGTAGGTAGCCCAGCCGTCTGAGTCGAAAGGCTCAGGTAAGTAACCTTCCCCTCCGGGTTGTCCGTTTCTGTGATCATCTTCATTTTCAGGGAGGGTTTCGTTATGGACAACAACTGTGGAAAGCTGACGGTATATTTCGAAAACCCATTCTGGGTTGGCGTGTTCGAGCGAATTGAGAATGGAAAACTCTCGGTTTGCAAGGTCACTTTCGGTGCTGAACCGAGGGACTTTGAAGTTTGGGAGTTTGTCTTGAGAGAATACGATCAGCTTAAGTTCAGTCCGTCTGTTGATGTGGTTGTAAAGAAAGAAGCAACTAACCCCAAACGGGTTCAGCGGGAAGCGAGAAAACAAGCTGCCGCTGCCGGTATCGGAACAAAATCGCAGCAGGCTTTACAGCTGCAAAGGGAAGTAAACAAGCTGGAGCGAAAATCTGTCAGCCGCGAACAGCGGGAAGCGGAGAAGCAGCGTCAGTTTGAACTGAATCAACAGAAGCGAAAGGAGAAGCATCGGGGCAGATAATGTCCCGATGCTCAAACCATCAATAAATCCCATGCTTCAAGGGCAAAGCATGGGATTTTTGTCTTTTGCGGTTGAATATCAGGCCCGATCAGCCCTTTGCAGGCTTCTTTTGAAGCACGATCCTGACAAAGTTCAGGTACCTGCCCGCGCCGGCGTTCATGGACTTGCGGTCGCCGACGGCGTACGGATTCTCCTGCCTCAGCCAGTCCGCCCAGACCTCCTCGTTGGAGATCATCTCGCTGACCTCGAGCACCTCGGCGCCCCGGCTTTGGCTGACGACGCTGCGCCAGAACGCAGCGTCGTGCATCGTCTCCAGATCCTCGGGCGTCCAGGACAGCAGCAGCTCCGGCGGCAGGTTGTCGTGGCAGTCCTTCTTCATGCCGGGGATGGCGATGTAGATATAGCCGCCGCCCTTGACAAAGGGCAGGAGCTTCTCGTCCAGGAACGCCGGGTCGCGGCCGAAGTAGTGATAGGAATCGATGCTGACGACAGCGTCGAAGGTCTCCGGCGCAAACGGCAGGTCGGAGGCGTCCGCCTTGACGGGCAGAACCTGCGCGTCGGTCAGGCCCATTTCCGCAAAGAAGCGGCGGTTGTCCTCCGGATCGCTCCACAGATCGGCGGCACAGACCGTAAAGCCGTATTCTCTGGCGAGAAACACGCTCGTCAGGCCCTGACCGCTGCCCAGATCACAGACCAGGCTGCCGTCGGGAATGAGGTGGTTAGTCAGCAGCTCCTCCTCCAGCTTGAGGGGATTGGGACCCATGATCTTTTGCATGAGCGCCGGGGCGCTGTATTTTTCACTCAGCGGGTATTTCATGAATGACTCCTCCTTGTACGGTGCTTGTTGATGATGGAAATCTCCTTAAACTTCTTTTCCTTGGCTGCGAGATAGGATTCGCTGTTCTCGGCATAGGCGTTCTCCGCCCTGAGCTTCTGGTACGACTGCCAGCGCCCCGCGTCCAGCTCGCCGCTGCGCAGGGCGGCAAGGACGGCGCAGCCCGGCTCGCGCGTGTGGGTGCAGTTGCCGTAGCGGCATGAAGCTGTCAGCGCTTCGACGTCCGCAAAGGCCTGCGTCACGCCGGAGGCCGTGTCCCACATGCCCAGCTCGCGCATGCCCGGCGTGTCGATGACCATCGCGCCGCACGGCAGGAACAGCATCTCCCGGTGGGTCGTGGTGTGATGGCCCTTGTCGTCATTGCGCAGGCCGTCCGTGGCCAGACGATTTTCGCCCAGCAGGCGGTTGATCAGCGTGGACTTGCCCACGCCGGAGGAGCCGACGAACGCGACCGTCTGCCCCGGCGCGAGATACGGCAGCAGCTGCGCATAGCCGTCCTGCGCCATGGCCGATACGGTCAGGATGGGCGCGCCCATCGCGACGGATTCCGCCTCGAATTGCTTCACCGCCAGATCGCGGCACAGGTCCGCCTTGGTCAGCACAACCACGGGCTGCGCGCCGCTCTCCCAGGCGACGGCCAGATAGCGCTCCAGCCGGCGCAGGTTGAAGTCGTTGTTCAGGCTCATGCACAGGAACGCGGTGTCGATGTTGGCGGCGACGGGCTGCTCCGACTGCCCTGCGCCGGCAGCTCTGCGCACAAACAGGCTCCTGCGGGGCAGCACCTGATGGATGACTGCCGTGTCCGGATCGGTGCAGTCGGCCATGACGCGGTCGCCGACGACGGGATAGTCGGACACGGACTGCGCGTCATATTGGAACCTGCCGGAGACCAGCGCGCTTTGCTCCCCGTGCGCGGTGCGGATGCGGTAAAGGCCCTTTTCCTGCAGCACGATGCGCCCTTCTGTCAGCGTCATGCCTGCCACCTCCCGATAAAGCTGTCGATCGCGTCCTCCAGAATGGACAGGCCGCTGTCCGCCCCGCCGTCAGCCATGGCGATGAGCAGGAACATGGGTGCGTAGAACTGCGCCGCCAGCGCGTCCGCGTCGCCGCGCTTCATGCATCCGCGCGCCATCAGCCTGCGGAAGATGTCCGCCGTGTAGCGCACCGGGCCGGAGACCACCATGTCCTGATACAGCTTTCCCATCTCCTCGCTGCGGTACTGCTCCAGCGAGAGCATGCGTCGCAGAGGACAGGCGAAGGCGTCCTCCGTCCAGAAGCGGAACTGCGCCAGCGTAAACTGCCGAAGCTCGGCCCAGCCTACCTCGTCGTAGCCCCTGTCGTCCGCCTCGAGGCTCTGCTCCGGCACGCCGCTTTGCCGCGCGGCGCCGGCGTCCAGCTCCAGCATGCGCAAAAGCATGGAATCGAAGATGTCGCGCTTGTTTTTGTAGTGCCTGTACAGCGCGCCCTTGGTCATGCCCAGCGCCTTGGCGATGTCGCTGACGGACACGGCCTCATAGCCGTCCCGGGCAAACAGCGCCAGCGCCGTGGTCAGAATCCGCTCCTTCGTGTCATTCAACGCGATGCCTCCTCCAAAAGAAAACGATCGTTTACACACAGTATAGTAAACGATCGTTTACTTGTCAAGCGTTTTCTTCTGAATCAGTGCGGTGGAAATTGATCTCGGAGGGATCGTTGTTCGGGTTGTCCTTGCCGATGTTGCCCTGCGGCTTCTGCGCGTGAATGGCATAGAGCGCCGTATAGTGCTCGGCGGCGCTTTCGTTTAAAACCGGCTGCGCCTCCAGGCCCGTACAGTCCGTGGCGCTGACCACGTTCTGCGGCGGGCTGAAGGGCGACTGGGTCTGGGGGGGAATCGGCGGCGGATTCCACTGCTTTGCGCTGCCGTGCTGGCGATGCTTTGATTTGCTCATGAAAAACCTCCTTTCCGTGTCCTATCAGGATGGCGGAAGGAGGCGGAATCTATGAGGATCAGATGCTTATTCCGACGCGAAGCGAAGAAGGGGTTCGGGGACATTGTCCCCGAGCGGGTTTTAGGGCGGCAGCCCTACCATTTCCCTTCAAGCAGCGCCTCAAGCGCCTGAGGCAGCGGCTCGGACAGCGCGATGATTTCACCCGTGATGGGCTGCGTCAGGCGAATGGAGGCAGAGTGCAGCGCGAAGCGGCCGGAAAGGGCGTCAAGCGCGGAGCCATAGAGATAGTCGCCCGCGATCGGGCAGCCGATGTGCGCAAGATGCACGCGGATCTGATGCGTGCGCCCGGTTTCGAGCCGCAGCCGCAGGAGCGCGCGGCGGCCTGCGGTGCGCTCCACGCGGTAATGCGTCACGGCGCGCTGGCCGTCCTCGCGCACGGCGCGCCTGGCGCCCGTGCTCAGCCGCGCGATGGGCGCGTCGATCGTGCCCGCAGGCAGCTCGGGAATGCCCTCGGTGACGGCCAGATACTCGCGGATGAAGCCACCGGTGTGCAGCTGGGCGGTCAGCAGGCGCTGAGCATGCGCGTGCCGCGCGATGCACATCAGGCCGCTGGTGCCCTTGTCCAGCCGGTTGACCGGGTGATAGACAAACGTGTCGGGATCGGCGTGCAGCATCGCGATCACCTGCTCGCGCAGCGTATCGGAGGCGATATGGCTGGCGGGGAGCGTGGGCAGCGGCGCGCCCTTGCTCACGATCAGCAGGTCCTCATCCTGATAGCGGATGAACGACGGCGGCAGATCGGGCGTGACGGCGCAGGGACAGATGTCCGGCGCGGCGTCGCTGGGCAGGCGCAGCTCGATGACCTCGCCCGCATGCAGAACGTAGTCTGCGCGCACGGGCACGCCGCCGATGCAGATGGCGCCAAGCACCTTCAGGCGGCGGAAGGCGTGCTGCCCCAGCGAAAAGCGCCGGGGTACGACGCTGCGCACCGCACGGCCGGCGTCCGCCTCGGTGACGGTATAGGTCAAACAGCGCACGGAAAGCACCTCCTTTGGGCAGAGTTGCCTGCATTATAGCACAGCGTGCGGTCAATTGACAAAGCTGCTGCGGAACTGTACAATAAAACCATCACCAAATGATGGAAATGAGGGATGGACATGGACGCAGCGGCGGCGTTTTCCCATCGTGAGGAGCAGCTGCTCGGGCAGCTTGCCGGGGCGCAGGACATCGACCAGGCGATTGCGGCCTGCATCATGGCGCTGGAGCAGACGGCCTGCGAGCTGGCGCAGGACGAACAGGACGAGCATGCGCGTCAGCGGCAGCAGGCTGTGATGGCGCTTGCCCGGCGTGCGCCGCAGCTGCTGCGCGCGGCAGCGGCCCGGGGCGAGCTGGTGATCGCCGATCACCGCAGGGAAGCGCCGGTGCAGAGCCGCCGGGACCGGCTGCGCCGGGGCGCAAGGGCCGCAGGCGGGTTCCTTCTGGCGGCGCTGGCCGTCTGTGAGCTGATTGACGGGCAGATGGTGTTTGCCGTGCTGCAGCTCATCGGCGGCGTGCTGCTGCTGATGCCTGACGAGCAGAAAGCGGGCGCGCAGACGCCGTGCGAGGCGCGTGCCGTGCCCTGCGTGGAGGCTCAAATGGCCGTGCGCATGCTGCGCGAGCTGTGTCAGGCGGCGGACATCTGCGTGAGCGATCTGGCGCTGCTGGATCAGGATGCCGGAAATGCACGGCTTTCCGGCACGGCAGATGACGCCATGCTGGATCTGCTGACCGCGCTGATGGAGGCGAAGGCGAGCGGACGCGACGAGCTGGCGATGCGCAGCCTGGCCCAGGCGGAGCAGTACCTGCACAGGCTGGGCGTGGAGCTGATCCCCTACGATGCGGCGCACGCGCAGCTGTTTGACGTGCTGCCCACGATGGGCGAGGCGAGGACGATCCGTCCGGCGCTGGTGAAGGACGGCAGGGTTCTGCGGCGCGGCGCGGCGGCGCTGCAAATGGAAAGAGGGAGGAGCGCATGAAGATATTGGGCTTTGACCTGGGCGACGGCGAGAGCGCGGTGACGCTGCTCAGCAGCGAATCGACCGTGGAGCCGCGCGTGCTGCCGCTGCAGGGCCGCACGAGCCTGCTGTCCGCCGTGGGCACGAAGGACGGGCGTATCGTCGTGGGCGAGGAGGCGAGCGTGCTCTCCGGCGCGCGGGATGCGAAGGTGCGCTTCAAGTCGCGCTATCTGGTCGACCCCTCCGCGATGGGCGACGTGCGGCTGTTTGCACAGGGCGTGATGAACGAATTGAGGAGCGTGGAGCCGGGCCTCATGGCACAGGTGACGCGCACGGTGGTCGGCTGCCCGGCGGGCTGGGGCGAGGGACGGCGCGAGCAGTACGCCCGGCTGATGGAGTCGGCGGGCTTCCCGAATGTGAGCGTGGTGCCCGAGCCGCGCGCGGCGTTTCTGTACGCGCGCCACGCCCGGGGACTGCGCATCGATCCGGCGCTGATGCAGAGCAGCGCGATGGTGATCGACATCGGTTCCTCGACGACGGACTTTGCCTACATCGTGGACGGACACCAGCAGGATCTGTCGCTCTTCGGCGATACGAACCTGGGCGGCGGACTGCTGGACGAGATGATCCTCACGCGCTCAATCGAGGCCTCGCCGGACAGGGAGGCGCTTGCGCGCGTGATGCGCGAGAGCCCCGCATGGAAGAGCTATGCGGAATTGGAGGCGCGCAGGCTCAAGGAGCAGTATTTCCTGAGCGAGGAAAAATGGCAGACGCAGAAGCTCACCAAGCAGCTGGTCGTCTGCTATGACGAGACGCTGATGCTCGAATTGGCGCTTCATGGCGAGGCGATGGAGGAGATCATCCGCATGCCGTGCGCGGCGCTGGGCGGGCGCAGCTTTGTGCAGTGCCTGGACGACGCACTGCACGCGGCGCAGGAGGTGAGCCGGGCGTGTCCGCCGCAGGTGGTGATCCTGACCGGCGGCGCGTCGCGCATGGCTTTTTTCAGGGAAGCGTGCAAGGCGGCGTTTGAGGGCAGCCTGCTCGTGCTCTGCCCGGAGCCGGAATGCTCCATCGCGCGCGGCCTGGCTTACGCCGGACGCGTGGATGAGAGCCTGAAAACCTTCCGGCAGGCGGTCGCCTCCATCGCCCGGGGCGAAAAGCTTCAGGCGGCGGTGAATGCGCATGTGCATGAGCTGTATGCGCCGCTGGCTCAGGCACTGTTTGAGACGGCACGGGAGAGCGCACTGGAGACGGTGGCCCTGTGGCGGCGCGGCGGCGTGGACACGATCAGGGAGCTGGATGCGCTGCTGGCCGGGAATATCGAGCGCGCGTTTTCGGGTGAAGCCGTGGCCGAGCGGCTCCGGGAGGATCTGCGGACGTGGACGGACGGCCTGATGCGCGAGCTGGAGGGCGAACTGACGGCGCTGTGCATGCGCTGCGGCGTGCCGCCGGAGAAGATGTCCCTGAGCGGCACGCAGGTGAGCGCAGGCGTGAACGGCGTGCAGCTCTCGCTGACCAGCGCGATGGGCATGGATGTGCTCTCCGGCGTGCTGGGCGTGGTGCTGGGCGCCGTCGGCGCGAGCATCTGCGGCGGAGGCGGCGTCGCGCTGGTGGGCACGGGCCCGGCGGGCATGATTGCCGGCGCGGCGGCGGGCGTGCTGCTGGCGCTGCTGGGCAAGGGTGAGATGGAAAAGCTGATGTGCGGCGTGAAGGTGCCGGTGCTCCTGCGTCAGGTGGTGACCGACGGCGCGGTGCGGGCGGGCGTGAACCGCCAGCAGGAAGCGATCAAGCGCTCGATTGTCGCCGCGCTGGCCGATCCGGGCAACGGGTTTTCCGCGCGGCTGGCCGCGAGCATCGCCGGCACGCTGGGCACGCAGCTGGAGCATATGGCCAAAAACGCCGAAATGTCCATCTGCGCATGATGGATTGGCAGGTTTGTTTAAGGCGCGAAGCGCCAACAACAAGAATCGCAGGAGGCGAGGATTGCGATTCCGCCAACGCAGCTTTCAGCAGGACGAAAAGAGAATCACGCTTAAATCAACCATCGTCAGGAACAGAAAGGAAGAGGCATATGCTGGTCAGAAATGGTTTGGCGTTTATCCGCGGCGCGTTTGAACAGACCGACGTCCGCATCGAAAACGGCAGGATTGCCGAGGTGGGCAGGCTTTCGGCGAAGGCGGACGAGGAGATCCGCGACGCACAGGGACTGTTTGTGCTCCCGGGCTTTGTCGATATCCACATCCATGCGTTCGGCGGCGCGGACTGCATGCGCGGCGAAACGGATGTGCGCCGCATGAGCACGGGCCTGCTGAAAACCGGCGTGGCGGCGTTTGTGCCCACGACGATGAGCGCGTATCCGCAGCAGACCTATGACGCGCTGGTCGGGATTCAGGCGGTCGTGGACAGGCCGGAAAAGCGCGGTGCCGCCGTGCTGGGCGCGCACATGGAGGCGCCGTTCCTGGCGATCAAGTACAAGGGCGCGCAGCTGGGCGAGTGCCTGCAGGCGCCGAGCATGGCGGCCTATGACGAGATGGTCAGGGGCCTGACCTGCGTGCGCATGATGACCCTCGCGCCGGAGCTGCCGGGCGCGCTCGAGGTGATAGCTGAGCTCAAAAAGCGCGGCGTGGTCACCTGTGCGGCGCATACCGCGGCGCTGGCGGAGCACATCCATGCGGCGGCGGACGTGGGCCTGACGCAGATCACCCACCTGTTCAACGCGCAGACCCCGCTGCATCACCGCGAGCCGGGCGTGCCGGGCGCGGGGCTGGCGGACGACCGCATCATCGTGCAGATGATTGCGGACGGCATCCACCTGCATCCGGACGTGCTGCGCATCGCGGCCAGGTGCAAGGGCGCGCAGGGCGTGGCGCTGATCTCCGATTCCATGGAGGCGGCGGGCCTGCCGGACGGCCGGTATGACCTGGGCGGCCAGGCGGTGTACGTCAAAAATGGCGCGGCGCGGCTGGAAAACGGCGTGCTCGCCGGCTCCACGCTGCTGATGCATCAGGCGGTCAGGAACATGATCACGAAGGCCGGGATCGCGCCGGAGACGGTCATCCCGATGGCCACCAGCACCCCCGCGGACAGCGTGGGCGCGAAGGGCTTTGGCCGCATCGAGCCGGGCGCTGCAGGCGTGCTGGCGCTGATGGATCAGGATTGGAATTTCGCGGGCGTGGTGGCGTGAAATCAGTTTGCGGCTGAATTGCGCAATAGGGAGCTATTGTTCACGAAAGACCTCATCCGACTTGCCTGCGGCAAGCCACCTTCCCCAGAGGGGAAGGCTGATTTACTGCAAAGTCTTCAACAAACTTTGCCTTCCCCTATGGGGAAGGTGCCCGAAGGGCGGATGAGGTCCTCGTTCACTTTAGCTCCCTTTAAGCTCAATACCGACAATCCTGTCCCTTAATGTCTTCGGCGGGATGAAATCGTCCCGCTTGATTGTTGACGGAATCTGCAAAAGAGGGTATGATAATCATGCATCATCATGAAGAGACAAAGGGGACTGCCTGAATGGAACACGAACAGATTGAACGCATCAACGAGCTGGCGCGCAAGAAGAAGACCGTCGGGCTGACCGAGGCGGAGGCGCTGGAGCAGGCGAAGCTGCGCGCGCAGTATCTGAAGGAATTCCGCGCGAACATGGAGGCGACGCTGCAGGCTGTGCGCGTGGAGCAGGCGGACGGCAGCTACAAGCCGCTGGTCAAGAAGGAAAAGATGAACTAAATTTCCGCTGCAGGCAAATCCGGGGAAGAATTCCTGCGGAGGGTTCGTCTTGTATGCATAGGACAATACGGTTCTTTGCGGATCGGAGAATCGTATAAGGGGTTGGTGAAGGAAGATGAGGAAGAACATCGTTCGCTTTGCGGCAGCGCTGCTGCTGCTTGCACTGCTGCCGGCAGCTGCGCTGGCGGACCGGTTTGCCGTGGTGAAGGGCGGCAGGCTCAATCTGCGCAAATCGCCCAGCACGGCAAGCTACAGCCTGGGCAAGTATGATACGGGCTCGTGGGTGCTTGCGGGCAGCGAGTCGAACGGATGGTACAGCGTGAAGACCATGGACGGCAAGCGCGGCTACATGTCCGCCGGCTACCTGGACTTTGGCCAGTACAACGGCGGCGCGACGGTCAAGTACGCCAACGGCGGCTACGTCAACCTGCGCTCCGGCCCGTCCACGGACGCGAGCGTGATCATGCGCGTGACCTCCGGGTCCACGTTCTATGCGCAGGGCAATTACGGCGGCTGGTGCTACGGCTATGTGTATTCGGGCGGCATGCCGGTGTACGGCTACATGTACGAGACGTTCATCGATTCCGGCACGACGGTCTCGACGGTCACCACGCGCAACGGCGGCAAGGTGAACGTGCGCTCCGGCCCGGGCTCCTCGTATTCGAGCATCGGCAAGCTGGCCAGCGGCACGCAGGTCACGGTGCTGCTCAAGGGCAACGGCTGGTACATGATCTCGGCGAATGGTCTTGAGGGCTTCATGTCCACGCAGTATCTCTCCGGTACGGGCTCCACGCTGGGCAGCAACACCGGAAGCGGAACCACCTCGCTGACTGCCTGGGTCAACAATCCCATCAGCACGCAGGTGCTCAACCTGCGCGAGACGCCGAGCCAGAGCGCGCGCTCCATCGGCCAGTACCGCAACGGCACGAAGGTGAAGGTGGTCAACAAGGGCTCGACCTGGTGCGAGGTTTACGTCGGCACGCGCCACGGCTACATGATGACCCGCTACCTGAGCTTTGACGGCAATTATCTCGAGCCGAGCTATCCCAGCTATCCGTCCGCGACGCCCACGCCGCAGGTGGTGTATATCACGCCCACGCCGGTGCAGAGCGTTCCGTCCGCGCCGCAGGCGGGCGAAACCATCACGCTGGCGACGGCAGCCGGCGGCTCGGGCAGCACGATCAACGTCTATCACGACGCTTCGCTGACGCAGCTCAAGGGCACCTACGCCCACGGCACGCAGGCGATGATGCTGCAGTACGGCACGAATACCTGCATGATCTATGTGGGCGGCGGCGTGGCGTATGTGTCCACGTGGAATGTCAATTACTGAATGGCGTACGGTGATGTACGCACATCATAAGCGGATGCCATGAATGAACGGGCGGCCTTCTGGCCGCCCGCTTTTTGCGCAAAAGCGTTGACAATGGTACGAAATCGTACTATACTCTGCTGGTATGAAATCGTACCAGGGAGGATTGACAATGTCAGAAGCTTATGCGCATCTGCGGCGCTTCAATCATCTGATCGGGGAGATCGACGCGCTGTACCACGAAGCGGCGTTCAGGTTCGGCATGTCCGACAGTGCGCTGCGCGTGCTCTATACGGTTTGCGCGGAGGGCGGCGCATGCGCGCTCGGCGAGATCATCCGGCAAAGCGGCATGAGCAAGCAGACGCTCAATTCCGCGCTGCGCAGGCTGGAGGGCGAAGGCGTGATCGTTCTTGAAGCTGACAGCGGCAGGCGCAAGCGCGTCTGCCTGACGGATTCGGGCAGGGCGCTGACCGAGCGGACGGTATGCCGGCTCATCGAGATGGAGAACCGCATTTACGGAACGTGGACGCAGGAGGAGCGCGACAGCCACATCGGCCTGACGCAGCGCTACCTGGAGGCGTTTGAAAAGGGCATGGAGGAATTGACGTGAACATCAGGCTTTCGGATCACTTTGGCTACCGGCGGCTGCTGCGCTTCACGCTGCCGAGCATCGCGATGATGATCTTTACGTCCATCTACGGCGTGGTGGACGGCCTGTTTGTCTCCAACTTCGTGGGCAAGACGCCGTTTGCCGCAGTGAACCTGATCATGCCGTTTCTGATGGTGCTGGGCGTGCTGGGCTTCATGTTCGGCTCGGGCGGCTGCGCGCTGATTGCGCGGATGCTGGGCGAAGGCAAGAAGGACAAGGCCAACCAGACGTTTTCCATGCTCATCGCCGTGACCGTCCTCTGCGGCGTGGTGCTCGCTGCGCTGGGCATCGCGTTTCTGCCGCCGATTGCGCGGCTGCTGGGCGCACAGGACGGGCTGCTTGAGCTGTGCGTGCGCTATGGCCGGATCAGCCTGCTGGCGCTTCCTGCACTGATGCTGCAGTACGAGTTCCAGAGCTTCCTGATCGCGGCGGAAAAGCCGAATCTGGGCCTCGCGGTGACCGTGGCCTCGGGCGTGACGAACATGGCGCTGGACGCGCTGTTCATCGCGGGCTTTGGCTGGGGCGTCGCGGGCGCGGCGGCGGCGACGGCGATGAGCCAGGTGGTCGGCGGCATGGTGCCGCTGGCGTACTTTGCGCGAAGGAATGACAGCCTGCTGCGGCTGGTCAGGCCGGTGTTTGACGGGCGCGCGCTGGTAAAGACCTGCACAAACGGCTCGTCCGAATTGATGAGCAACATCTCCATGTCGCTGGTCAGCATGCTCTACAACGTGCAGCTGATGCGCTATGCGGGCGAGGACGGCGTGGCGGCATACGGCGTGCTGATGTACGTGAACTTCATCTTCCTGGCGGCGTTCATCGGCTACGCGAATGGCTCCGCGCCGGTGCTCAGCTTCCATTACGGCGCGGACAATCGGGACGAGATGAGGAGCATCAGGAAAAAGAGCCTGGTCATCATCGCCGCGTTTTCGCTGGGCATGTTCGCCTGCTCGGAGCTGCTGGCCAGGCCGCTGGCGGCGATCTTTGTCAGCTACGACGCAGCGCTGATGGCGCTGACCGTGCGCGCATTCAAGATCTACTCGCTGTCGTTCCTGTTTGCCGGCGCGGCGATTTACGGCTCCTCCTTCTTTACCGCGCTGGGCGACGGCCTAACCTCCGCGCTGATTTCGTTTGTGCGCACGCTGCTGCTGCAGACGTCGGCGGTCATCCTGCTGCCGCTGATTCTGGGCATCGACGGCGTGTGGTGGTCCATCGTCGCGGCGGAGGCAGCAGCCGCGCTGCTGACGGCGGCCTTCCTGAAGGGCAAGCAGAAGCAATACGGCTATTGATGCCAAAGCCGCTTGAATCCGCGCGAAGCGAAGAGGGGTCAAGGGATGAAATCCCTTGCGGGGTTTGGGGCAGCGCCCCAAGCGGGTTTGGGCGGCAGCCCAACGTTCCTCTGCGCCAACACAGCTTTCATCAGCAATATAAAGAACCGGCGCCCTCCCTGTGGAGAGCGCCGGTTTGCTCATGCTTGATTTCGATTACTTGGTCGGAACCACGGAGGTGCCGTAGGTGTCCTTGATCCACTGGACCATCTCGTCGCTCTGGAGAACCTCGACCAGGGTCTTGATCTCCTCGCGGTCGTCGCCCTCGCGGACGGCGATGATGTTCGG
>JBJEUI010000100.1:0-2505 GCA_051883755.1 Candidatus Ventricola sp.
TTCTCCCTGAGCGCCCCGCCCACGCCTCTGACCGGATGATAGATTCTCATAGTTTAAAAGACACCCTTCATTACATCGGAAGTTGCGCCGCCTTGGGGCGCATCCGGATTCTATGCATATAGTAACAGTTTATTATAGCACATGCCTCTTGTTTCCATCTACCCCTGATTTTGCATTGTTGCTTCCAAAAAGCAAAAGCACCGGCCTGCAAACCGGTGCCTCTTTTACGAGAATGACTCCCTGCCCACCTGCGTAGGCGTCTCATCATAGAAAACGCGGCCCACCACGGGCGTTGCCTCCATGATGCGCTGCACCGTGCGCTCCACCAGATCGTATGGCAGGCGCGCGGGCACCAGCTGACCGCCGGAGAGCGTCACCGCGCGCAGCACGAGCAGCTCGCTGCCGATCGTTTCTCCGCCGATGAGCACCGGGAAGTGCTTGTAGAGCCTGCGCTCCAGGCCGGCCAGGCGAATCTCCTCGCGGAAGATGGCCTCTGCCGTGCGCAGCGCGTGTAGCCGTTCGCCGGTCACCTCACCCACGATGCGCGCGCCCAAGCCCAGAGATGGGAACGGCTTGCGCTCCACCACCGCCTCGCTGATGCCCATCTGCCGCGCGATCTCGCGCACTTCCTCCTTGAGCAGCTCCAGCAGCGGCTCAACCACCGTCATGCCGCTCTCGTGCCATCGCGGCGCATTGCTGCCGCTGTGCAGGTAATCGCTGTAATTGGTGCCCAGCACCAGCGTCTTCTCCCCTTCGATCGACGCGCTCTGCTGGAGCATCTCCTCGTACAGGCGGTCGGTGACCACCTGCCGCTTTTCGTCGCTTCCGCGCTTGTGCGCCAGCCGCTCCAGGATCTCACCGGAACGGTCCACGATCAGCAGTGGAATACCCAGCGCATCAAACGTCGCCTGGATCTCCTCCGCTTCGCCCTCGCGCATCAGGCCGGTGTCCACGAAGACGGCCGTCATCCGATCGCCAAAGGCGCGCTGTGTCATCAGCGCCGCCAGCGTGGAGTCCACGCCGCCGCTCACCGCGCACACGGCATGTCCGCCCTGCGCCGCCGCATGGCTGAGCATGGTCTCCGCCTGCTCGCGCGCCGCATCGATCGTCCACCAGGCGGTGCAGCCGCAGATTCCGCGCGCAAAGTTCATCAGGATAGCCGAGCCCTCCGGATCGTTGCGCTCCAGTTCAAACTGCACGCCGTACTGCTTCTTTTCAGCATCCTCAAAGGCAATCGTACAGCCCGCCGCACATGCCGTTTCCGTCACGCCTGTGGGCAGCATCATCGTCTGAGCCTGCTTCAGATAGCGCTCACCCTCGCGCACGCCTGCGAACAGAGCGCTTGCGCCGTACTGGACAAGCGCCTTCTTTTCGCTGATGGCCGTATCCGCGCTCGCGCCGCCCAGGCCGCTGAGCAGCAGGTGCGCCGCATGGCCGAGCGCCAGCACCGGTACGCCCAGGCTCAGAATGCCCTCGTCCAGCTTCGCGTCCTTCCCCGACGCTTCGCCGCTGAGGATCACACCGCGCGGAGCCAGCGCCTTCACCTGCTCCGCCGTCGTTTCCGGCGCAGCGATGCGGGCGTGGATCTGCTCCGCGCGCAGCCTGCGGGCAATCTCCATGGAGAATTCGTCTGAGTAGTTGAGGATCAGAATCATGTCATGCATGCGAATACTCCCCTCCGGATCCGTATTCCCTGATTTCAAAAGAAGCTGCTTCGCATGGCGAAACAGCTTCTTCCGTAAACGAAGGAATTAGATCAGCTCGAGAATGACCATCTCAGCGGCGTCGCCGCGGCGCGGGCCCTTCTTGATGATGCGGGTGTAGCCGCCGGCGCAGTTCTTCTCCGCGTTGCGGGCCTTGTACTTCGGGCCGATCTCGCGGAAGAGCTTCTCGACGCACGGATACTTGTTGTCCTTGGTGCGCGCGGCATAGGCGCTCTTGGACTCGTCGTCCTGCTTCGCTTCCTTCACGTCGTACAGATACGCCATGATCTGACGGCGGGCGTGCAGCTTGCTCGGGGCGTCGTTCTGGACGGTCACCGTCACAGTCTGGCCCTTGTCATTGTTGAAGGTCTTCTCGACCTGCACATTGTTGTCGCACTCGTTGATCGCCAGGGTGATCAGGTGCTCCGCCATGGAGCGGACTTCCTTCGCACGGGCGAGGGTGGTTTCAATGCGGCCGTACCAGATCAGATTGGTCACCTGGTTACGAATGAGCGCCTTGCGCTGAGCAGCGTTGCGGCAGCCGAGTTTACGCTGAGCCATGTTGTTTTTCCTCCTATTTCAGCCCGCCTCCTGCAAATACGGTTCTTCACGCGGCAGGAACCGACGCCTGTCCGCGGAAAGCAGGCAGGCGTCGCACTGCCGCGCCCATATTTCCCTTAGGCGCGACCTTAGTGAGCCCTTTCGGGCAGGTTATTTATCAGTAAGCCGGTAGTGCCGGATTACTCATCATTGGCACGCAGAGCGAGCCCCAGAGCGGCGAGCTTCTGCTCGACCTCTTCAA
>JBJEUI010000101.1:0-2504 GCA_051883755.1 Candidatus Ventricola sp.
ATGAACAATTCCGCTTTGATCACGGAGGAGGATTATCGTGAGTCAGGTCAGAAGAATCTATGCAGAGAAGCGTCCGGGATACGATGTTGCCGCGCAGCAGCTGTGCAGCGAGCTGCGCGAGGTGCTGGGCACGCAGGCAATCGAGCGCGTGCGCATCTTCCAGCGCTACGACGTGGAGGGCGTTTCCCAGGCGGCGCTTGAGAGCGCGAAGGGTATCATCTTCTCCGAACCGAACGTTGACCTTTTGTATGATGAGGAGCTGCCGCAGATGGACGCGCAGCTGCTGGCTGTGGAGTACCTGCCGGGCCAGTATGACCAGCGCGCCGACAGCGCCAGCCAGTGCCTGCAGCTGCTCAGCCCCAACGAGGATCGCCCGAAGGTGGTCTGCGCGAAGGTGTACGCCGTCGAGGGCGCGCAGGTGACCCGGCCGATGATGGACGCGATTGCCGCGCACCTCATCAACCCGGTTGAGGCGCGCCGCGCGGGCATGGACAAGCCCGAAACGCTGGCGATGCACGCCGACATCCCGGCAGATGTGGCCGTCATCGAGGGCTTCACCGCCATGAGCGACAAGGCGCTGGCCGACATGGTCAAGACCATGGGCATGGCCATGAGCGCGGAGGACCTGTGTTTCTGCCGCGATTACTTCCGTGATACCGAGAAGCGCGATCCGTCCGTCACGGAGCTGCGCGCGATCGACACCTACTGGTCCGATCACTGCCGCCACACCACCTTCCTGACGGCGATTGACAGCTTTGAATTCGAGAGCGGCGAATTTGCCGAGCCGATCCGTGCCGCGTATGAGCTGTACATCGACACCCGCAAGGATGTGTACGGCGAGCGCAGGAAGGACGTGTCCCTGATGGACATGGCCACCCTCGGCGCGAAGGCGCTGCGCAAAATCGGCAAGCTCGACGACCTGGACGCGTCCGACGAGATCAACGCGTGCTCCATCGTCGTCACCGCGAATGTGGACGGCAGGGAAGAGCCCTGGCTGATCATGTTCAAGAACGAGACCCACAACCACCCGACCGAGATCGAGGGCTTCGGCGGCGCGGCCACCTGTCTGGGCGGCGCGATCCGCGACCCGCTCTCCGGCCGCAGCTACGTCTATCAGGCGATGCGCATCACCGGCTCCGGCGATCCGCGCGTGCCGTACTCCCGCACCCGTCAGGGCAAGCTCCCGCAGCGCCGCATCACCACGACCGCCGCGCAGGGCTACTCCTCCTACGGCAACCAGATCGGTCTGGCTGCGGGCAAGGTGCAGGAATACTACCATCCGGGCTTCGTCGCCAAGCGCATGGAGCTGGGCGCCGTCATCGCGGCGACCCCGCGCGACCATGTCCGCCGCGGCCAGCCGGCCCCGGGCGATGTGATCATGCTGCTGGGCGGCCGCACCGGCCGTGACGGCTGCGGCGGCGCGACCGGTTCCTCCAAGGCGCACAGCGTCGAGTCCCTCTCCACCTGCGGCGCGGAGGTCCAGAAGGGCAATCCGCCGACCGAGCGCTGCATCCAGCGCCTGTTCCGCAGCGCGGAGTTCGCGCAGATGGTCAAGCGCTGCAACGACTTCGGCGCGGGCGGCGTGTGCGTCGCCGTGGGCGAGCTGGCCCCGGGCCTGATCATCGAGCTGGACGCTGTGCCCAAGAAGTACGAGGGCCTGGACGGCACCGAGCTGGCGATCTCCGAGTCCCAGGAGCGCATGGCCTGCGTGATTGAGCCCGACATGGTCGAGCGCTTCAAGCAGATGGCCTATGAGGAGAACCTGGAGGCGACGCAGGTTGCGGTCGTCACCGAGGAGGAGCGCCTGGTGATGCACTGGCGCGGCAAGACGATCGTCGATCTGTCCCGCGCGTTCCTGGATACCAACGGCGTGACCCAGCACGCCAGCGCGGTCATCACCGCGCCGGACGGCGAAAAGCCGTACCTGACCGCGCAGCCGGACTTCGCCAGGGGCAAGACCGTGCGCGAGGCGTGGCTGGCCATGCTGGGCGATCTGAACATCTGCTCCCAGAAGGGCATGGTCGAGCGCTTTGACGGCACCATCGGCGCGAGCACGATCCTTGCGCCGTACGGCGGCGTGCACCGCGACAGCCCGAACGAGGCGATGGCCGCGCTGATCCCGACCGACGGCGAGACCACCACCGCGACGCTGATGGCCCACGGCTACGATCCGTACCTGAGCGAGTGGAGCCCGTTCCACGGCGCCGTGTACGCCGTCACCGAGTCCCTGGCCAAGATCTGCGCCGCGGGCGGCGACGTGACGAAGGCGCGCCTGACCTTCCAGGAGTACTTTGAGAAGCTGGGCAAGGACGAGAAGCGCTGGGGCAAGCCGGCGGCCGCGCTGCTGGGCGGCCTGTCCGCGCAGCTGGGCTTCGGCACCGCGTCCATCGGCGGCAAGGACTCCATGAGCGGCACGTTTGAGGACATCCACGTCCCGCCGACGCTCGTCTCCTTCGCGGTGAACGTCGTGGAGGCGAAGAACATCATCTCCACCGATTTCAAGG
>JBJEUI010000102.1:0-2504 GCA_051883755.1 Candidatus Ventricola sp.
CAAAGTTGTGATCAATTCATCCGGTGCACTTTCCCCTGTAATCTCACCTAGTGGATCCCACGCACCAGTGAAATCAATCTGTGCAATATCCACAGGCACGCCGTCATTCACAGCTTGCACAACATCCTGCAATTCCTTTTTCGCCTTTTGCAAAAGCTGAGAATCCTTGGAGTACGGTTCCTAGCACGCGCTTCCTATTTCGCTTGCCGTCTTCCATCTTTTTGAAAAGAGACCTTGCCGTTGAGTTTGCGTAGGTGTTTTTAGATGCTGGGTTCATCAATTCAGAGAAAAACTCTTCAGCAAGACTTCCGTAGACCCTCTTGCACATGAAGTAGCCGATTCCGTAAGCGCTGCCTGAGCCGCAGATTTTGGCCCAAAAACTTCTGGCGTGTAAACAGGTGAGCTACCCCGCCTCCCTCTCCCGCAGGTCCAGCCTGTAGATGGTCTGCCTCACGTGCCTGCGGTTGCGCTTCGCACTCCTGTGGTAGGGGCGCGTCGGGGTCTTCCTGCGCCGCCTGTTGGTCCTGTGCGTCTGCTCCCACAGCAGCAGGCCGAAGTAGTCGAAGTCGACGAGCCCGAAGGCCTGCCTGCGGATGTTCTTGACGAGCGTGTTCGTGCCCTCGAGGATGCCCGACGATATCCTGTGCCGCGCCCGCGACACGATGCCGTCCATCCTCCTGGCGACCGTCCCCGCGAACCTGGTCAGCTGGGCTATCCCGGCCTTGGAGTAGAGGGCGCACCACCTCTCGAGCTCCGCGCGCATTGCGGCCGGGTCGTCGAGCCTGAGCGCGTCCTGCAGCTCCTCGCGCGCCCTCACCGCGCAGTTCAGGCTGGCGTTGGCGTCGAGCAGCCTGCGCCTGGCCTCGGCGTTGTCCTCGCGCCTGCGCCCGACCGCCGCCGGGTCGCGCCCGTCCCTCTCGGCGTCCTCCCTGGCCTGGGCGTTGAGCTCCCTGTTCAGGGCGTCCTTGGCCCTCAGGGTGCGCTCGTTGGCGAGGAGGTTCCAGCGCGCCCCGAACAGCATCCCGCGCTCGGCGTCGACCTCGGCGGCGCCCTCTGCGTCGCCCGCCCTCCTCAGGTCGTCGGCGCACTTCTTGAGCTTCTTGGCCTCGGCCTTTCGCAGCGAGTCGATCACCTGCTCGTTGAACCACTTGATGATGTGGAACCCGTCGTAGACGATCTCGATGTCCGGGTAGCGCTCCCGGAAGGCCGCCGAGTAGTTGGCGTTCATGTCCATCGACACCGCCTCCACGCCCGCCATGAAGCCCTCGCCGACCCACTCGAAGAAGTGCATGACCTGCGCCTTCGACTTGCCGCGCTCGAGGTAGAGCAGCTCGCCGGTGTCGGCGTCGATGACGATGGTGCAGTAGCGGTGCCCGTGGCCGATGAGGAACTCGTCGACGGCGATGTGCCTGCTCGGGTGCAGCGGCATCATGTCGCCGGCGAGCGCGCGCAGTCGGGACTTGTTGATGTCCTTGACGATGGCCGGCGTCGTGTGCATGACGCGCGCGCACTTCTTGACGGTCATGCCGTAGCCCGCCATGAGGTGCTCGGCCTGCGCCCTGAAGTGGCGCGTGTAGCGGTGGGCGCCGTCGCGGAACGGGACGGGCGCCGATATCCTGCGGCGGCTGCCGTCGGGCCCGACGGCGACCCAGCGCCTGACGCGCACCCTGAGCAGCACGAGCGTGTTGCCCGTCGAGGCGTGCTTGAGGACGACCTCGTCGGCGCCGTTGGCGTACACCTTGCAGCCAGGCGGCGCCTCGGGCCTCGGGGCGCCGGGCGCCTCGTAGACGTCCACCGCGTACTCCTCGTAGGCGTCGTCGCCGTCGCGCCGCTCGCAGCGCGACGCGCTGCCCCAGTCGACGACCCACGACCCCGACTGCGACAGGTCGAAGGACGCGTCCGCTCCCAGCTCCATGCCCGAACCCCCTTTCGCGGGAGAGAAGCCCTCCCGGGCTGTATCATTCAGCCATTCAAGCACAGCGACGGGCAAGCAGGGGGTGCACCGTGGGAGACGGCTACGACGAGTACGAGCGCGCGTGCGAGCGCATCAGGGAGGACAACGCGGGCTACCTGGAGATGTTCAGGGAGAGCCTGGAGGGGGCGGGGCTGTCGGCCAAGACGGTCGCGCGCCACGTCGACAACGTCGACTTCTACCTCAACGAGTACCTGCTGCGATACGACGCCAACCCCATGCCCGAGGGCGTGGGCCTGGTCAGCTCGTTCCTGGGCGACTGGTTCATCCGCAAGTGCATGTGGTCGACGCCGTCCTCCATCAGGCAGTACGCGGCGAGCCTCAAGAAGTTCTACAAGTGCATGCTCTCCGCAGGCGAGATCGACGCCTACGACTACGCGTACCTGGTCGACACCATCAAGGAGGAGAAGGACGACTGGATCGAGGAGTGCGAGGCTTACAACAGCGGGTCGGGCGGCTGGGGCTGGTAGCCGGGAGGCCGCCTCGCCCGCCGGCTCAAGCCCGGGTTTTACACGCTAGATATTTTTGAGCC
>JBJEUI010000103.1:0-2503 GCA_051883755.1 Candidatus Ventricola sp.
TGATCAGGCCGACCACGAAGCCCATGGCGAGCGCCAGCACCATCTTCATGGGCGTGAGGCTGGCCATCTGCTGGGAGAACCACTCGTTGACGCTGGCGTCGTTGATGATGTTGTTCATGATTGTAAACCTCCTGAAATGCGTTGTGATTTATTGGTATTCATCGGGGATGACGGGGCAGGGGCCGAAGCGCTCGGTCATTTCCGCATCGCTCAGGCCGAAATAGGACTGGATGTCCAGCCAGATGAAGTGGGGACGCCGGTTCATGACGCGGATGGCGCGCTCACAGCGGGTGACCCAGTAGTTGTAGGCGCCTTCTGCGTTCTTGGGCTGGTCAAAGCTCACCTGCGCGGGCATCTCGGCTGCCCAGCGCTGGTTGTGCATCTGCATCTCGGGCTTGATCTCCAGGATCATTTCATTGAACAGGGAGACCATGTTTTCTGTCGTCAGCACGGTGCCCAACAGCTCCGCGTAGCGGGTCAGGAACTTCTCGCGGTACTGCGGCACCTCCACCAGCTTACGCAGGAACAGGTTCGCTTTGATTTTCTGGCTGCCCGCTCCGCTTGGGTTCATGTAGTAGGTCACGCCGCCGGTCGCGTATTCCTTGCCCTTTTCCTTGTAGCTGGAGTTGAACAGGCCCCAGTCCAGATCATAGAACAGATAGCGCCACTTGCCGTCGCCGCTCTTGGTATTGCGGTAGTAGCGGATGTTGCCCGGATCCGTGTTGCCGAAGAACGACTCAAAGATGTAGTAATCGAACATGTTGTCGATGTCGAAGTTTTTCTCAACCTCGGCCAGCAGCGCCGCGTCCGTCGTCAGGTCGCCGTCCTTGACCTTTTCGTACAGGTCCACATAGCTCTTGCTGGAGCCCTGTACGATCTGGGAGGAGGAAAGGCCGCTCGACTCGAGCATGTCGATGTCGTCCGAATTGGCCCAGCCCTCGTGCTGGGCGGCCATCTTCACGCCTGCGCGCTCGCGCATGTTGTAGTGACCCCAGTAATCGCCGTTGATGTAGACGATGACGGGCTTCCACGCCTGGTTGGCCACGGTCGAGCCGGCCTGATCGACCAGCCTGGCCTGCAGGCCGTCCAGCACGCGGGTGAACTTGCCGTCCTGGCCGCCGTTGCGCAGCACGAAGCTGGCGTAGGATTCGTAGGGGCGGTCGTCAAAGAGCGCGTAGTCAAAGCTGCCCTTGCCGTACTGGCCGTCCGCCTTGATGTACAGGCTCTTCTGCGGCATATCCAGCGAGTACTGGCCCATGACGCGGAAGGACATGCCCTGGCTGATCTGCTGGACGCCGTCGTCGTCGTAGTACTCGACCCAGCCGCCGAACCAGTTTTTCTGGCCGTAGGTCGCGTACTTGAACCACGGCGTGGGTTCATTGATGTCCACATCGGGGCCGTAGGCGAACATGCCCGACTCCTCGTTCCACAGGTTGTCCGGGTCTGTCGTCAGGCAGACGACGGGCATCGTGTGATAGACGGAGATGAGGTAGGTCTGGGAGACGATCTGCGAGGGCTCCACGCCGTCGCGGAAGGCGCGCGCGCGCACGACGGTGTTTGAGCGGATCTCGATGGGGCCGGTGTAGAGCGTGGAGGTCTCCGTCGGATCCGTGCCGTCGAGCGTGTAGCGCACCTGCGAGTTTGCCGGAACGGAGATCGTCAGCGCGGTGTCGCCCTCAAGCGGCCGCTCGTACAATCCGCCCGCGGTATTGAATGCGGGCTTCTCTGCAAAGCCGATGAAGCCGCCCTCATTCGCTTCACCCGGGGTGGGAGAGGAGTAATAGAACAGTCCCGCCTGGCCAAGTGTTCGGCCGAAGGAGATGTCGTCGTAGAGCTGAGGGACGACCACCTTGTCAAGAATCTCGCCGGAAGGGGTGGAGAGACAGACTGTTTCGCCCGCCTTGGCGAGGTTGAAGTTCGTAAAATAATAAACGCCGTTCTTGGTTGTCTGCGTGGTGTCGCAGTAAATGACCAGATAGCTGTTGTTTTCGAGCGTAATGTCGGGCAGCTGCCATTTGCGGGGCTTCTTGATGTTGTCGGACAGGCCGTAACCCTTGAGGTTGACGGCCTGTCCGCTCATGTTGTAGATCTCGATGTAGTCGTATGGGTTTTTGACGTTGGGTCCGACAACGCTCTTGTTGCCGGACATGACTTCCGTGATGTACAGGCCGGAGGTGTTGGCCAGGCACAGGCTCGTGTCCATGGCGACCTCACCCGCGCGCGTGTTGGGCAGGCCAGGCGTCGGCTGGGTGAAGCGCTTGAAGCCGCTGACGCCCTCCTCGTCGCGGCCCCAGGAGGTGTCCGCCTCGAGCAGGTCGTAGGTGACCAGGTCGACCATGCGGCCCTGAATGTCCGAGAGGATGACGGTCTCGCCGTTGGAGCGCAACTTGAAGCCGGCGTGCGGCCAGCCGGTGCTGTCCGGTCCCTTGTCCTTGCCCGATGCGTAGACGACGTAGTAGCCGCCCGCCTCGATGACCGCGCCCTGCGGGAAGCGCCACTTGAC
>JBJEUI010000104.1:0-2502 GCA_051883755.1 Candidatus Ventricola sp.
AACGGCTGATTCGAGTAGTCCCAGGACGTGGAGCCCGTGAACATCTCCTGCACAAACGAGCAGCCATATTCCACCACGCTGCCAATAACCATGCCGCCGATAAAGGACAGGAGCTTCGTGCGGTTGCGCACCGGATACAGCGCCCAGGTCAGCGCCAGCGCGCCGATGCCGTACACCGGATTGAGCGGACCGTAGATCAGGCCGACGCGCGGCTCGATCGTGCCCGTCCGGATGAAGCACCACAGGCGTTCCACGATCACGCCAGCAAAGCAGCCGATGAAGAACACCCAGAACAGCTTGTAAAACGAAGCGCCCTGGGCAAAGTGGCGCAGTTTTCTTTCCGCCGCATCAATCTGCGCATTGGTCGGCGCAGGGCTGACAATGCGCTTCTTCGCGCGCTTTTTCGTCACGCGCATGATCTCCTTGAGGCGCGTCTCCGCCTCGTCCAGGAACACCGTTTCCTCCGCCATGTAGAGGATCATCTGCTCGCGTTCCTCTTTCAGATCCTGAATATGCTTTTCAGCCTGCTCGCAGACGCGCTCATGCTCCTCCGGCGAAAGCTCCTGCGTTTCCAGCATGTCCAGCAGCACATACAGCTTCTCCTTGCGCAGCGCTGCCTGCTGGTAATTGTCGCGCATGGTCTGCAGATCTGTCTTCTTGATCAGTTCAGGTTTTTTCCCCTTGTTCTTTTCCATCTTCTTCCTCCTCCTCTCCGTGTTCTTCTGACAGAGAACAGGAGATAATTCACGATTCACATCTGTTTTCCTTCTTGTTTACAACTGACCGGTGCAAAAAATGCTCCGGCTCATCGAAAAGCGCCCGTGAGCGCTGCAAAAGCCCATGCCTTGAACGTCAAAGCACGGGCCCGCATCGCCTTATTCGTCTTTGAGGAACGCATCCATCGCCGTGCACGCCTGGTCAAAGGCGTCGCCGGACATATCCAGCCACACGATATCCGGATTGCGGCGGAACCACGTCATCTGGCGCTTGGCGAACTGCTTGATGGCGATCGCCAGCCTGTCAAGCATCACCTGCCTGTCGGGAATTTCGCCGATCAGGTACTGCGTGATGAACTTATACTCAAGGCCCAGGCCAAGCAGGAACTCCGTCGTCGCGCCCTCGTCCATCAGGCGCTGCACTTCCTCGATCATGCCCTGCTCAAGGCGGCGCTCCAGGCGCTCGTCGATGCGCTTGTTCACCACCTCGCGCGGCCAGCTCACACCCAGGCGCAGGCTTTCGTAACGCGCCTGCTTGCCCGGCACCGCATCGTCGCCGTCATGAATCCGCTCAATGATGCGCATGACGCGGTTTCGGTTGTTCTTCTCCACCTGCACGTCGGGCTTGAGCGACAGCAGCATGTCATACAGCTGCGGCGTGGTCAGCTTTTCCAGCTCAGCGCGGTAAGCCAGATCCGGCTCCTTGTCCGAGAGCAGATAGCCGTCCAGCACGGAATCGACATACAGTCCCGTACCGCCCACGATCATCGGGAGCCTGCCCTGGCCGAGGATGCCGTCAATCGCCTGATACGAAAGCCGCTGGAAATCCGCCATGGAGAAAAACTCGTTCGGCTCGCGCACGTCGATCAGGTGGTGCGGCACGCCCTGCATCTCCTCAGGCGTGACCTTGCCGCTGCCCAGATCAAGGCCGCGGAACACCTGACGAGAATCCGCCGAGATGATCTCCGCGTCGTATTTCCTGGCCAGCTCGATGCCCAGCGCGCTCTTGCCGGATGCGTTCGTGCCGACGACAGCGACAACCTTCGGTAATCTGCTCATATGCTCTCTCCCATCGCTTTGCTGTCCTCGATTATAGCATACCCGTGTGAAATGAGCAAGAAAAAGCCGCCTGCCTGAGCAGACGGCCAATATGGGCGGATTGTGCTTCAACTCAATGAACCTTGGGGTAGTGCCCTTCGATCTGCCTGCGGATGGAGAGCATCTTCTGATCCGTCTCGCAGACCGTCTGCGCGCAGCTCTGCAGCTGCTCGGCAATCTGCTTGGCCTGATTCTGAGGGATATCCTTCTTGTAGCGGAGCTTGTGCTCCAGGCTGGCCCAGAAGTCCATCGCAATCGTGCGCAGCTGCACCTCCACGCGCATGTAGCGCTTCTCCTTGGAGAGGAAGATCGGCACCTCCACGATCATGTGCAGGCTGCGGTACCCGCTGGGCTTGGGATTCTTGATATAGTCCTTGACCCGCAGGACACAGATATCATCCTGCAGGGCCAGCATGTCGGCCAGCTTATAGATGTCGTCCACAAACGAACAGATCACCCTCACGCCCGCCACATCGGAAAGCTCCCTTTCGATGGATTCAACCGTTGTCGGCTTTCCAATGCGCTGCATCTTTTCCACGATGCTGCGCGGGGATTTGAGTCGGGTCTTGATACTCTCAATGGGATTTCTATCGTATCCTCTGTTGAGCTCGATGTTGAGCACCTTGAACTTGGTCTCAATCTCCATCATCGCCGCCGTATAGTAGCTCATCAGCCGCGCAAAATCCTG
>JBJEUI010000105.1:0-54342 GCA_051883755.1 Candidatus Ventricola sp.
CCGGGCTGTAGACCGGCGTGGGCGTGGGACTGGGCAGCTCGCGCTCGCGCAGGGTATCGGTGTTGAGCGAGCGCTTGAGCGTCATGGTGTACTCAGGGTCGTATTCGCCCTCGTAGACGGTGATGATCGTGCCTGCGGCGCAGTTGTCGTAGATCCACTTGGCATCGCAGACATACAATCGCACGCAGCCGTGCGAGGCGGGCGTGCCCAGAGCCTCGAAGGACTTGACGGAGAGCGTGCGTTCATCCGCAGCGGAGTAGAGCACGGAGTGGAAGGCGTTGGAGCCGTCGATACGGGTAAGGTACTGCGCGTGGGAATCCCAGGTGGGGAAATAGCCCCAGCGCGCGCGCTTGCTGGGCATGATGGTCGTCCCCAGCGGCGTGGGGTTCTTCTTCGTGCCGGTGGAGCAGATCATCTCGCGCACGAGTACGGTGTATTCGCCGTTTTCATCGTAGGTGTATGCGCGCACGATCTGGTTGGTCACGTCGACCATCAGGGTATAGCGGGTCGGCGTGGGCGTGGGCGAGGGGCGCGGCGTCGCGCCGGCGGGCACGGCGTCATCGGAAAAGAGCAGCTCCTGTGTCTGCCGGCCGGCCACGCCGTCGGCGGTCAGGCCGTTGTGCGCCTGAAAGGCGCGCACGGCGCTGCGCGTCACCTTGTAGTAGCCGCCGGAGACCTTGGCGTCGTAAAAGCCCAGCTCCAGCAGGCGGCTCTGGAGCTGCTCCACCAGCGCGCCGCTGTCGCCGTACTCAAGCTTCTGCGTGTAGACGAAGGATCCGGACGCGGCCGCAGGCGCATCGTCTGCAGCGGACGGCGCCGGCGAGACGGTCTGCGCGGGGCGGGGCGTCGTTTCATACGTGACCTGAGCGGTCTGTGATGGATCGGCGCCGTCCGACGGCAGAAAATCGATCCCGCCGTCGTCGTTCATGATGACCTTGCCGTTCTCGTCCTCAAAGAGGATCACTTCGCTCAGCGCCGCGCACGGCAGCAGAAGAAGGAGAAGAAGAAACAGGGCAAGGCGCTTCATGGGTGTACCTCCTGACATGGAAAACAGACATGCGATGATTCTCTGGATTGACGGTTTCATGATAACACAGGCGGGCGATTTCGGCAAGGCGCAGCGCGCCATGCCCAAACGCCTGCGCGGCCGGCCAGCTCCCGGCAGGTCAAAAAAAGACCGGCTCTCCTGCGAGAGCCGGCTGGGAAAAAATGAATACGGAAGGTTCTGGCTTATTTGTTCAGGGTATCGACCTCGGTGGGCTGCGGAATGACGATGTCCAGCGTCACTTCACGGCCGTTGCGGTCGACCTTGACGGAGACGGTGTCGCCCGGGGTCTGCCTGGACTTGATCGCGTTCAGATCGTCGGCGGTGGTCACCTTTTCACCGGCGAACTCGGTGATGACGTCGCCCTTGGTCAGGCCGGCACGCTCAGCGGCGCTGAACTCGCTGACCTCGCGGATGTACACGCCGACCGGCATGGAGTACTGCTTGCTCATGTCCTCGGTGACCTCGATGATGGTGATGCCCAGCATGATCTGGCTGCCCTTGGTCTGCGCCTCCACGGACTCCGGATCGTTGATCATGGTGGTGACGAGCTCCTTGATGGAGTTGACCGGGATCGCATAGCCCATGCCTTCGATGGAGACGGAGGAGGACTTGGCGTAGACCAGGCCGATCACGTTGCCGTAGGAGTCAAACAGCGCGCCGCCGGAGTTGCCGGGGTTGATGGCCGCGTCCGTCTGGATGGCGTTGATGGTCACATCGTCGATGGTCAGCTCCTGCTCCTTCGCAGAGATGATGCCGGCGGTGACGGAGCCGTGCACGTTGCCCATCGGGTTGCCGATGGCCACGGCCAGCTCGCCGATTTCAAGCTGATCGCTGTCGCCGAAGGTGGCGGCGTTCAGGCCGGTCGCGTCGATCTTGAGCACCGCGACGTCGTGGCTCTCGGAGGAGCCGATCAGCGTGGCCTCGTAGGTCTTCTCTTCGGCGCCCTCCTCCTCCGGCATGACATAGACGGTGATCTTGTCCGCGCCGGAGATCACGTGGTGGTTGGTCAGGATGTAGCCGTCCTCGGAGAGGATGATGCCGGAGCCGGCGCCGGTCTGCTTGTATTCGCGCTGGTTGCCGCGGCCATTGCCCCGGCCGTAGTCATAGCCGTAGCCGTAGCCCGGGAACAGGCCGCCGAACGGGTTGTAGTAGCCGGACTGATAGTCGTTGTAGACGACGGTGGTCTCCGTCTCGATGGCGACGACGGAGGTGCGGCACTTCTTTGCGATTTCGGAAACGGAGAGGGAATCGGGATTGGACGCCGCTTCCACGATGGAGAAGTGTTTGTCCTTGCTTTCAGCCACGGCGAAGGACGCCATGGAAGCAGTCGCGAGCAGGGCCGCAGCCGCCGTCAGTGCGATAAGCCTGCGGAAAGAACGGGTGGTACGCATAATGATCAAATCTCCTTTCAGGGATGATGTTGGTGGGTTCTTTCGATGGTCCCTATTATACGCAGGGCTTGTGTAGGGATCATGATGCTATTAAGGAAAGATTTCTGAAAAATTGTGGCATGAGTGTGAAAGTCAGTTGCCGCCCCGCAGCGCCGCAAAGCCGAGCGCCAGCAGGTCGAACCCTGCGCGCATGAGCGGCGCCCTGCGCACGAGGCGCACGCCGCTGGTCATCAGCCCTACGCCGCAGCCGGACGCGGGATCGGCGAACAGCTCGGCGCACATGCCGTAGGCCACGCCCTGATGGCCGACCGGGGAAAAGCCGGGGAATACATCCGGCAGAAACGCGATGTTCAGCCCGCGCCCGGCGCGCACGATGCCCGGCTCCCCGTCCTGGCAGCGGCGCATGGCCGCCAGCGAATCGGGCGCAAGCACGCCCATGCCGTCCCTCGAGGCGAGCAGGCGGATCAGCCTGGCCATGCCGGCGCTGTCGGTGATCATCCGCCCGGCGGCGATGAGGTAATCGCGCTCGGGATCAAAGGGCTCCGGGGGACGGGCGGCGAGCTTCGCCGCGTCATAGCGCAGGCGGGGCGGCAGCAGGCCGCGCACGGCATAGCCGTCGGCCAGGTCGCCGGCGGGTACGATGCGGCGGGGATCGTAGCTGGCGCGGATGCCGAGCGGCTCAAACACGCGCGCGCGCAGCACGTCGTCAAAGGGCATGCCTGCCGCGCGCTCGATGACCACGCCGGCTGCGCCCGCGCCGAAGTTGCTGTACTCAAAGGAAGCGCCGGGCACACGGTCTGCCCAGCTGTCCTCAGCGGCCAGCAGCTCGCGCAGCGTGCAGCCGCTCTCCATGCCGCGCGTGCCGTAGGGGCCGCTGTCGGTGAGGCCGGCGGTATGCGTGAGCAGCATGCGCATCGTCACCGGCATATCCGGCGCATGCGGGCTGCGCACGTCATAGCCCAGATAGACGGAGACGTCGCCGTCCAGATCGAGCAGGCCGCTCTCCGCCAGCGAGAGCGCGGCGAAGCTCATCACCAGCTTGGAGACGGACGCGACGCGGAAGCAGGTGCTTTCCGTCACGGGGATCCCGGGCTTCAGGCGCGCGCGGCCAAAGCAGAACACGTCGTCCGCGCCGCCGGGCGCACAGAGCACCAGGGCCGCGCCGACCGCGCGGTTCCTGCGCAGGATCGCGTCCGCTTTCGCCTGCACGATCTGCCGGCTTTCGCCGGTCAGCGCACCGCCGGGGCAGCGCGCCAGCGGCGGCAGGTCCCTGGCGATGGCCTGCGCACGATCGCGCAGGGCAGACAGCTCGTCACTCGTCGGATTTTTCATGGGAAGCCTCCGGAAAAAAGGGTTTGAGGGTATTGTATAGCGCTGCGCGGCAGGTTGTCAATCAAGAAAAGGATTCACACACTTTCGTCTTGCAATGCTGCGCCGGAAGGGGTATAATGTTTAACACAAATTTTACATTGACTGTCTGGAATGTATAACAAAGTGCCATGTGAAGTTGGCACATTTGCAAAAAGAAAGAGGGAGGTTCCCTGGATGGAAGGCTTTGTAGACGTGATGAGCGGCATGAGCGCGTTCGGGCACAGCCTGAGCATCGGCACGCTGCTGCTGCGCATCGGCGCGGCGGTGTTCATCGGCGCGATGATCGGCATCGACCGGGAGATTAAGAACCGGCCTGCGGGCATGCGCACGCACGTGCTGGTGTGCGTGGGCGCAGCGCTCGTGTCGCTCATCGAGCAGCAGACTGTGGCGGCGGTGCTGTCCCTGGGCAGCGGCGCGCCCATCAACGTGAGCGTCGGCCGCGTCACCTCGACGGTCGTCTCCGGCGTGGGCTTCCTGGGCGCGGGCACGATCTTCATGTCCGAACACAAGATCTCCGGCCTGACGACGGCGGCCTCGCTGTGGTGCACGGCGTGCATCGGCCTGGCGGTGGGCTCCGGCTTCATCTTCATGGCGCTGATGGCGGGCGCGATCGTGCTCGTCATCCTGCGGATGATGCAGAAGATCATCCACGTGCATACGCTCAAGAAGCTGGAGGTGCAGTTTGTGCACCGTCAGGAGACGCTGTCCTTCCTGAGCGACTACTTCGCGCAGAAGGGCTGCGGCATTCTGGACGTGGACTTCCACGCGGAGACCCGCCCGGAGGGCAATCTCTACACGAACATGTACACCCTGACGATGCCCAACCGCATCAGCTATGTGGACATCATCGAGACGCTGTCCGAGCATCCGAACATCCGCCGCGTGCGCACGAGGAACCTGTGAGCGCGCCGCGCGTAATCAGAAAGCACAGCAGCAGAGAGAGCACGTCGCTCACGCTCTGGCACAGGATCAGCCCGGCCTGACCCAGCAGGCGCGGCAGCAGGAGCACCAGCGGGATGAACACGAAGCCCTGACGGCTGGCGGCGACCAGGCTGGCGCGCACGGTGAGGCCGAGCGCCTGGGTGAGCATGTTCATCATGATGATCGCGCCCTGCGCAAAGAAGACGACGCTCTGCGCGCGCAGGGCAGAGCTTGCAAAGGCAAGCACGTCCTCCTCCGGGCCAAAGCGCAAAAGCAGCGGCCGGGCAAAGAGAAACACGGCCGCGCCGGCGAACAGCAGCGCGACAGTCACGCAGCGCAGGCAGAAGCGGTACGCCGAGCGGACGCGCTCCATGTCGCCCGCGCCGAAGGCCACCCCGCACACGGGCTGAAAGCCCTGACCGAAGCCGATCACGGCGGAGGCGACGAGCGCCGCGGCGCGCACGCAGAGCCCCATTCCGGCCAGCGCCGCCGCGCCGAAGGCCGCGCTCTGGCGCGTGAGCAGGATGGAGGAGACGCTCATCAGCCCCTGGCGCAGCAGCGTCGGCAGGCCGGAGCGCATGATGTCCCGATAGACGCGAGGGCGCAGGTCGATCCCCCTGACGCGGGGACGCACGAGGCGCTTTTCGCGCAGGAGGGCGAAGGCCAGCACCGCGAGCGTGACGGCCTCGCGCGCGAGCATCGAGGCGCCGCCGCCGTGCACGCCCAGATTCAGGACGCGCACGAGCAGGAGCTCAAGCGGGATGCCCACGGCCGCGCCGGCGGCAAAGGCGATCATGTTGGGAAACGTCTTTCCCTGCGCGCGAAGCAGGCTGGAGAGCACGAGGCTGGCGCACAGCATCGGGCCGCTTGCAAGCACATAGCGCGCATAGGCCGCGGCGGCGGGGACGATTTCCTCCGGGCTGCCCAGCAGACGCACGAGCGGCGCGGCAAAGAGTGCGCCCGATACGCACAGCAGCAGGGAGAGCGCCAGCGCGGTGAAGAAGGCCGTCGACGCAGCGGCAAAGGCGGCGGGCTTGTCCCCGCGGCCCAGGCTGCGGCTGACAAAGCTGCCCGCGCCCATGCCCAGCGTGAAGCCGAGGGTCTGGATGAGCGTGAGCAGCGAAAAGCCGACAGAAACGGCGGCGGAAAGCTGCGTGTTTCCCCGGGAGAGGACCAGCGCGTCCACGAGCGTGCACGCCGAGGAGGCAAGCATGCCGGCCATGCCGGGCAGCGAAAGGCGCAGGATCAGCGGTGCGACAGGGCCGGCGAGCAGATCGCCGGCGATTTGTTTTTTCATGGCCGCCTCCTGGCATTTGGCAAAAATTGGTTTGACAGCGGCGCGGGAATAGCGTATTATAATCGGCAAGACACACATACCCAGTGTGCGCACAAGGACAGCGGACTATCCGCAGGACTGTGACGGAGGGAGGAAATCCATGCTCATAGGAGCGCTTGAGGCCGGCGGCACCAACATGACCGCCTCGATTGGCAATGCGCAGCGCGGCGTCATGCAGCGCGCCAGCTTCCCGACGACTGCGCCGGAGACGACGATCCCGAAGATCGTGGAGTTTCTCAGGGCGTTTGACGTGAAGGCCCTGGGCATTGGCTCGTTCGGCCCGCTGGACCTGAATCCCGCATCGCCGACATACGGCTGGATCACGGATACGCCGAAGAAGGAGTGGCACAGCTTCCCGCTGCTGCCGACGCTCAAAGAGGCGCTGGGGGTGCCCACGGCCATTGATACGGCGTCCAATGTCTCCGCGCTGGCGGAAAACCGCATGGGCGCAGGACAGGGCACGAAGAATATGCTTTACCTCACGGTGGGCGCAGGCATCGGCGGCGGCATCCTCATCAATGGACAGCCGGTGCACGGCCTGGTGCATCCGGAGCTGGGGCACATGCTGATCGCCCCGGCCGAGGGCGACCCGATGGAAAGCGGCGTGTGCCCGTTCCACCGGCACTGTCTGGAGGGCCTGGCCAGCGGCCCGGCGATGGAAAAGCGCTGGGGACTGCCGGCAAAGCTGATGACGGACGATCATCCGGCCTGGACGCTGGAGGCGCAGTATCTGGCGCAGATGTGCGCGAACGCGATCGTGACGGTCTCGCCGGAGATCATCGTGCTGGGCGGCGAGGTGATGCAGATCCATCCCGCGCTGTATCCGATGATCCGCACGGAGACGCTGCGGCTGCTGGGCGGCTACGTCGGCTCGCAGAAGATCACGCCGGAGGGCATGAAGGCGTACATTGTGCCGCCGAAGCTGGGCATGAACGCGGGCGTGACCGGCGCGCTGCTGCTGGGCGCGCAGGCGCTGGAAGCGGAGCAGCACTGAGCGGGGGACACTCCCTCAGTCTGCCTTTGGCAGACAGCTCCCTCAAGAGGGAGCCTTCAAAGGAACAGATTGGCAGGAAGCAAAACTGCTCCTGATGCCTCCCTCCTGAGGGAGGGGGACCATCCAAAGGATGGTGGAGGGAGTGCGCTGCAGCGACCGCGTGTGCGTGATGAGTTTAAAGCAACAAAAGAAGATCCTTCCCGGACTTGCGCCCGCGAAGGATCTTCTTCTATTATATTCACGTCTGTCTGCCTATCTTCTCACATACCATATGGAGAAGGCGAACAGCGCGAGCACCAGCAGCGCCAGATACGGCGCAGCGCGGTCAAACAGGTTGCGCGCGTCGTGGATGGCGTTTTCCACATCCACGCTGCGTACGGCGAAGCGCTCATAGATGCGGTCGCTGAGCAGCGCCGCCTCATCCTCCGTCATCTCCATGGAGGCCAGCGCGTCCTGCCAGCCGGGGATGCCGGGATCGGCGCAGAGCTTTGCCGCCTGCTGTGCGCGCACGCCGAGCAGAACGGCAATCTCGCCCTGGGCAAAGCCGAACTGCAAAAGCGCCAGCGCGGCCTGACGCCTGAAGGGCAGATGCAGAAGGGAGACGAGCGCGTCAGTGACGG
This sequence comes from Candidatus Ventricola sp., assembly GCA_051883755.1. GTDB lineage: Bacteria > Bacillota > Clostridia > Christensenellales > Aristaeellaceae > Ventricola. The sequence continues at coordinate 7,682 of JBJEUI010000105.1, forward strand.
GGAAGGGCAGGTTCATTTGCTCAAGCCTTTTGCGGCTGGGACGCCGGTGCATCTTCTTTAAATAGTGGTCGTCGCACAGGCGGACGGCGCTTTTGAACAGGAGCATTCTCGCGGCCTCTTCGCCGATCTCGTGATCCTTTGCGCCGCCCAGACGCAGAAAGGTCTGGAAGGCCACGTCCTGCGCATCGGCGCGGTTTTGAATGAGCAGGGTGCACAGGGCGCCGACCTGGGCGCTCCAGCGCTCAAAATATGCGTCAAAATGGGTGCAGATCTGCGACATTCGGTCTTTATCCTCCAACTCTATGCATGAATCGCGGCCAAATATTCAAACTTTGGAACAAAAAAGAATTATCCGAAAAACGGACTTGCAAAGCAGTTGCCGCTGTGCTATAATGCATTATATCACGACGAAAAAGGGTTGGCAAGGAAACCGTGTTGACCAGTTTTCGTCAAGTTCGTATTTCTATTATACAAGGAGGAAGCCCCATGAAAAACCGTCTTCTTGCATGGCTGCTTTGCCTGGCGATGCTCCTGACCATCGGCGCCGTTGCCGTGGCCGAGACCAACCCGAACGCGGGCCTGGGCTACTACCCGGGCACTTCCGCTGCCGGCTCCATCGCTGTGGAATGCTCCACGATGTCCGTCATGAACACCACGAAGATGACCTACAACACTGAGCTGGGCATCGCCCGCCACACCCAGGACTGCCTGGTCAAGCTCAGCCCGGTGGACAACCAGATCGTTCCGGCTGCGGCCGAGAGCTGGGAGTCCTCTGAGGATGGCCTCACCTGGACCTTCAAGATTCGTGAAGGCATGAAGTGGGTCAACTCCAAGGGCGAGGTTGTCGGCGACGTGACCGCCAACGACTTCGTGTTCGGCTGGCGCGAGCTGCTCAACCCGGCCAACGCCTGTGAGTACTACGCCTTCGCCGCGGTCTTCAAGAACGCGCAGGCCTACTACGACTACGCCTCCGGCGTTCCGGGCGCTCCGGAAGTCGCCATCGAAGACGTCGGCTTCAAGGCTGTGGACGATTACACCCTCGTGTGCGAGCTGGAGAACGTGCTGCCGTACTTCCTGCAGTACGTCAAGTTCGAGGTCATGAGCCCGATCTATGAGCCGTTCTACACCGAGGTCGGCGCCGACAACTACGCCACCTCCCCGGACACCATGCTCTACTGCGGCGCGTTCTACATGACCGACTGGGTCCTGGAGAACAAGATCACCACCGTCAAGAACCCCTACTGGTGGGATGCTGAGAACGTTGAGCTCAGCCAGATCGAGTGGATCAAGTACACCGACACCAACGCGAAGATGAACGCCTTCCAGGGCGGCGAGGTTGACCTGATCGACGTCACCGGCGACCAGCGCCAGATGTTCACCGCCGAGGGCTTCAAGGTCTCCAACTACGTTGGCGGCTACAGCTTCTACCTCTACTGCACGCAGGACGATCCGGCCCGCGACATCTCCAACAAGAACCTGCGCAAGGCCATCAGCTACGCGCTGGACCGCGAGCAGCTGATCAACACCGTCTTCAAGAACGATTCCGAGCCGTCCCCGACCTTCGCGCTGGGCATCTCCGGCGTGAACACCGAGACCTTCTCTGAGGCCGTCCTGGCTGCCAACGGCGGCGAGCGCCTCTACCCGGTCAACGCCGACGTCGAGAAGGCGCAGGAGCACCTGGCCCTCGCGCTCGAGGAGCTGGGCAAGACCGTCGATCAGATCGACATCACCTTCATGGTTTCCGAAGGCACCCAGAACGAGCTGTACAACCAGGTCATGCAGGAGCAGCTGCGCAAGAACCTGGGCATCGAGGCCAAGATCGAGGTCCTGACCATCACCGAAGCCCGCGCCCGCCGCAACGCCCACAACTACGACCTGTTCGCCGGCGGCTGGGGCCCGGACTACAACGATCCGATGACCGATATGGACCTGTGGACCACCACCAACGGCAACAACCACACCGGCTACTCCAGCAAGAAGTACGACGCGCTGATCGCGCTGGCGATGGTGGAGACCGACATGGTCGAGCGTGAGCAGATCTTCGTCAAGTGCGAGCAGCTCCTGGCGGAGGATATGCCGATCATCCCGACCTACTGGCGTCACGAGGACTATGTGGTCTCCGAGAAGATGGTTGAGGGATATGCCCGTCTGCCGTTCCAGAGCTACAACCTCATCTACACCAAGCTGGCCAAGTGATCCTGAGTCCGATCGTTTCCGCTTGTAAAAGCGCGGCATGGGGATTTCCCCATGCCGCCTTTTCTTCAATGGCAGATCACTGTGCAACTCTAGTGCAGCGAGCACACAGATGCATGATATTGCAAAGCGGTTCGGAAGAGGAGGCGGGCACAGCCCGCTGACTGCGCGGATTTTTGCAGGAATATCCATTGACATCCGTCAAAAAATCCGTAATAATGTATAAGTAGAATCTTATGCAAACAGAAGGAGGAAATGCATTGGCTCGCTATATCATCAAGCGTCTGGTTTATGCCGTTCTGACGCTCTTCGTGCTCATCACGCTGGTGTTCTTCATGATGCGCATGCTGCCCGGCGACCCGTTCCTCGGTGAGAAGGCCATCTCTCCGACGGCGCTGGCCAACATGAACGCCAAGTATGGCCTGGACAAGCCCGTCTTCATTCAGTATCTCATGTACATGGGCAACTGCCTGACGGGCGATCTGGGCATGTCCATCACCTATAATCGCCCCGTGATGGAAATCGTCTCGGAGTCCTTCCTGGTCTCCGCTGACCTGGGCACCCGCGCGCTGATCTTCGCGGTCATCGCCGGCATCCTGCTGGGCGCCATTGCCGCCATCAAGCGCGGCACGGTGTGGGATTCCCTGTCCATGTTCATCGCCATGATCGGCGTCTCCGTGCCCAGCTTCATCCTGGGCGCCGTGCTCCAGTACTTCCTGGGCCTGCAGCTGCGCAAGGTGTTCGGCGTGAACATCTTCCCGATTCAGGGCTGGGGTACCTTCAAGCACACGCTGCTGCCGGCGTTCGCGCTGGGCCTTGGCTCTCTGGCGACGGTCTCCCGACTGATGCGCACCAGCATGCTGGACGTGCTCAGCTCCGATTACATCAAGACCGCCCGCTCCAAGGGCCTCTCTCAGAGCCAGATCCTGTGGCGTCATGCGCTGCGCAACGCGGTCATGCCGGTCGTCACGATCATGGGCCCGACGGTCGCGTCCGTCCTGACCGGCACGTTCGTCATCGAGAGCATCTTCAACATCCCCGGCCTGGGCAAGTACTTCGTCACCAGCATCAAGGACCTGGACTACACGATGATCGGCGGTACGGTTGTCTTCTACGGCGCGCTGCTGATCGTGTGTACGCTGGTGGTTGACCTGCTCTACGGCCTCATCGACCCGCGCGTCAAGCTGGAGGATTAAGGTATGGAACACATTGACAAGTCCCGCTTCGCCCATGTCGGCGAAAGCGCTCACGATCGTGAGGCCATTGCCCGTCCCAGCCTGACCTTTACGCAGGACGCCATGCGCCGCCTGGCCAAGAACAGGGTCGCCCTCGTCTGCGTCGTGCTGATCGTGCTCCTGTCGCTGATGTCCGCGTTCGCGCCGATGTTCTCTCCGTTTGACTACCGCGAGCAGCACTACAGCCACACCAACGCGCCGATGTTCACCGTCTGTGACGACGAGTCCTGCGAGGGCTACGGCCACATGCATCTCTTCGGCACCGATACGCTGGGCCGCGACCTGTACACCCGCATCTGGATGGGCGGCCGCGTCTCCCTGATCATCGCCGTGACCACCGCCATCGTCGACCTGATCGTCGGCTGCATCTACGGCGGCATCTCCGGCTACTTCGGCGGCACGCTGGACATCATCATGATGCGTTTGCTGGAGATCATCAACGGCATCCCGTACCTGATCATCGTCATCCTGCTGATGATGGTGCTCGAGCCGGGTATGATGACCATCATCATCGCGTATTCCACCGTCGGCTGGATTCCGATGGCACGTCTGGTGCGCGGCCAGGTGGTCGCCCTCAAGCAGCAGGAGTACATCGCGGCGGCGGAGGCCATGGGCGCCAGCCCGGCGCGCATCATCCTCAAGCACCTGCTGCCCAACACGCTGTCCGTCGTCATCGTCCGCGTGACGCTGGCGATCCCGAACGCCATCTTCTCGGAAGCGTACCTGAGCTACATCGGCCTGGGCATTCCGCTGCCCAAGTGCTCCTGGGGATCCCTGGCCCAGCTGGGCATCCAGAACTTCCGCATGTATCCCTGGCAGCTGCTGATCCCGGCGGTCTGCATCAGCCTGACGATGCTGGCGTTCAACATGTTCGGCGACGGCCTGCGCGACGCCTTCGACCCGAAGCTGAGGAGGTAATTTCGACATGGCAGAGAGAGTTCTTACCATTGAAGGCCTGCGCGTGTCGTTTGACACCTACGCAGGCGAGGTGCAGGCTGTCCGCGGCGTGACGCTGCACGTGGACGAGGGCGAGGTGCTCGCCATCGTCGGCGAGTCCGGCTGCGGCAAGTCCGTGACCGCGCAGACCATCATGAAGCTCAACCCGATGCCGCCCGCCAGGATCGTTGACGGTTCGATCAATCTGGCCGGCCACGACATCGTGAAGGCGAGCGACAAGGAAATGCAGAAGATCCGCGGCAATGAGGTCGCCATGATCTTCCAGGATCCGATGACCTGCATGAACCCGACCACCCAGGTCGGCAAGCAGATCGTCGAATCCATCAAGCTGCACAAGCACCTGAGCAACGCCGAGGCCAAGGCGGAGGCCATCCGCTGCCTGGAGCAGGTGCGCATCCCGAACCCGGAGGAGCGCGCCAAGCAGTACCCGCACGAGTTCTCCGGCGGCATGCGCCAGCGCGCGATGATCGCCATGGCGCTTTCCTGCAACCCGAAGCTGCTCATCGCCGACGAGCCGACCACCGCGCTGGACGTGACCATCCAGGCGCAGATCATGGAGCTGCTCGCCGAGCTCAAGGACAAGATCAACACCGCGATCATCCTGATCACGCATGACCTGGGCGTCGTCGCCGGCATCGCCGACCGCGTGGCCGTCATGTACGCGGGCAAGGTCGTGGAGACCGGCACCACCGATCAGATCTTCTACGAGCACAAGCATCCGTACACCGAGGCGCTGCTGCGCTCCCTGCCCTCCACCGACCAGGGCAAGCGCGAGCCGCTGATGTCCATCCCGGGCACCCCGCCGGATCTGCTGGCCCCGCCGAAGGGCTGCGGCTTCGCGGCGCGCTGCCGTCACTGCATGCAGATCTGCAAGGAGGAGCAGCCGCCCGAGTTTGAGCTGGGCACCGGCCACAAGGCCAGCTGCTGGCTGCTGCATCCCGACTGCCCGAGCGCTGAAGAAAGGGGGGCGAAGTGATGACCAACGAAGTTCTCGTTCAGGCACAGGACCTGTGCAAGTACTTTAAGATCGGCGGCGGCCGCATGCTGCACGCCGTGGAGGACGTGAACCTCGAGATCCATCGCGGCGAGACCCTCGGTCTGGTCGGCGAGTCCGGCTGCGGCAAGTCCACGCTGGGCCGCACGCTGATGGGCATCTACAAGCCGACGAAGGGCAAGCTGCTCTACGACGGCAAGGAGGTTGACCTGAGCAAGAAGAAGGAGCGCTTCGCGTTCGCCAAGAAGGCCCAGATCATCTTTCAGGATCCGTATGCGTCCCTGGACCCGCGCATGACCGTCGGCTCCATCATCGCCGAGGGCATGGAGATCCATGGCATGTACGACGAGAAGCGCCGCCGCGAGCGCGTGGCCGAGCTGCTGGACATCGTCGGCCTCAACCGCGAGCACGCCAACCGCTTCCCGCACGAGTTTTCCGGCGGCCAGCGTCAGCGCATCGGCATCGCCCGCGCGCTGGCGATCGAACCGGAGTTCATCGTCTGCGACGAGCCGATCTCCGCGCTGGACGTGTCCATTCAGGCGCAGGTCATCAACCTGCTGCACGAGCTGCAGGAGAAGATGGGCCTGACCTACCTGTTCATCGCGCACGACCTGAACATCGTCAAGTACATCTCCGACCGCATCGCGGTCATGTATCTGGGCAGCGTCGTGGAGCTGGCCGCGAGCGACGAGCTCTACGCCAACACGCTGCACCCGTACTCGAAGGCCCTGCTCTCCGCCGTGCCGATCCCCGATCCGCACAAGGAGGCGCAGAAGCAGCGCCAGATCATCGACGGCGACGTGCCCAGCCCGATCAACAAGCCGAAGGGCTGCGCGTTCTCCAGCCGCTGCCCGCTGGCCTGCGACAAGTGCCGCGAGGCTGCGCCGCAGCTGCGCGAGGCCGCGCCGGGTCACTATGTGGCCTGCCATCTGGTGTAAATCAGATTCTGACCCCTTTCCGCCGGAAAGGGGTTTTTCCTTTCACGAAAAGGCATATGAAGGGAATACAACAAAAATGGTGCATTTTCGGGCTGTTCGGGTGAAGAGAATTCATGCGTCTGTTAAAAAATGCACAGCAAAAACCTGTAAACTGCAGTTTTCCTCTTGCGCGCTAAAGCGATAAATGCTATAATTGCACATGTATTCGTATTTGCCCAGTGCGGCGGATGCGATCGGATGCGCCTTTTGACATTCCACGTCCCGCGGAATGTAGCAATAGGAATAATGTATTTGGAGGGAATCCCATGAAAAAGCTGCTTTGTCTGGCTCTGGCCCTCGTGCTCTGCCTGGCTCTGGCCTGCGGCGCCGTCGCCGAGGAGAACTGGAAGATCGCGGTCCTGACCGGCACCACCTCCCAGGGCGAGGAAGAAGTCCGCGCGGCTGAGCGTGCCATCGCCACCTACGGCGCTGACCACATCATCCACGACACCTATCCGGACAACTTCGCTTCCGAGACCGAGACCACCATTTCCAAGCTGGTGTCCTTCGCCTCTGATCCGGACGTCAAGGCCATCGTGATGTGCCAGGCCGTTCCGGGCGCGAAGGCCGGTTTTGACAAGATCCGCGAAATGCGCGACGACATCCTGCTGATCGCCGGCGTGCCGCAGGAGGATCCGGACGTCATCACCGCCGCCGCGGACATCGTGCTCTACTCTGACGAGCCGCGCCAGGGCGACACCATCATCGAGACCTGCGCCAACTGGGGCGTTGAGGTGTTCGTGCACTACTCCTTCCCGCGCCACCTGGCGATGGAGACCATCGCTGCCCGCAAGGCCCTCTTCGAGGCCAACTGCGAGGCGCTGGGCATCCAGTATGTTGAAGCCACCGCTCCGGACCCGACCGGCGACGCCGGCGTCTCTGGCGCGCAGCAGTTCATCCTCGAGGATGTGCCGCTGAAGATGGAAGAGTTCGCGGGCAAGAAGGTCGCCTTCTTCTCCACCAACTGCGCGATGCAGGAGCCGCTGCAGACCGCGGTGCTGGCCCAGCCGAACGCCTACTATCCGCAGCCGTGCTGCCCGTCTCCGTATCATGCCTTCCCGGCTGCGCTGGGCCTGGAGTCCCTGCAGGTTGGCGGCGATGACACCGACGCGCTCAAGCAGATCGCTGCGAAGCTGAAGGAGTATGACGCTGTGGGCCGCTACTCCACCTGGCCGACTCCGGTCAACATGGCCATCATCGACGTGGGCACCGCGTATGCGAAGGCCTACATCGACGGCACCGTGGGCAAGAACGACGCCGCGAAGATCGCGGAGCTGTTCGAGGCTGCCGCTCCGGGCGCTGTGCTGGCGAACTACACCGACGCCAACGGCACCACCTACGACAACTACTACACCATCCTGCTGGGCGCTGTTGATTTCAACGACTACCTCGAGTAATCAATTCGTGCCTCATATGGCGTAAAGGTAAGCCGACCCGCCTCTTCTGGTGAGGCGGGTCGCTTTTCAATTTGATCAAGGAGGAATACATTTGGCCGCGGAGTACATTCTGGAGATGAAAAACATCACCAAGCGCTACGGCGAAAACACGGTGCTGTCCGACGTCTCCCTCAAAATCCGCCCCGGCGAGATCCATGCGCTGCTGGGCGAAAACGGCGCAGGCAAGAGCACGCTGATGAACGTGCTCTTTGGCATGCCCGTCATTCACGCGACCGGCGGCTTTGAGGGCGAAGTGCTGATCGACGGTCAGCCGACGACGATCGCCTCGCCGCACGACGCCATGCTCAAGGGCATCGGCATGGTTCACCAGGAATTCATGCTGCTGCCGGGCTTCACCATCACCGAAAACATCAAGCTCAACCGCGAAATCACCCATCCGAGTCTGCTGTCCCGCGTCTTTGGCAAGAATCTGGAAACGCTGGATATGGCCGCCATGTCCCAGGATGCCCGCAAGGCGCTGGACAGCGTGGGCATGTCCATTGACGAATATACGCTGGTGAAGGGCCTGCCGGTCGGCTACATGCAGTTTGTCGAGATCGCCCGCGAGATCGACAAGACGGGCGTGAAGCTGCTGGTGTTCGACGAGCCGACGGCGGTTTTGACCGAGTCCGAGGCGGCGCAGCTGCTGCGCGTGATGAAGAGCATCGCGCAGAAGGGCATCGCGATCATCTTCATCACTCACCGTCTGGACGAGGTCATCGAGGCGGCGGACGGCGTGACCATCCTGCGCGACGGCAGGTTCGTCTGCGATACGCGCACGGCGGACACCAACGTGACCCAGCTGGCGGAGCTGATGATCGGACGCAAGGGCGAGTCCGCTTTCGTCACCGCTGACCCGCACGAGTTCCCGGAGGATACGCCGGTCGCGCTCAAGATCCGCCATCTGGCGGTGGACATGCCGGGCGAGCAGGTCAAGGACGTCTCCCTGGACATCCGCGAGGGCGAAATCTTCGGCATCGGCGGCCTGGCCGGACAGGGCAAGGTCGGCATCCCGAACGGCATCATGGGCGTGTATGACGCGGAGGGCGACGTGGAGCTCTTTGGCCAGCCGGTCAAGCTCAACGACGCGCACGACGCGCTGAAGAGCGGTATGGCGATGGTCTCCGAGGATCGACGCGGCGTGGGCCTGCTGCTGGGCGAGAGCATCGAGGACAACATCGTCTTCAACGCCATGCAGGTGAATGGTGACTTCACCAAGTCCCTGCTGGGCGCCAGGCTCAAGGACAGCAGGAAGATCCGCGAGCATGCCAATGAAATGATCAAGGAGCTGGATATCCGCTGCTTCGGCGCAGTGCAGCACACCGGCACGCTGTCCGGCGGCAACCAGCAGAAGGTCTGCATTGCGCGCGCGCTGACGATGAATCCGAAGCTGATCTTCGTCTCCGAGCCGACCCGCGGCATCGACATCGGCGCCAAGAAGCTGGTGCTTGAGACGCTGGTCAAGCTCAACCGCGAGAAGGGCATGACCGTCGTGATGGTCTCCTCCGAGCTGATGGAGCTGCGCTCCATCTGCGACCGCATCGCCATCGTCGCCGAGGGCGAGGTCGTCGATATCCTGCCGGTGAACAGCCCCGATGCGGACTTCGGTCTGGCGATGTCGGGCATCAAGCCGGGCAGTTCTTCCGGAAAGGAGGCGTAACGTATGCAGAAAGTGAATGTGAGCAGAAAGCAGCTGATCGCTTGCGTGCTGATCGTTGCGCTTGCGCTCGTGCTGGGCGTCGTGGGTATTTATGGCCTGAGCTGCCGAAACGCCGACTCCGGCGTGAAGCTGCTGCAGGACATGCGCCTGCAGGCCGTCCTCAACACGGCGGGCACCGGCGCGGTGGACGCGTACGTGGCCGCTGAGAAGCAGGCCGCGACGAAGGTCGCGCGCGAGGCCGGCGGCGGCATGAAGGAAGTGCGCGAGGCGACCGCGAAGGCGGAAACCGAGGCGCGCGCCAGGGCCGAGGAGCTTGGCATCGGCGAGGTCGACCTGTCCGAGGTGGACACGACGGCGCTGGGCACCGCGCTGGGTGTCATGGTGGCGGCGCAGGAGGCGTACTACGCCGAGGAAGCCCGCGCGCAGGAGGCGTACATCGCGCAGAACAAGGATGCGATTACGGTGACGGACGAGTCTGAGGCGGCCGAGGACGCCGAAGGCGACGCTGCGATGGAAGAGACCATCGACCTGTCCGGCTTCGTGGCGACGGACGAGATGAACCGCCTGTCCGCCGTGGTGGACGAGGCGTATCTCGCGCTGTGCGAGGAGATCAAGGTGATCTTCCCGGCGCTGACGGATGACATTCTCGCGTCCCTGAAGAGCACCATCACCGGCGTGATGGCGGCCTCGGGCGACACCTTTGAGAGCTGCTATGACCGCGCCGTGGCGTCCAGCGGCATGAACCCGGGCGCATTCGGCGTGATCCTGCGCCAGGCGCGCACCTTCGCGCTGACGGCTGTGGGCCTGATCGTTCTGGCGCTGGTGGTGTTCTTCTATGCGCCGCTGGTCAAGAAGATGGGCGTGCCGCGCCTGATCATCGGCATGTTCTTCCTGCTGCTGTGCCTGCTGGCGCTGATCCTGAACCTGTCCCTGACCAGCCAGCTGGGCAACACGCTGGTGCGTCTGGGCATGAACGGCGTGCTGGTCTTGTCCATGCTGCCGGGCATCCAGTGCGGCATCAGCCTGAACCTGGGCATGCCCATCGGCATCATCGGCGGCCTGATCGGCGGCCTGCTGTGCATCGAGCTGGGCATGAGCGGCATCGGCGGCTTCCTGTTTGCCTGCGTGGTCGGCCTGATGATCTCGGCGGTGACGGGCTATTTCTACGGCCAGCTGCTCAACCGCCTCAAGGGCGACGAGATGAGCGTGACAACCTACGTGGGCTTCTCCATCGTTTCCCTCATGTGCATCGGCTGGCTGGTGCTCCCGTTCAAGAGCCCGATCATGAAGTGGCCGCTGGGCAACGGCCTGCGCACCACGATCGGCCTGCAGAGCACCTACAAGCACGTGCTCAACAACTTCCTGTCCTTTGAGATCTTTGGCGTGACCATCCCGACCGGCCTGCTGCTGTTCTTCGCGCTGTGCTGCTTCCTCGTGTGGCTGTTCATGCGCAGCAAGACCGGCATCGCCATGTCCGCGGCGGGCGCGAATCCGCGCTTTGCGGCGGCGACGGGCATCGATGTGGACAGGATGCGCATCATCGGCACCATGCTCTCCACGATGCTGGCCGCCGTGGGCATCATCGTCTACGGCCAGAGCTACGGCTTCATGCAGCTGTATCAGGCGCCGCGTCAGATGGGCTTCCTGGCCGCCTCCGCGATCCTGCTGGGCGGCGCGAGCACGTCCCGCGCAAAGATCAGCAACGTCATCATCGGTACGTTCCTGTTCCAGGGCGTGCTGACGCTGGGCATGCCGGTCGCCAACGCGCTGATTCCGGGTTCCACGATCTCCGAGACGCTGCGAATCCTGATCTCCAACGGCATCATTCTCTATGCGCTCACCAAGTCCGGAGGTGACACTCGTGGTTAAGAAGAATTGGCGTGAGTTTGCGCGCAACAACGTCGTCACGATCATGTTCATCGTGGTCTGTGCGGTCTGTATGATGTTCTCCGGCTATACGCCCAGCTACGTCATGTACGAGCTGTTTGGCCGCCTCTCCCGCAATGCATTCATCGTTCTGGCGCTGATTATCCCGATTGTCGCCGGCATGGGCATCAACTTCGCCATCACCATCGGCGCGATGGCGGCGCAGATCGCCTGCATCCTGGTGCTCGAGTGGGGCCTGCAGGGCTTCTCAAGCTTCCTGGCGGCCGCGGCGCTGACCGTCCCGATGGCGGCGCTCTTCGGCTTTGGCATCGGCAAGATCCTCAACAAGATGAAGGGCCAGGAGATGATCGGCGGCATGATCCTGGGCTACTTCGCCAACGGTCTGTATCAGCTGCTGTGCCTGTTCATCTTTGACAACATCATCCCCATCAACAACCCGGATCTGACCATCAAGGGCTCCTCCGGCATCGCCAACACCATCGACCTGTCCAAGGCCGGCGGCATGGGCGGCACGCTGGAAAAGCTCTGGCAGCTGCCGGTTTCCCAGGCGGTGCTGGTCTTCGCGCTGGTGATTGCGGCGGGCCTGATCATCGGCTTCGTGCGCAGCCACCGCAAGGACGGCAAAAAGCTGGGCATTCAGCTGGGCGCGCTGGCGATCGTCTGCGTGCTCATGCAGCTGCCGGTGATGAAGAGCCTGTTCTCCATGGTCAAGGTGCCGATGGCGACCTTCGGCATCGTCGCGCTGCTGTGCCTGTTCAACGTCGTGCTGATGCGCACGCGCCTGGGCCAGCAGTTCCGCGCGGTGGGCCAGAACCGCACCGTCGCCAACGCGGCGGGCATCAATGTGGACAAGGTCCGCATCATCGCCATCACGATTTCCACCGTCCTGGCCGGCTGGGGCCAGCTCATCTTCGTGCAGAACCTGGGCGCGTTCCAGACCTACGGCGCAGCGGACCAGGTCGGCCTGTACGCCGGCGCGGCCATTCTGGTCGGCGGCGCGTCCGTCGTGCGTGCGACGAATACGCAGGCTCTGCTGGGCACCGTGCTCTTCCACCTGATGTTCATCCTCGCCCCGGCGGCCGGCAAGAACCTGTTTGGCGACGCAGCCATTGGCGAGTACTTCCGCGTGTTCATGTGCTACGGCGTTATCGCCCTGGCGCTGGTGATGCACGCGTGGAGCAGCGTTGCGCCCAAGAAGAAGCACGTCAAGGCGGGCGACAAGGCGTAACACACCGGCATGCGGCCGGATGCATTTCCGACATAGGGACGTACACAACTGAATCGAGATTCCTTCCAAATTGGGCCGCGGGGCATGGGAACCCCGCGGCCCGCTTTTTTAGGCAAGAGGACACTCCCTCAAGAGGGAGCCCTCAAGGCGCAGACAAGCCTCCCTCTTGAGGGAGGGGGACCATCCGGAGGATGGTGGAAGGAGTGTACAAGAGAAAAGCCGCTTTGCAGCGGCTTTATGCGTCCGGGGCATCCTCGCCCAGATAAGTCTCGCCCCATTTGGCGAGTTCGGTGAACACCGGCAAAAGGGCTTTTCCTTTTTCCGTCAGGCTGTATTCGACGTGCGGGGGAATCTCGTTGAACTGCTTTCGGCGGACAATGCCCAGCGCCTCCAGATCGCGCAGTGTGGAGGTGAGCATGGTGTTTGTGATCTGCGGAACGGCCTTTTTCAGCTCGCCGAAGCGGCAGGCGGGCTGCCGGCACAGCGCATAAATGACGTGCGTGCGCCATTTTCCGCTGAGCATGCTCAGCGTGCGGCGCATCGGGCAGGTTTCCTGTACAGTCTCCGCCGACATGATGCGGCTGAGGTATTCTTCAGCAGTCAGATCCTTTTTCATGGTGTCCCTCCGGTATGATTGACCATACCAGGTACGATGATTCTGCGTACTTGTGCATGGAATGCATACATAGTATAGTATCCGTACCAATATTCGTCAAGGAGGAATCACGATGAAAACGGCGATTGTATATTACTCGAGGCATCATGAGAACACGCTCAAGCTGCTCAAGGCGATCAAGGAGGCACACCTGGACGTGACGCTGATTGATGCGCTTGAGGGCGGCGATTTGAGCGGATACGATGCGGTCGGATTTGCATCCGGCATTTACTATTCCAAATTCCACAAGAGCGTCATCAAGCTAGCGAGGGAGCAGATGCCCGAGGGAAGAAAGACCTTCTTCCTGTATACCTATGGCGCAAAGAAGGACGGCTATACCGCGAGCATCAGGGAGGCCGTGATGAGCAAGCATGCGCAGGTGCTGGGTGAATACGGCTGCTACGGATTCAACACATTCGGGCCGTTCAGGCTGATTGGCGGCATCGCCAAGGGCAAGCCCGACAGCGAGGACATTCGCGGCGCAGTGGACTTCTATGAGAAGCTGATCGGATTTCACAACTGACTGATTTCAAGAATTTATCTCACCCTGTGGAATAATTCCGCAGGGTATTGTATAATGGGGAACACAACATAAGGAGGTACCCTGTGTGAAAAAAAGAGGGAAGAGACTCAAGTGGGTCGTGCTTCTGCTGCTTGCCGTACTTGTCGTGGCGGGCGTTCTGATGCTGAACCGTCAGACGAAGTCTGCGGCGTATACGGAGGTCACGGCGACTGAAGGCGACCTGACGACATACTATAACTTTGACGGTCTGGTCTGCGCCCCGAGCAGGCAGACGCTCACCTCCGGCGAGGCCGGCACCGTGCGCACGGTGTATGTACAGCAGAATCAGAAGGTGCGCAAGGGCGACCGCATCTACCGTCTGGACGGCGGCGAGATCGTGAAGGCGGATCTTTCCGGCGAGGTGACCGGCCTGTTCGTGAAGGAAGGCGACGTGGTCACGGCGGGCATGACAGTGGCGGAGATCATCGACATGGACCATCTGGAGGTTCAGCTGGATGTGGACGAGTACGACGTGAAGGCGGTGACGCCGGGCACGCCGGTTTCTGTCACGATCCTGGCGACGGACGGGAAGATCGAGGGCAGCGTGTCCGCGCTCAACAAGAACGGCACGGCCTCCGGCGATCTGAGCTACTATACGGTGACGGTTCCGGTGGGCGAGCTTTCGGGCGCATATCCGGGCATGCAGGTGAGCGCGAAGGTCCTGCGCGAGCAGGCTGTCGGCGCGGTGCTGCTGCGCCTGGATGCGGTACAGTTTGACGAGTACAACAAGCCGTTTGTCTATATGGCTTCCGGCAGGGAGGAGCCGGCCCGCGTGCCGGTGACGGTGGGCATGAGCGACGGCATCACCTGCGAGATCACCAGCGGCCTGTCCGCAGGCGACACGGTTTTGAAGCCGAGCGGCATGAGCATGAAGGAGCTCATGGAGCTGGCGCGGCAGAACAGCCCGATGCTGGCCAACCGGAGGAGTCAATGAGCAGCGAGTTTTTCTCCATGCGGGGAATCGTGAAGCAGTACCAAATGGGCGATGAGATTCAGACGATCCTCAAGGGCATTGATCTTGACATCGACGAGGGCGAGTTCCTCTCGGTGCTCGGCCCGTCGGGCAGCGGCAAGTCCACGCTGATGAACATCATCGGCTGTCTGGACACGCCGACGTCAGGCACCTACATCCTGCACGGAAGGACGATCCGGGATCTGGACCAGAAGGAGCTGGCGCGCATCCGCAGCCGCGAGATCGGGTTCATCTTCCAGCAGTTCCAGCTGCTGCCGAGGCTGGACGCGCTGAAGAACGTCGAGCTGCCGCTGGTGTACGCGGGCGTGCCGCCCAGGGAGCGTGCGCGGCGGGCGGAGGAGATGCTCGTGCGCGTGGGCCTCAAGGACAAGCTGCACCACAACCGCAACCAGCTCTCCGGCGGACAGCAGCAGCGCGTGGCGATTGCCCGCGCGCTGGCGACAAACCCCACGATTCTGCTGGCGGACGAGCCGACCGGCGCGCTGGACCAGACGACCGGCGAGCAGGTGATGGAGCTGTTTGAGGCCCTGCATGACGAGGGACGCACCATCGTCATGATCACGCACGACCTGAAGATCGCCCGCCATGGCTCGCGCATCGTCAACATCCTGGACGGCGTGCTGTCGGAGGGGGTGAGCGCGTATGACTAAGCTGAAAAAGAAGTGGGACATGTTCGTGGAGAGCGTGAGCATGTCACTCACCAACATCACCGGCAACAAGATGCGCACGTTCCTGACCACGCTGGGCATCATCATCGGCGTGGCGGCGATCATCGCGCTGATGACCGTCGTGCAGGGCGCGACGGACACCATGAACGCCCAGTTTGACGCCATGGGCCTGGGCACGCTGCGCGTCTCCATCACCGGCACGGCGCTCAAGCGGGGCCTGACGGACGCGGAGCTTGCGCAGCTGCTGGGCTGCGAGCATGTGGCGGGCGTATCGCCCTCGCTGAGCGCGACGATGACTGCCAAGCGCGGAGGCGTCTGGTCGGACAATATGCTGGTCTCCGGCAACGACGGCACCTTCTTTGACCACAATGCCGATCTGCTCGCGCGCGGCCGCGCGATCAATGTGATCGACGTCGAGCAGGAATCGCGCGTGTGCCTGGTGGACGGCGACGCGGCGCAGACGCTGTTTTTTGCCGAGGATCCGATCGGGCAGACGCTGTACCTGGACGGCCGTGAGCTGACGGTCGTGGGCATGATCGATCAGGACGAGAACTCGAGCCTGTTTTCCCAGATCCTGCTGGGCGGCAGCAATGACGGCACGATCTATGTGCCGTACTCCACGGCGAAGAAGCTGATGAAGACCTCGACGGTCTCCACGCTGGAGGTCTACGTCACCGACCCGGACGAGACGGACGCGGCGGTGGAGGAGATGGAGGGCGTGCTGGACAGCCTCTTCAACTACAAGGATGACACCTACACGATCATCAACATGGAATCGATGACCGAGGCCATGAACCTGATGACTTCGATGATGACGTCTCTGCTGGTGGGCATCGCCTCGATTGCGCTGGTCGTCGGCGGCATCGGCATCATGAACATGATGCTTGTGACCGTCACGGAGCGCACGACGGAGATCGGCCTGCGCAAGGCGCTGGGCGCGGAGCCCGGACAGATTCAGATGCAGTTTTTGATCGAGGCGATCATCCTGTCGCTGCTGGGCGGCGTGATCGGCGTGTTTGTGGGTCTGAGCGTCTCGCTGGCGATCTGCGTGAACACGGACATCGCGTTCTCGCTCAACACGTTCGCCATCGGCCTGGGCGTGAGCTTCTCGGCGGCGGTGGGCATTATCTTCGGATGGGCGCCCGCGCGCAAGGCCAGCAACCTCAACCCGATCGATGCACTGCGCAGCATGTAACCTCATCCGTCACGGCTGACGCCGTGCCACCTTCCCCATGGGGGAAGGCTGCGGAGAGGGTATAGTAACCTGATCTTCCCCTATGGGGAAGGTGCCCGAAGGGCGGATGAGGTTCCCACTGCAGCAGAGGGTGTCCTATAGAACAACTTTCAATCAAGAACCGAAGAGGGATCAATATGAAGAAGAAAATGGCAGCGCTGCTTGCGGCGCTGATGCTGCCGGCGTGCGCGCTGGCGGCGGAGACGATCTGCATCGACGGCACGGTCGAGGCGGTCAGAACCCAGACGATTGCCGCGCCGCACAGCGGCATGGTGGGTGACTACGCGGTGCGCGAGGGCGACATGATTAAGCAGGGCGAGACGCTCTTTACGATCAGCGCGGACAAGATCTATGCGGACTTTGACGGCACGATCACCGGTGTGTTTGCCCAGCCGGGCGACAGCGCGGCCTCTGTGCAGGACCGCTACGGCGCACTGTGCTACATGGAGCGCGATACGCTCTATACCGCGAGCTGCACGACGGCAGGCGCGGCCAGCGAGAACGAGTACAAGATCGTCCATGTGGGCGAAAAGGTGTATATCCGCTCGGATTCCAACAACGACCGCGTCGGCGATGCGATTGTCACCAGCGTGGACGGCAGGAACTACACGCTGGAGGTGACGTCGTTTGACGACATCCGCATCAATGAGAAGGTGAAGGTCTACCGCGATATCCGCTATACCGGCGCCAGCCGCATCGGCGAGGGCACGGTGCACCGCGTCGATCCGGTCGGTGTGACGGCGGAGGGCTATGTCCGCGCG
The DNA here is from genome assembly GCA_051883755.1 of Candidatus Ventricola sp. Lineage (GTDB taxonomy): Bacteria > Bacillota > Clostridia > Christensenellales > Aristaeellaceae > Ventricola. The sequence goes on from JBJEUI010000105.1 coordinate 25,102, forward strand.
GTGCATGTGCAGGATGGACAGCGCGTCAGGCGCGGCGACCTGCTCTTTGAGATCGTGCCGGACGCGCTGGACGGCCTGCGCGGCAGCGACGGCACCGTGAACATGCCCGTGGGCGGCGTGGTGCTCTCCGTGCTGGCGCAAAGCGGCGAGCAGATCGCCAAGGATCAGCCGATGGCCACCTTCTGTGAGAGAAAGGACATGCAGCTGGTCTGCCCGACGGACGAGGATGACCTGGCGGCGATTCAGGTGGGCATGGAGGTAAAGGTGACGCTGGACGCGTATCCCGACGAGCCGATGACCGGCACGGTGGTCAAGATCGCGGGTGCGAGCGCCGAGGGCGGTACCTCCGCGAGCTTCGATGTGACGATTCAGCTCCCGGAGAACGAACACGTGCGCATCGGCATGAACGCGACGGCGGAGTTTTGACGGAATTTCTGTCGGCTGCGGTTGTGCGCGCGAAGCGGAGAAGGGAGTCTGAGGGATAAAATCCCTCAGGCAGGTTTTAGGGCGGCAGCCCTAACGTATCCCCCAATCATGAAAAAGTAGTCTCAGAGCAGGCCGCACAGCGGCCTACGATTGAGACGGGGCTGATCAGACAGAATGGTATATGCAGGATGAAACAGAAACGGTGAACGAACCACTTGCTCGTTCACCGTTTCTGTTCTTCTGCCTGTCAAACTGGAAGTTGCCGAACTGTGTTACACGGGTGTTCCTACTTCAATCAGATTTCCGTCAGGGTCATAAAATCTGACCACCTTTTGCCCCCAGCTGTGTGTCATCAGACGATTGACATATTCCGTCTCGGGGTAGAGCAGCTCAAGTCGTGCCACAAATTCTTCTATATTGGGTTCTTCAAAATATAATTCGGACTGATTGCTGTTTGAAATTATGCGTTTTTTCGTGAAGTCTTCCCAGTAACCCAACTCCTGCAAATACAAATGATCCGTCAGTTCCATATTTCCATCGTTGTCTTGTAGAAGTTGAAGCCCAAACATATCACGATAAAACTTTAGAGCACGGTTGCAGTCTTTAACAACAATAAGCGTTCCTTTGTATTTCATATACGCTATCCTCCGAATTCCGATTCGTCGAGCCCTGATGTCATGCCCGAGAAAGATGACGATCGAGAAAAGCGCCAGCTCAGCAGCATGGGCCGCCTGACTGGCGGTTTTTACGCAGATTACTTCGTCAGCTGGTCGTCCGGGATGCGGTAGAGCTGGCGGTTGTCCAGCCCCCAGACCTTCTCGGAGAAGCCGCCGGGGATAGCGCGCGAGAGCGCCTCGTCCATCTCAAACAGCCGCGCGTCGAGCGTGTCCAGCGTGTTGAGCACCTCGGCCTCCGGGAACTTGGGCGCCATCGGACTGCCGTACTCCGGGATGCCGTGGTGGGAGAGCACCATGTGCTGCAGCAGCAGCGCCTTTGCCTTGCTGGCGCCGGTCTTATCCGCGGCGGTCTGGATGTTGACCACGCCGCGCACGATGTGCCCCAGCAGCTTGCCGTCGATGCTGTAATCGGAAACCAGGCCCAGCGCGTCCGCGTCCATCTCGTCGATCTTCGCCAGATCGTGAATGATGACGCCGGAGGTGAGCAGGCTGGGGTTGAGCTGCGGGTAGACCGTCATGATGGCACCCGCAGCGCGCAGCATGGTGGTCATGTGGTGCAAAAGGCCGCTGCGCTCGGCATGGTGCATCTGCTTGGCGGCGGGGAAGGTGAGCAGCTTGTCGCCGGCGCGATCCAGCAGCGCGCAGGTGATCAGGCGCAGGTCCTTGTCCGCGATGCGGTCCGCCGCGCGCACCACGTCCTCGAGCATCTTCTTCGGGTCGCCCGGGGCACAGGGGATGAGGGAGGACATGTCCACATCATCCTTCTTCTCCGCGGCGCGGATCTTCTCGACGCGCAGCTGCATGCGGCCGTTGAACTCATTGCCTGTGGCGCGGACCTTGACGATGCTGCCGGCCACCGGCGGCTGCACGGTGCCATCCCACATCTTTGCGTTGATGGAGCCGGAGCGGTCGGCGAGGGTCATGTCAAGATAAAATTTGCCGTTGGAGGAGGCGCGCTGCTCCGCCGTGCGCACAATCAAAAAGCCTTCAAAGCGGTCGTCACGCTTGATGTCGGACAAAAGCATCGGATTCATCATATAACCTCTTTCCATAAAAAACCGCAGGCTGCGGCCTCAATCATGTCTATCATTATGAACGAAATCGCGCCGGTTTGCAAGAGAAAGTTAAATGTAGGGCAAATTCGCTTTTTCGACAAAATAGGACGTTGACATCTGTGCAGAACTTGTTTATAATAGACGCAGAACTGGCGATTTTGACTGAAGAATCGTTTCCAATGTGTCAATCAGCGGGTGGAATCCCGTTGAAAATATAAGAATAGGAGCGTGTATTCCCAATGAAAAAGATCCTCGCTGTCCTCATGGCGCTCGTCATCGTCGCGACCTGCGGCGTGGCCCTGGCCGATGCCCCCAAGATCGGCATCACCATCTATCAGTTTGCAGATAACTTCATGACCCTCTATCGTGAGGAGCTCGTCCGTTACCTGACCGAAGACTGCGGCATCCCGGCTGAGAACATCACCGTGATGGACGGCAAGAACGACCAGGCTGAGCAGTCCAACCAGATCGATGGCTTCATCGCGGACAACGTTGACGTCATGATCCTGAACCTCGTGCAGTCCTCTTCCGCCGCCGCCGTCATCCAGAAGGCTGACGCCGCAGGCATCCCGGTCGTGTTCATCAACCGTGAGCCGTCCGCTGAGGATATGGCTCTGAACGGCAACTTCTGCTACGTCGGCGCTGACGCCCGTCAGTCCGGCACCATGCAGGGCAACATCGTTCTGTCTCTGGACAACAAGGGCGACTACAACGGCAACGGCGTGGTGGATTACGTCATGATCATGGGCGACCCGGAGAACGTTGACGCGCAGTACCGCACCGAGTTCTCCGTCAAGGCCCTGACCGACGCCGGCCTGCAGGTCAACGAGCTGTTCAAGCAGCGCGGCGACTGGGATCAGACCAAGGGCCAGGAGCTGGCCGCGACCGCTCTGACGCAGTTCGGCAGCGACGTTGACGTCATCTTCTGCAACAACGACGCCATGGCGCTGGGCGCCTATCAGGCGATCGCGGACGCCGGCCGCGTTGTGGGCGAGGACATCGCGCTCCTCGGCGTTGACGCTCTGGCGGAGTGCGTTGAGATGGTCAACGAAGGCAAGATGACCGGTACCGTCCTCAACGACCACAATGGTCAGTCTCACGCTGCTGCGGATGCCGCCCTCAAGGCTGCCGCTGGCGAGACCCTCGAGAAGTACTACTGGGTCGACTACGTGATGGTCACCAAGTAAGTTTCTTACGCAAAGGATCCGTGGGTGCGTGCGCTGGTGCGCACGCACCCTTTTACATAGCAGTAAGAGGAGGCAGATTCATGTCGGAATATCGGCTTGAAATGCGGGGCGTCGTCAAGCAGTTTCCCGGTGTCAAGGCGCTTGACCACGCTCAGCTGAAGCTCAGACCCGGCACGGTACACGCCCTGATGGGCGAAAACGGCGCCGGCAAATCCACCTTGATGAAGTGCATGTTCGGCATTTACAAGATGGACGAGGGCGAAATCTACTACGAAGGCAAAAAAGTGACCATCAACGATCCGCTGCAGGCGCTGGAAATGGGCATCGCCATGGTGCACCAGGAGCTGCAGCCGGTTCCGGAGCGCTCCGTTGCCGAGAACATCTACATCGGACGCTACCCGATGAAGAAGCTGCTGGGCTTCATCCCGGTGGTGGATCACGCGAAAATGAACGATGACACCGCCAAGCTGCTCAAAAAGGTTCGCATGAACTTTGATCCCAAGCAGCGCCTGGGCGACCTGTCCGTATCCCAGATGCAGTCGGTTGAAATCGCCAAGGCGGTCTCGGCGGACTGCAAGGTGCTCATCCTGGACGAGCCGACCTCCTCGCTGACGGCCAACGAGGTTGAGGCGCTCTTCCGCATCATCGAGGACCTCAAGGCTGAAGGCGTCGCAATCGTCTACATCAGCCATAAGATGGACGAGATCCTGCGCATTTCCGATGAAGTGACGATCATGCGCGACGGCAAGTACATCGGCACCTGGAATTCCAAGGAGATGACGACGGACAAGATCATCACCCAGATGGTCGGCCGTGAGCTGAACAATCTCTTCCCGGAGCGCCACAATGTGCCCGGCGAGTCCGTCTTTGAGGTGGAGGACTTCACCTCCATCAATCCGCGTTCTTTCCGCCATTGCACGTTCAACGTCCGCAAGGGCGAGATCCTCGGCGTGGCGGGCCTGGTCGGCGCGCAGCGTACCGAGCTGATGGAAGGCCTGTTCGGTATCCGCCTGCACAGCAAGGGTACCATCAAATACAAGGGCAAGGAGCTCAAGATCACCCGCCCGCGCGATGCCATCAAGCAGGGCATTGCGCTGCTGACGGAGGACCGCCGCGCAACCGGCATCATGGGCGTGCTCTCCGTCGCGGACAACATCTCCATCGCCAGCCTTGACCAGTACCTGGACATGGGTATCGTCATCAACGACAGGAAGATCGAGCAGCTGGTGCAGGACAACGTCAAGAAGATGAGCATCAAGTGTCCGTCCTCCAAGACGCAGATTCAGTCCCTTTCCGGCGGCAACATGCAGAAGGTGCTCATCGGCCGCTGGCTGGCGAACAACCCGGATGTGCTCATCCTGGACGAGCCGACCCGCGGTATTGACGTCGGCGCCAAGTACGAGATCTACTGCATCATCGAAGAACTGGCGCGCGCCGGAAAGAGCATCATCATGATTTCCTCGGAAATGAGCGAGATTATCGGCATGAGCGACCGCGTCATGGTCATGTGCGACGGCCGCATTACCGGCTTCATCGACGGCAAGGACGCCAACCAGGAGAACATCATGACCCTGGCGACGCAGTTTGAAACCCAGCCCTCTGCGGCTGTCTGATGAACGCACGATCTACCACGCATAAAGGAGAACAAGGATATGGGCAAGAAACTGAATGCGAAGGCCGTCACCAAGTGGCTTTCCGATAACGCGATTATCGTGATGATCGTGCTGGCCGCCATCTTCACCAGCACGCAGAACAAGAACTTCTACTCCGTCAACAACATCCGCAACCTGCTCTCCAACACCGCCGTGCGCTTCATCATCGCCTGCGGCGTCTCCGGCTGCCTGATCACCAAGGGCACCGACCTGTCCGCCGGCCGCGTGATGGGCCTGGCGGCCTGCCTCTCCGGCATCCTGATGCAGAAGGCGTGCTACGGCGACAAGTTCTATCCGAACCTGCCGGAGCTGCCGCTGATCCTCGTGCTCGTGATGGTCATGCTGCTGTGCGGCCTGATCGGCGCGGTCAACGGCTCCGTCATCGCGTTCCTGAAGGTTCCGCCGTTCATTGCGACCCTGGGCATGCAGACGCTGGTCTACGGCGCGTGCCTGATCTACACCGGCGCGATTCCGATCGGCGGCCTGCGCAATGACTATACCGGCCTGGCGACCGGCTATGTCGGCACCCGCATGCTCTCCAACCTCACGGTAATCGCCATCGGCGTCGGCCTGCTCATGTGGTTCCTCTATAACAAGACCCGCTACGGCAAGTACATGTACGCGATCGGCGGCAACGAGAATGCGGCCGAGGTGGCGGGCATCAACGTGGCGAAGAGCAAGATCAAGATCTACATGCTGGCCGGCCTGCTCTACGGCCTGACCGGCTTCCTGGTCTGCGCCAAGTCCGGCGGCTGCTCCGTCAACACCGGCATGGGCTGGGAGCTTGAAGCCATCGCGGGCTGCACCATCGGCGGCGTCTCCGTCAACGGCGGCGTCGGCAGGATCACCGGCATCCTCGTCGGCGTTCTGGTGTTCGAGGTGCTGAAGATCGTCCTGCAGTTCCTGGGCGTCGAGTCCTCCTATACCTACGTCGCGCAGGGCCTGGTCATCATCATCGCGGTCGCGCTTGACCTGCGCAAGTATCTGGCCAAGAAGTAATTTCATTCTCTTTGCCCGCCGCTGGAGTGTCTGTGCGGCGGGCTCGATTTTGATAAGGATTCTCAGGAGGGCTTTCCGTTGGCAATCGTTGAAAAGAAATCCGGCAAAAAGCAAATCGACGAGGAAATGGTGGACCGTATCGTCGAGGAGACAAAGCAGAGAAAGAACCTGAAGGAAGAGATCTATGACAAGATCAATATTCCGGTGTGGGCGCTGGATGTCCTGATTGCGGTGCTGGTTGCGGCGCTTGGCGCTGTGCTGATTTTCGGCCGCTGAGGCAGCACAACAGGATCAGGGTATTGAAGTGAGAATAATTCTCACAAATTCTGCAAAAGGCATTGACAAGCGAAGCAAACTCGTGTATGATAATGACATAAGGTTTCGAGAGAAGCCTGCAAGCCAAAGGAAACAAATAAACTTGAGTATAGGAGGCAACGAATATGAAGAAGTGGGTATGTCCGGTTTGTGGCTATGTGCATGAGGGCGACACCCCGCCCGAGAAGTGCCCGCTGTGCAAGGTGCCGGGCGAGAAGTTCACCGAGATGAAGGGTGAGAAGACCTGGGCCGCTGAGCACGTCGTCGGCATCGCGAAGGACGCGCCGGAAGAGATCATCAAGGGCCTGCGCGAGAACTTCGCGGGCGAGTGCTCTGAGGTGGGCATGTATCTGGCGATGGCGCGCGTGGCGCACCGCGAGGGCTATCCGGAGATCGGCCTGTACTGGGAGAAGGCGGCCTACGAAGAGGCTGAGCATGCCGCGAAGTTCGCGGAGCTGCTGGGCGAGGTCGTGACCGACTCCACCAAGAAGAACCTCGAGATGCGCGTGGACGCCGAGAACGGCGCGACCGCCGGCAAGTTCGAGCTGGCCAAGATGGCCAAGCAGCTCAACCTCGACGCGATCCATGACACCGTGCATGAGATGGCCCGCGACGAGGCCCGCCACGGCAAGGCGTTCGAGGGCCTGCTGAAGCGCTACTTCGGCAAGTAATTCCAAGGGTTTTGAAGGGTCAGTCCTGTATGGGGCTGGCCTTTTTACGTGCCCAAAGTGGTACATCGGTGGTACAACCCGCTTCTGCCCGCCTCTGTGAAGGGTGAAATACGGGCAAAAGTGGTACATCGCAGAAGTGGTACATACTTCGCAGAAGCAGTATAGCACACAACCTGTAAGCAAAACCAGAGCAACATTCCAAATCTTACACTCAACTTCCAAGCAAGAATCAATCAACTCTGAATCAACGCAGATACATCTTTTTGTAGGGCGAGAGTCGCATAACTGCTCGCTCTATTTTTTTGAGAAAAACTAACCAGTACCAATAAAACGACAGGTTATGAGGCGGGGTATCGTATAATGTAATCACAACGAAGGGAACAAAACCTTCGGAAATAAACAACAGACTCCCAAGAGAGTCAGAAAGAAAGAGGTAATCACCATGACTGCTATCACCATCAATGCGAAGAATCGCACCATCGAGCTGACCAAGACCTTCGCTACCGCTTCCTCCAAGTTCGGCACTGATGAGTACAATCTGCTCCAGATGGCTCGCAAGGACTACCCCAACTACAAGGTTGTGACCATTACCCGCAAGGCTCCCAAGAACGACAAGCCCACCTTCAAGGGCCTGACCTACGCTTACATGGAGAAGTACATCTTGACTCATGATGATGGAGAACAGACCGTCATGCAGGAATACATGGAACTGCGTGGCATCAGCAAGGCGGGCGAAGAAGTCCTTGCTGAATCCTTCAACTATCAGGAAATTAAGGAATGGTTCCTTGATAAGTACCCCGAAATCGCCGACTTCCATAAGAAGCGTGCGGAACTGCTGAAAAAGGCTCAGAAGGAAACCGAGCGTGAATCGGAAGCTCATACGAAGTATGAAGCCCGTCGCAATGCTCTGCTCGCCAAGAAGACTGCCTGATTCCCCATCGACCAAGAGAAAGAGAGGACAAGACCATGAAGAACACTCTGACGCTGAACCATGAGAAAAGAACGATTGTCATGGACAGAACCTTCGCCAAGTATGCCGAGAACACCATGAGCGACGAATACGCCCACCTCCAGCGTGTCCGCAAGGACTACCCCAACTACACTGTCATCCAGCGTCAAATCAAGCGGAACCCCAACAAGAAGACCTACAACGGCCTGACCTATGAGTACATGGAAGACTACATCATGACTCACGGTTCCGTAGAAACCATCAAGAAGAATCTGCATGACTTCCATGAGATGCGTCTGATTTCCGAATGCCACGGCAAGGCGTTCCGCTATCCTGTCATCAAGAGTTGGTTCCTCGACAAGTACCCTGAAATTGCCAAGTTTGGCATGGTGGATGAGCCGAAGGTCATCGAAGTTGGCGAAGACCTGAAGGTTGCTTAAAAAAGAAGGAGGCTATTCCTGTGACTGGCACAAAGTATTTGTCCGAAGTTGTAAAACTGGACGCTCTGCAAAAAGACCATCTGAACATCATCAATGCCCCCACAGGAAGTGGCAAGACCTATTTCGCCCTGACTGCAATTCCTGCGACCCTGACTGACGCAGTTCATAAGGTGGTCTATCTGATTGACACCATCAATGGCAGGGAGCAAATCCTGAAGAACTACAAAGCACGCTCCATCTATCGCTATTGGGATGTTGAAGTCGATGGCGAGGCTCTGAGTTTTGATGATGATGAACGCATTGTGGTCATCACCTACGCCAAGTTTGGCATCCTCTTGGAGAAATACCCTGACTTCCATGAGCATTTTGAGTACATCATCTGTGATGAACTCCATAGCCTGTTCAAGTTCGCCAAGTTCGGCCCCCAACCCAATTCGCACTCCATCGCCAAGCATGGCATCGAAAGAGCAGTGCGAAATGACCACACCAAGGTCATCGCCCTGTCCGCAACCCCTGAACGCATCAAGAGAGAGTTTGACGCTCCCCATTGCGATGTGCCTGTCGATGACAGCGACCTGATTCAGTACGCAACCCATCAGACCATTCCTTACACCAATCTGGAATACCTGCTGACTGCTCTTGACCCTTCTGAAACTGGCATCTGTTATGTGTCCCACATCAGCACCATGAAGGCGATTGAGGCAGACGCACGCAACCTTGGTCTGAACCCCATCTGCATTTGGAGTATTCGCAACGCTGACCATACAATGTCAGAAGAACAACTGAATGTGCGAAAACATCTCCTGAACAACTTTGAAATCCCCGCAGAATATCATCTGCTTATCATAAATGCCAGCAGTGAAACCAGCCTGAAAATCAAATCCCATATCGATTATGTGATTGTCCACAGTGGCGACAGGGAAACACAGATTCAGGTGCGAGGGCGAGTGAATAGCGACCTGTCCTGTCTCTATCTGCCCTCCAATGACCCTACTGCTCTGACTGTGCCAGAGGATTTTCTGAACCGACCTCTGTTCACGCAGGACAAGGCAAACCTGTGCGAAATCATCAACCACAATAATGAGTTCGGCAGACAATTCAAATGGACAACCATCCACAAGATGCTGATTGACTGCAACTATTGCGTGACTGAGGGACGCAAAAACAGTCTGCGATACGCAGTTATCACCCAGCCTGATGAATGACAGCAGTCTGCCAAAATTGTCTATATCTATAATGGTTACAGACAATTTTGGCAGGAAATAGCGTTGCTCTCCTTGCGAAGCAAGGAGGCAACGGCGTCTCGTCGTGGCCTACGCCACGACGGACGCCACCTTGGTATGCCCGTCTCCGACAGGAGGCGTTGTTGGCATACCTTTTTTGTTTAGACAAAAAGGGCGGAGGAGCCAGCCCCGCACATAACCAAAGGCGAAGATGCAACTTTCATACATCTTCGCCTCAACTTCTATACATCTTTTGAAGAACTGCGATACATCTTTCAATCTTTTTTCAGCAACCTGTTGATAAAACCAAGGAGCATAAGAAGGTCATCCTCATTCAGTTGCTTCATACCAGAGATTGCCTTTTGAATCAGTTCGGGATTCTGCGTATTCTCATCGAAAAACTGTTGAGGTGTGAGTTCAAAGTAATCGCAGATGGCGAGAAATTCCTTCATCGGGGGCAGAGCCTTGCCAGAAGATATATTATATACATAACCTCTGCTGTGCCCGAGGTCATAGCTCATCTGGTATTCTGACACACCCTTGCGAAGGCGAAGCTGTGTGATTCTGTCGCGAATGAAGTTTTCGTCCATCCATATCACCTCATGGATATGATAGACCATTGGAAGATGTCAAAAGCCGAAGATTTATTGTTGTTTATGGTTGAAATGTCCAAGTATATTTGCTATAATCTATTATGAAGCAAAATATCCTTGTTTATGCGTGTGGGATAAGCAAGAGTGTAATGCGTAGGGGCGAAAGGAGGCACGCAGTTAGCATTTTCTGTTGTTATGTTGGCGTGGTTCTGATAGATGTAAAGGAGGGATGTCTGCTTGCAAAGAGAAGATAGAATTGATAAGAACAAGAAGCTGTTTGTTCTCAATACTCGCCAGAAGGTCTATACTCTGCACATCAACGATGGACGCTGTTGTCAGGTGAAAGGACTGGTGAAATGGGCTGATTTTGAAACTGAACAGTCCGCGGTCAAGTTTGCTGATAATAATTTGAAACGATGCAGGACTTGTTTTCCGAAGGAATGAACAGGACGAAAGCATTCAAAAGGAGGAAAAGTATTTCATGATTGTCTTCTTGTTAATAGTCATTATCATAATCCTTGTCCCGAGTTTGATAGGAATATTTGCGGGAACTGCAGTTGGCCTCGCGTCATATATTGTTCCTATTATTTTAGGAGGATTAATCATATATGGTTGCGATAAAGCTTTTGCCATGAGTGATGAAGCTATATTGGAAGAACAAGCTAAGCAAGTTTTAGCAGATCCTGATGTTACAGTTTATGTTTTGTATGTGTATGGATATGGATATACGAAGCTTCGTGAAGTTAAAACTGCTCTGCGAATTACTGATGATATGATTTCGGGAGAAGCCCGAGAGCGAGGTGAGAAGAAATACGCTTCAATTCGATGGTTCCAGGGTAATTTTTGGAACAAGTTTTTGGGAAGTTGGAAACAACCTTCTGCCATGACAATGGGGAAATACTTGTATGACAAGGCTAAGCGGATAAATGGATGAAAGAAATGAAAGCAAGCCCCTGCTCTCCCTCAACAGGAAAGCAGGGGCATTCTTCATCCCACCATCTTCAAATACTTATACACAGTAGGCCTTGACAGCCCACACACCCTTGCCAGTTCGCTGACATTCATGCTCCCTGCCACAAATGCGGGATAGTGTTTGTAGAACACCGCAGGAATGTCATCCTTGGTTGTGGGTCTTCTGCCGATATGCTTGCCTTTTGCTCTGGCATTCTCCATGCCAGACCGCACCCTGCTCCGAATCATCGCCAGTTCCAGCTGACTGAATACGCCAGCCATCTGCAAAAATGCTTCACTCATGGGGTCGGTCTTCCCGTTCCGGCAGTCAATGGTGATGCTTCCCACAATCACCAACCGCAGATGCTTCTCCCTGATGGTATCAATGATTTCGCAGAGTTGCTGTGTGCTTCTGGATAGTCTGCTGACCTCCAAGGTGATGATGGTGTCGCCCGCAGTCGCCATGTCCAAGAGCATATGAAGGTTCTTTTTCACCTTGGCATCTCCATGCTCATACTCAAAAATCACTTCTTCCGCCCCTGCGGTTTTCAGTTCCCTGATTTGCCTGTTGATGTCCTGCTTGTCCTCGCTGGTGGAACAGCGCGCATAGCCATAAATTGTCATTTGCTGACCTCCTTGTAAAAGAAAGGCTCCCGCTTCGCATTTCGTTTCATTGACTGATTTCCTTGACAGTTTTCTGCCTGTTTGCGGTCTGCGGGAGCCTCATTGTGTCTGTAAAGCTAAACAAGTGTTTGATTCTACGCCTTCATCTGCCGAACCGCCTCTTGAATGTGTTCGCTCTGCAATGCGCGAATGTGCGTCCGCAGGTCGGTCAAGGCTGTGCCGATGGTGTCAAGAACAACAGAGGCTTCGGGCTGATTGTTGTCTATTGCCAGTCGCGTCAAGGGCTGTGCGTCGCTGTTGAAGACCTCCATAGCCCCTTCAATCAGGAGCCTCATATCTGCCAAAACTTCGCCCTCATAGGAAAGATAATCACCCTTCATCGCATTTCCCTCCATATGGGGAGGCGGTTCAGACCGCACTCCCCAGAATCAGATTGACCGCTTTCTCTGCCTTGCCTGACGCACTGACAATGAATCGCTTGTCATTTTTCAGCACGGTCAGCCAGTTCTGAATGTAGGCGGTGGAGTTCCGGAGGCTGTGGGCGGTTTCCAGCCCTGCCACATTCACCAGCGCCGAGGCTCCGATTTCCGCAATCAGTTCTTCCTTGCTGTATGCTTCACTGCCGAAGAAGGCTGTGCTGTCCAGTCTGTTGAGCCTCTTGGCGTGGCCTGTGCTGTGGGTCAGCTCGTGGAAGGCTGTGCTGTAATACTCTGCGGTCAAGGCGAACTGTGCCATATGGGGCAGGGTGATGGAGTCGTTGGAGGGGCGATAGAATGCCCTGTCGCCAGCCTCATGGTTCAGGGCGACGCCTTCCCGCAAACAATAGTCAGAAATGATGTTTTCGGCGGTCTGGCAGGGATTAGCGGATTGCTGGAGGGGCTTGTCATATTTGGCGGTCAGCCCTTCGCATTGGTCGAGGTGGAAGACGCTGTAATAGCGGAGGAAGGGAACCTGCTTCTTTTCGTGCGTTTCTTCGTCCTCCTGCTCGATGAATTTCCAGAACACAACCATATGGGCTTTCTCGCCCTTCCTGACCTTGCCTCCCTCCTGCTGGCACTGGTTGAAGGTGACATATTCGCCAGCCTTGCCAAGAAGCATTTGGTTCAGGAGGCTGTAAGGCTTGCCAGTCGCATGGCTGACACATCCGCCCGAGGCGACCCAAGGCTTTTCCCAAGGAATGATTCCCTTTTCCATTTCACTGATGATTCTGGAAGTGACTTCGCTGTAAATATCCATTTTTCTTTGCTCCTTTGCTTGTGGGGAGCAAGGAACTGTGGTAGAATGTCCTTGCTCCCCTGTTGTGTGATGACTTCGGGGATGGGCTTGACCGAATGCTGTGGTAGGTGTTCGGTCTTTTACTTTGCCAAGGCGACGGAGAAACGGCGGGTTGTGGTAGTCTTGCCGTATTCCTGCCAGATTTCGGGGAGGTCTTTCCGCAGGGCGGTGGTGTCGATGCGGGTGGAAGTGACTTCCTTCCAAGTGACCTTGAATTGTCCTGCGGTCAGGGTGTCGGTATCTTCGGCGGTCATGTGGGCTTTGACTTCCTCCTGAATGGCTTCGATTTCTGCGTTGAGGTCTTCTGCCATCTTGCGAAGGTCTGCCAGTTCGGTCAGCTTGCGAATCAGTTCATTGGTTGCCATGGTGTTTGCCTCCTTTGATTTGGGAACTTGCTGTTCCGTTCTTACAAGTATATTATACAGAAAAACCTAATCGCTGTCAAGCGTTTTCTAAAGATTTTTCTAAATATTTTATCTTTTATCTTGACGCAAAGAAGGAAATTCTGTATAATGTTTCAAGAGGTGATAGCATGACGATTTCGCAGAAAATCAAAATGGCCCTTGCTTATAGGGGAATGAGCGAAGCAGAACTTGCGCGCTCCATCGGCACAAGCCCTTCTGCCTTCAATCAGCGTATGAAGACGGGCAAGTTTTCGTCAGAAGAAATGGAGAAAATCGCGGACGCACTGGAAGCTAACTATTTTTTCGGCTTTGAGTTCAAGGACGGCACAAAAATCTAAAAAAGCAAAAAACAGGGACAATCACGCATTTCTGCTGTGATTGTCCCTGCTGTGCCTTGGGGCTGGCCTTCATGATACCATGGGGCGGTGTATTTCAGGCAAAATACTTTTTCGCCCCCTCATTCCGCTTCTGTCTGGCCTACTCCCTTTCTAAATCGTTTTACGATTTCGGATTTCGGAGTACAATGTATTTCTTCGGCAGATACAAAACGCTTGTTTTCAAGGGCAACGGCAGTTTTGCAGACGAAATCATCCACAATGGCCTCCCGCTCCTCATTTGTAATCAGACCGCATTCATAGGCGTCCCAAGTATTCATGCGGTCAATCATTGCCAACGATTCTCCGCATACCCTTGGCCATTGCCTGTTGATTTTGTTCAGGTTCATCGGCCCATTCTCCCGATGCTGTCAAACAGGTCTTTGATTGCGGATTTTGCTTTTGCCAATGACTGCTTGTCGATTTCAATACCGACCTTCCGCTGACCTACTGCTTTTTCAACAGCCTTCTGAACTGTTTCGGGGATTTCTCTCCGAACATCATCCGCACTGGCTTCCGCAGTTGCATCGGCATACTCACAATAATCTCTGATGTGCTGGGCGTGAATTCCTTCTCCATTGGCGAATGCTTTCATTTCCATCTAACTTTTAAGAGCTGATGCTCTCATTCTATTGATATTCATCAATCATGCTCCTTTTCTTGTGGGGGAGCCTCGCTCCCCAAATAGTTGCGGATGAGTTTCCGCACAATGTCTGAAATGGTTGTTTCATTGCGGTCAGCCTTGACCGCGAGCATTGCCTTCTCCTGTTCGGGAAGGCGGATTCCGATGTTAGCCAGGAAAACCATCTCCTTTCATGGATGCTTGAAAAAGGAAGTGGAGGGGTTGTTCAACATTGTCCAACACTGGATTTTTCGCCAAAGGTTATCCGCACATAGAAATATATAAAGAGAGGAAAACCTTTGGCGAAAAGTCCCTATTTTGTGGCGAGGATGACGGAGGTGACAGTATGCCACATGGAAAACAGCCCAATCATAAATTGAAGCCCTATGTGGTGTTTCAGTATCTCTTGAAATATACCGATGAAAACCATGTTGCCCCTGCATCTGATATTGTGGCGTTTCTGGAAGAATGCGGGCTGAATGCAGAACGTCGCTCTATTTATGAAGACATCAGGGAAATCAACCTCATTTCCATCATGATGGAGAATGACTGCACGCTGGATGAAGCCAGAGAAATGCTGGAGGATGAGGAAGAAAAACTTGTGGTCTATGACCCGCACCGAAAGGGCTTCTATGTTCGCCAGCGTCATTTTGACCTGAATGACATTCGTCTCTTGGCGGAGTGCGTCTATTCCGCAAAGTTTGTGACAGAGGGACAGGCGAAAAGACTGGTGGATGTGGTCTGTGATTTTGTCAGCGAGCATCAGGCCGAAAGAATCAAGCACAATGCGTTTCTGACTGACAGGGTCAAGACCAACAACAGGAGCGTGCTGAACAACATTTCTGTCATCAACGATGCGATGAGTCGGAGGCTGGAGGGCAAGAGCCACAAGCCGGAGAAAATCAGCTTCAAATACCTGAAACACACGATTGATGACATGAGTCAACAGGTTGAGAGGCGAAAGGGCGAGAAATATACGGTCAGTCCCTATCAGCTTCTTATCAGCGACGGTAACTATTATCTGCTGGCTTATGTGAATGAGAAGCAGAAGATGCGTACCTATCGAATCGACAGGATGAAGGATGTTTCTCTGACGGGCGAACCAAGAGAAGGCGATGATGAGTTCGCCAAACTGGATGTACGAACCTACGCCCAGAGGGTGTTCGGCATGTATGGCGGTACGCAGAAGCGAGTGACCATCCAGTTCATCAACCTCTTGCTTGATACTGCTGTGGAAAGGTTTGGCACTAAGGATGTTCAATACAGCAAGGTAGATGACAGACACTTCAAGGTGACTGCCAATGTCGAAATCAGCGACCAATTCTATGGTTGGCTCTTGGGCTTCGGCAAGAGGGCGAAACTGACATGGCCTGATGATGAGGTGGAGAAGTTCAAGGCGTATCTTGATAAGGTCAGAAATGCGTATGAATAAGTGAGGGCCAGAGGTGTTCATGCCTCTGGCCTGTCTTCACAACTGATTGATTCTGTTCCGCAAGATGCTGATGCTGTCCTCTGAAACTGCCAGATAATATCTCTGCGTCACATGGATGTGACCATGCCCCATTTGGTTACAGAGCAGATGTGTTGGTGTGTTCAGCTCCGCCATCATGGTTCCATAGGTGTGGCGGAGGTAGTGGTATTTGAAATCCAAGCCCAATTTGCTCTTGATTTCTCTGGTGGGGTATTTGAAGGAGTTGACCGTCTGAATCCTCCCGTCCGGCAGACAATTCACCAGTGCAGTGGAGGGGATTATCTTACCGTCGATGTCTTCAATCATTCGCTGGTTCTGTTGGCGGAGGCTGGCAAGGTTCTTTTCATCTTCTGCCCGCCTCTGTGCTTTTTCCCGCAGATGGTTCCACATGGTTTCACAGAGCTGGATGGTTCTCTTGGAATTGCGCGTCTTGGGCGGAACCAGCTTGATAAGGCTCTCTTGGTACTGCATCTGCCTGTCGATGGTGATGGTTCCATTCTCCAAGTCGACATTCTCCCATTTCAGGCCAAAGCATTCATTGATACGAAGACCGCAATAACGCCCAAGGAGATAGGCGGTTTCCGCATTGGTTCCTCTGAAATAATCATCCAGAATGGATAGCTGTTCCCTGCTGAAAGAGACGATTTCGGTATCATCCTCATTCTTCATTTTCGGCATGTGGATTTTCGTATTTTTGTTGACACAGAGCATGTTGTAGGTATCGACATCCATATAGTTATGGGAATAGGCTTGTCCGAAAATCAGGTAGAACATTTTCAGAAAGCTCTCCACATATCGGAAGGATAGACCATCTTCACAATACAGTGTCGCCAGATAGTCATTGATTTCTCCGGAACTGATTTCATCCACATAGCAATCACCAAAGCGAGCAGACAGATGGTTTTCCCATAAGCTGTCTTGCTTGCGAATCGTTTGATACGCTCTGTCCTTCCTGCCGTTCTGACAAAACTCAAGGAATACCTCTTTGATGGTCTTGCGGACAGGCTTGGGGCGTTCGGTTTTCTCTTTGCGTAGGGCGACCATCGCTTCTTCTCTGGCAATGATGGCTTCTTTCTTGGTTTTGAGCTTCATGCCAGATGCATCGGTTGATTTTCTGCGGGGAATCTTTTTGCCATTGACGGTGATGGTGAAGCGATACTCCCAATATCCGTCTTTTCTCTGATAGACTCCAGCTGTATTCTGCGTAGCCATCTTTCAGACCTCCAAAGTGGTACTAAAGTAGTACGGAACTTCTTCGGACGATGTTTGGAAGATGTACCACCGATGTACAAAAGATGTTAGCAAGATGTCTTGAAATTGCTTCTGATTCGTGCTAAAATAACGCTGTCCTGATTCGAGCGAAGCGTAGAATCAGATGAGATGGCCCGCGACGAGGCCCGCCACGGCAAGGCGTTCGAGGGCCTGCTCAAGCGCTACTTCGGCAAGTAAGACCGTGATTTCAGCGCTTCAGATTCATTCTGAAGCGCTATTTTGCATTTCCTTTGGAGAACATCAAGAACAGAGAGGGTTGTTATTATGAAACGGAGTTTCCTCATTCTCATGGCAGTGCTGGTGCTCTTCAGCTGTCAGATGGCTCTTGCTGAATCGACCACGGCGGAAATGGATCCTGTTTCCCGCATCTACACATTCACGCTGAATGGCGATACCTATACCCTTCCGTGCAAAGTGACCGATTTCACCGAAAACGGCTGGAATCTGGGAAGCGGCACGCTGGATGCCAACACATACGCCAGGACAATCGGTTATCATAAAGGCGGTTCTGAATATGTAACATTTGAAGTGATGAACGACACGGAAGAAGACGGCGTTGAGCTGGCGAACCTCGAGGTTGTTTCCGTGAAGGTCACGCAGAGCTTTGTGGACGTAGATGGAAATGACTTTGTGACGGCAGACGGGCTTCACCTGGGGATGACGCTGGATGAGGTGAAGGCCCTTTACGGCGAACCTTTCTCTGAGAATTCTTCCTATATCGGTTATCATTTCCAGGATCGATATGAGACCGACGGACTGCGTGGCCTGGGAGTCGCATACGCCGGTGAAGATTCTTTTTACGCATATAAGGAAGCAGGCTCGGATATCGTCAATCGTCTCGAACTTCAGTACTTTGGAATTACCGAAGATGCTGAATAAACAGCAAGATCAACACTGGGATCAGGTCAGTCCTGTGGGGGCTGGCCTTTTTGCTTGCACTGAAGGCGTAAATCGGGGGGACGGCCCGCTTCTGCCTGCCGCCGTGAAGCGGAAACAGGGGCGACGGCGGTACATCGAAGAAGCAGAATCCTATGGCACATATCAAGGGGAGCGGCGTTTGCCGCTGCATCTTTTGCGCAGCCCGGATTTGCACTTGAAATGATGGGATGCAGGGATTATAATGAATAAAAAATCCAACAAAAGTGAGAGGACCCGGTGAAAACGAGAAGAATCCTGATGTCTCTATCCGGCGTGCTGATCTGTGCGGTGAGCGTCGCAGGGTTTAAGCTGGCGGCATTTGGCGTGGATCCGTTTCAGTCCTTGATGAGCGCCCTGGATGCGCTGATTCCCATTTCCTTTGGCACCCTGTATGTGATCGTCAATCTGACGCTGCTGCTGTTCAGCTTTTTCGCAGACCGGCATAACATCGGCATTGCGACATTTCTGAACATGTTTCTGCTGGGGTACATCATTCAATTTACCCTTGCTTTCCTTCAGCGCATTTTCCCGATGCCGACGATGCTGACCCGGTGGGCGTCCCTGCTTGTGAGTCTCGTATGTCTGTGCTTTGCCTCGTCGCTGTACATGACTGCCGATTTGGGCGTCTCCACCTATGATGCCGTTGCGGTGGTTCTGTCCAGAAAGTGGAAGCTGGGAAAATTCCAGTATGTTCGCATTGGCTGTGACCTGATCTGTGTCATTGGGGGCGCCCTCCTGTTCCTGCTCTCCGGGGGCGCGCCGGCAGATATCCCCGCTTTTGTAGGCATCGGCACCATCATTACAGCCTTCTTTATGGGCCCCTTGATTGCGTTTTTCAACAGAACCATCGCGGAGCCCATGCTGCGCAAGTAAAGATCAGCCACTTACATGGATCGACAGAAAGGAGAAAAAGTATGAATCCGAAAGCCCTGTTCAACATCACCTATGGTCTGTACCTGCTCTCCACGCAGTCCAACGGGCAGGACAACGCCTGCATCATCAACACCGCCGCGCAGGTGGCGAGCGAGCCGCTGCGCATCTCCATCTCCGTCAACAAGGGCAACCTCACGCATGACATGATTCTGGAGAGCGGCCGCTTCAACATTTCTGCGCTGACGACCAGCACGCCGTTTGCGCTGTTCCAGCGCTTCGGCATGCAGAGCGGCCGCAGCGCGAAGAAGTTCGACGGCTTTGAGGATGTGGCGCGCGCTGAGAACGGCATCTACTATCTCACCGGCTGCGCGAACGCCTATCTCTCCTGCAAGGTGGAGCGGACGGTCGATCTGGGCAGCCACACGCTGTTTATCGCGGAGCTGGAGGACGCCCAGGTGCTCTCCGGCGAGCCGTCCTGCACCTACGGTTATTATCAGAGCGACATCAAGCCCAAGCCCCAGGCGCAGAAGAAGACCAGCTGGGTCTGCACGGTCTGCGGGTATGTATATGAGGGCGAGGAGCTGCCGGACGACTTCGTTTGCCCGCTGTGCAAGCATGGAAAAGAGGATTTCCAGAAGGTGTAAACAGGGAAAGGAGCTGTCTCGGCAGGAGACAGTTCCTTTTTCGCAGAATACCGCATTCAGGCTACGAAAAACCGAATGCCTGCGGCGGAGTATGGCTGCTGTGGAAACAAGCTTACCAGAGACGGATTGCGAGAGATCACGATCGGCACGACGCTGCGAGCGAGGATACAGTCTGTTTCTTTGAGATGGGTATAAGGGACGCACTTGCAAAGCGATGACGGCCGAAAGACATCGTTTCGGCAATGAGGGGAACATGCATTACAATAAGAAAGACGCGTTGATGACGCGCGGATTGGCGATTTTATCGATGCTTGTTCTGCATTTGTTTTGCAGACAGGGAGCGGATGTTTTGGGAACGCCAGTGATATGGCTCAACCAGGATACGCCGCTTGTTTATTGGTTCGGCTTCTTTGCGGAGATATGTGTTCCGCTGTATTCGATATGTGCCGGATATGCGAACGAGCTGCTGTTTGAGAGGAATCAGGCATCGTGGAAGGACAGGCTGCGCAGAATCGGCAGGTTGATGCTGAATTACTGGATTATTGTCGTTTTGTTTTCGACCCTGGGCCTTCTCTTTGACAAGACGGGGAACATGCCCGGTAGCTGGTCGAATTTCCTGGGAAGCCTTGTTCTGATTCGTAGCTATAACGGCGCATGGTGGTATCTGCATACGTATGTCATCATGCTGCTTATCCCACCGCGCATCCTGCTCTGGCCGGCTGAAAAACTGAAGCTCGGTTCAGGCATGCTGTTCTGCCTGATGGTGAGCTGCGCGTGGTATGCTATTGGGAAAGCCGGTCTTCTGCCGGATGCCGCAGGGCTGCATCCTGCTGTCGGATATGTGCTGACAGAAATGGAAAATCTGGCAGGCATTCTGGCTTATGTTTGGGCGGGAGCGATCTTCTGCCGGAATCACGGCTTTGAGCGGGCAGGAAAGTGGTTTGAGCAACATGTCGAAAAGAAGCTGAAAAAGTGGAGCCTGCTGTTTGCAGCTGTAGTTATCTTTGTTGGATTCAATGTCATTCATAAATCTGTTCTGACCGGTATAACTGCAATGTCTGTATTTGTCCTGTTTAATCTATGGGAAAAGAACAGCACTGCGGAACAGGTTTTTCTTTTCCTGGGCAAGCACTCGACAAACATATGGCTGACGCATATGTTTTTCTACGCCTATGTGTTTTCGGGCTTGGTGCAGCGCGCGAAATACCCGGTTTTCATGCTGGCGTTTCTGCTGGTTCTGTGCATCCTGACGTCTTATGCTGTACAGGCGATTCTTGAGGCAATTGAACGCATAATGCCTCGACGGTCTTTGCCGCGTTGACGCCTGAATGGATTGTCGAGGAATGTACCGAATACGCCCGGCAGAATGCCGTTTTCAGAAATCGAAATAGTGTTTTTGTCGGCATGTATAAAGGATCCGGTTCGCATGGAAGCGAACCGGATCCTTTTGATGTTGTTCAGTTACTGAGATGAGATCCGCAGCGCAGCGGAGAACCGCTTACTTGCCCACCTTGGAGAGCGCGTCCTCGACCGCGGCCATGATGCCCTGGCTGCTGAACGTCGCGCCGGAGGCAACATCCACCTGCGTGGACTGCGCGTCGATGATGGCCTGCGGGATCGTGTTGAACGCCTTGTCGCAGATGCCCGGGGTATCGCCGTGAGAGAGCACGTCGATCTTGGCGATCTTGTCGCCGTCCATCGTGACCTTGACCTTGATCGGGCCGCCGAAGCCGTTCGCTTCGCCGATGTACTCGTTGGCCGCCAGCTCGGTCTCGGCTTCCGCAACGGCCGGAGCCGCCATGAAGCCGAAGTGGATGTTGAGCAGCTCAGCCGTCTTGCGGGCCACGTCGCCGCTCACACCGCCGCAGCGGCGCTTGCGGATGATGTCGCCGCGCTCCACGTTGGCCGCGGTCATGAAGGTGGAAATGGAGTCGATGCAGTTCACAGAGGGAGAAACCGTCTGCACGGGCGCAGCGGACTCCGGCTGATAGATCGGCAGTGCGGTGGAGGTGTACCAGGCAAACAGCTGCTTGGTGATCTCACGCGCGTCCGCCGGCGCGCAGCACAGACCGATGATGCCAGCGGCGCCGCCCAGCGCGCCGCACAGCGTGCCGGCGGTGTAGCCTTCCTTGCCGTTGGCGAACATGGCCGGCGGGATCATGGTGTACGGGAAGCCAACCTTCGCGCACAGCTCGGTGAGCAGGCCCTTCGCGACGCCGTAGCAGCAGCCGTCCTCAAAGTAGCCCTCATAGGCGGCCTTTTCCACGGCGTCCAGATCCAGCTCGGCATACGGGAACGGATGCGCAGGGGCTTCCGGCTGGCTTTCGGCCATGGCGCCGGCAAACGGGACGCTGGCCAGCAGCGTCGCGCCGCCCAGCATAGCAACGGACTTCTTCAGAAATTGACGACGAGTCTCAAGCATGGGTGATTCCTCCTTTTGATATGTAACATCGGATGATGTTAGATACAGACAATCACAGCTGCATGCTGCTGCCTGCGGCGCGAAATGATGCGGAGCAGAGCGGCGCGCAGCTTGCTCAATTTATATGCGGATGATAAGCTTCATCATCTGTATTATACTACAATTTAACGATTTGTCCATAGTCAAACCCAAAATTCAACTCAGTTTGACAGAATGCACGCAAACGGTATGCTGATGCCAGCGCAAAAGGAATTGACAAATGAGAATGACTATCATATAATAAGGCTGTATGACCAACGGAGAGGAGAAGCGCAGATGAGCGAAAGAATGAGTGCGCACACGAGGACAGTGCTTGGCGTTCTCAGCGAAAGGCGATGCCACCTGACCGCCGAGGAGATCCTCGAAAAGGTGGACGGGATCGGCACGGCGACGGTGTACCGTGCGCTGGACACGCTGACCGAGAACGGCAAAATCCGCAGGCTGTCGCTGGGCAAAAAGAGCGCGGTGTATGAATACACCCGGGATGCGCACATGCACTTTGTCTGCAGCGGATGCGGCGCCATCTGCGACATCCGGGCGGATCTGTCCGGCATGATTCGGGAGGCCGCCAGGTGCAGCGGGCATGAGGTCGAATGGTCCGAAATCACGGCACACGGGCTGTGCAGCGCGTGTCTGCGCGAGCGGGAGACGGCGGCGGATGATTCGTCGGAGCGAAATGACGCATAAGCAGAATTGAATGACGCGGATTTTCGGCCTTCTATTGCGTTTTTTCCGAATTTTGCTATAATAGAAGTACCTTAATTACAGTAAGGAGTGCATTCCAATGGCGAGAAAAGTTCTTGTTGAGACTTCTGCACGTCACGTGCATGTTACCCGCGAGACGCTGGACATCCTCTTTGGCGAGGGTTACGAGCTGACCGTGAAGAAGATGCTGTCCCAGCCCGGCCAGTACGCCAGCGCCGAGCGCATTGACGTCGTGGGTCCGAAGAAGACCCTGACCGGCGTGTCCATCCTTGGCCCGGTTCGTCCGGAGAACCAGGTTGAGCTGTCCCTGACCGACGCGCGTGCCATTGGCATCGCTGCTCCGATCCGCGAGTCCGGCCAGATCGCCGGCTCCGGCGCCTGCAAGCTCATCGGACCGAAGGGCGAGGTGGAGATCTCCGAGGGCGTTATCGTGGCGAAGCGTCACATCCACATGACCAAGGCGGATGCTGCCGAGTTCGGCCTGCAGGACAAGCAGATCGTCTCCGTGAAGATTGACTCCGACGGCCGCAGCCTGATCTTCGGCGACGTCGTCGTCCGCGCGAGCGATTCCTATGCGCTGGCCATGCACATTGATACCGACGAGTCCAACGCCGGCTGCGTGGCTCCGGGCACCATGGCCGAGATCATCAAGTAAATCAAGGCATAAAAAAAGACAGTTCCTTCGGGAGCTGTCTTTTTTTCGTGCGGAATCTGCGGGAATCAGGCGGGCTGCGCGTCCTTTCTGCTGGAGGCGAGCTTGATGTACAGCGACAGGGCAATCGGGAAACCGAACAGACCAAGGACGCCGAAGAGCTGCAGGCCGACAAACATGCTCAGCAGCGTGGCCACGGGGTGCAGGCCCATCTGATGGCCGACGAGCTTGGGCTCCACGACGTTGCGCACGACGAGCATGATGATGTACAGCAGCGCGACGCCGACGGCCATGCGGAACTGTCCCAGCACGGCAGCGATGATCGCCCAGGGGATGAGCACCAGGCCGGTGCCCAGGATCGGCATGATGTCGATGATGGCGACCAGCAGCGCCAGGCCCACGGCATACGGAACACCCAGCAGCAAAAAGCCGATGCTCAGCTCGAAGAAGGACATGAACATGATGATGATGTATGAGACGAGAATCTTGCGGACAGAGGTGACGCCGGTGGCCACCGTCGTGGAGATGGTGTCCCGGATGCGCACGGGCATCCTGTTCCGGATGTAGCCGACGATGTGATCAAAATCCAGCGCGATGAAGCAGCTGGAGACAACGGTGACGATGACGGTGAGGATGAAGGACGGCATGCTGGTGACCAGGCCCGACGCCAGGCGTACGGCCGAGACGGAGACGGAGGAGATCAGCTTCTCCAGATAGGAGAACACCTCGCGGCTGATGCGGTCGATGATGTCCACGATGGAGGGATCAAACTCCTGCATCTGCACCTCCAGCATGTCGAAGGTCTCGGAGATGAACGGCACCACCTGGCTGGTGTAGAGCAGCGGAATCTTGGGGAAGAAGTGCTCCAGCGCGGAGATGATCTGCAGGCCGGCGACCGTCACGGCGACGAACAGAATGCTGTAGAAGATGATCGTCAGCAGGAACGAAGGGATGCGGCTGGGCAGATGGAGCGTCTTTGCGATCGACTTGGCAGGCTTCTGCAGGATCCAGGCGATCAGGAAACCGAAAATAAACGGACACAGCGGCTCGAACAGATACGTCATGAACAGCGCTGCAGCGATGAGCAGCACGCCGTAAAACGCTGCGTGGATCAGGAAATTCTTCTTGCTCTCGACGGTCATATTCATCCTCCTCTGCCTGCATGCACAGGAATAGTATATCTGACAATTATTACAGGAATATGACGAATCCGTTAATGCTTGCCCCCTTATCGGAATCTGAACAGGAATGCGCATGATGCCGCGGGAAATGAAGGGATTTCAGCAAAAAAGCGGGCTGTGCCCGCTCCCGTTTCCAAACTGCCTGATCAAGTGATGTTTCTTGGTGCTCGATGCACGATCCTTTACGCAATTTCCTATCGGACAAAAAAGCGGACAGGCTGGGAGGGCCTGCCCGCAGACTGCGCAGGGAATCTGTGTTACACCGCGGCGTTCAGGCTGGTGACGATCACATCGATCTGATCGCGCAGGGTGGTGTACAGATCGGTGAGCACGCTGCCGGCCTGCAAACGCACCTCGCACTGGGTGATGATGTCGATGCAGGACGTGAGCAGCTCGCCGTCGGTCAAGCTGGTGCCCGCGCCGTAGATGTTGGCGGCGATGGCGTTGATGCTCTGGAGCGCATAGACGTGCGCGCGCACGGTGGACAGCAGCGTCATGGTGTTGGTGCCGCTGGACTGCGTGAGGCGGTAGACGGCGCTCTGCGCCTCGCTGGACTCACTCAGCGCGCGGGCGAGCAGCGCCTCGCTGGTGGCTTCGCTGACGCCGAGGTTCTTGAGATACGCAAAGGTAACGCCGATGAGCGCGATGATCAGGAGAAAGATGACGAGATACAGCAGCCGGACGAGCTGTTTGTTCTTCTTCCGGCCGGCATTGGCCTGAAACGAATACATACGCTGAACCCTCCTTGTTCCTGCAGGAACCCATTTTCTGCCTCTTTATTATAGCACATCCTGCAAATGGGGTAAAGTGGGCGAATGGGACAGAAAAATGAAGAGAAGGTGGAGAGAGGGAAGGGAAAATGGCGGAAAACGACCAAATAAGTGGAGAATATGGCCCAAATTGGGTGAAGCGCTTGAAGAATGGGCGGCGGTTGGCGTATAATATGCAGGTATGATGCAAAGCGCAGCGCGGCTGTGCTGCGGGGAGGAAGAAATATGCCGATGAATATTGCGATTGACGGGCCCGTTGGCGCGGGCAAGTCTTCAATCGCGGATCAGGTGGCCGAAAGGCTGAACATCCTGCATCTGGATACGGGCGCGATGTACCGCGCGTTCGGTCTGTATGCGCTGCGCAGCGGCGCGGACATGGCCAGCGAGGCGGCGCTGTCCGCGCTGGCGGAGGATGTCGATGTGCAGGTGAAATACGAGCATGGCGCGCAGCGCACGCTGCTCTTTGGCGAGGACGTCAGCGAGCTCATCCGCACGGGCGAGGTTTCCGCGGCGGCGAGCGCCGTCTCGAAGTGTCCGGCGGTGCGCAGGCGCATGGTGCGCGCCCAGCAGGAGATGGCCGGCAAGGCCGATATGCTCATCGATGGCCGCGATATCGGCACGGTGGTGCTCAAGAATTCGCCGTGCAAGATCTTTCTGACGGCTGCGGCTGAAGAACGCGCCCGCAGACGGTATCTGCAGCAGATGGAGAAGGGCGACACGACCCCGTATGAGCAGGTGCTGCGCGAGCTCAATGCCAGAGATGAACAGGACATGAACCGCAAGACCGATCCGCTGCGCCGCGCGGAGGACGCCGTGCTCGTGGATTCCACAAACATGACGCAGGAGGAGACGGTTGAGGCGATCGTGAGGATTGTGGAGGAAGTCTATGGAAAACAATAACGCACAGCAGATGAAGCCCCTGCACCGCACCTGGCTGTACACGCTGATCGTCTGGGTGCTGTACGTCGTCGTTTCCAAGGTTCTGTTTTTCGTGAAGATTGAGGGCCGGGAAAACATCCCGAAGGGCCGCAACTGCGTACTGATGGGCAACCATCAGTGCGTCCTTGATCCGCTGATGCTGGCGCTGTGCGCGCCGGACCGCGAGATCCACTTTATGGGCAAGAAGGAGCTGTGGAACAACAAGCTCCTGGGCTGGGCGTTCACCAAGGTGCACGGCTTTCCGGTGGATCGCGGCAACATGGACATGGGTGCCATCCGCACGGCGATGAATGTGCTCAAGGACGGCGATACCCTGGGCATCTTCCCGGAGGGCACGCGCTCCAGAACCGGCCACATGCTCCCGCTGATGGGCGGCGCGGCCATGCTGGCGCTGCGCAGCCGCTGCGACGTGATCCCGGTGTACATCGACGGCAACTACAAGCCCTTCCGCCGCATGGTGGTGCGCGTGGGCAAGGCGGTGGAGATGGACGACCTGCTGGCCGGCCGCGTGACCAAGGAGGCCTGCGAGGAGCTGACCCACCGCATCGAGGCGTCCTTTGCCGTGCTGAGCAACGGCAAGTCCCTGCCCGCCCCGGCGGAGGAGACTGAAGCATAATTTTTCTGAAAAAAGGGAAAAAGAAAAAATTTTCAGCAGGAATATGCGAAAAGGCATAGAATTCATAAAGATGGGTAATAGGAGCATTAGGCCTGTTTGCAGGCTGAATGGCGTATTGAGGCCGGAAAAACAGGGTATTTGCGTATGAAACTTACCATTGGAGAGCACGCCGGGTTCTGCTTCGGCGTCCGCCGCGCGGTGGACAGGGCGTTCGCCTGCGCGAAGGAAGGGCTCCCCTGCGTGACCCTTGGGCCGCTGATTCACAATCCGCAGGAGGTTGCACGTCTGGAAAGCGCGGGCGTGCGCAGCGTGGATTCGCTTGATGAGGTTGCCCCGGGCCAGACGGTCATCATCCGTTCCCACGGCGTTACCCCGGCTGTGCACCAGATGTGCAGGGAACGCGGCATCGACGTGATCGACTGCACCTGCCCGCATGTGGCGCATGTGCATCAGCTGGTGCAGGAATACAGCAGGGAAGGCGACGCGGTGATCATCGTCGGCGAGCCGGAGCATCCGGAGATCGTCGGCATCGCCGGCTGG
This sequence comes from Candidatus Ventricola sp., assembly GCA_051883755.1. Classification (GTDB taxonomy): domain Bacteria; phylum Bacillota; class Clostridia; order Christensenellales; family Aristaeellaceae; genus Ventricola. The sequence goes on from JBJEUI010000105.1 coordinate 52,581, forward strand.
GCGAGCGGACCGGTGTTCATCCTGCCCACGCGTGAGGCGGCGCAGCGCGCGCTTTTGCCGGACAGGGCGCTTGTCGTGGCGCAGACCACGCTCCGCCGCGACCGGTTTGAGGACGTGGTGTCCGTCATCCGCGGAAAGGTGTCCGATCTCACCGTGCGCATGACGATCTGCGCGGCGACCAGCAAGCGCCAGCAGGAGGCGGAAATGCTCTCCCGCGAGGCCGACGTGATGATCATCGTCGGCGGGCGCAACAGCTCCAACACCAAAAAGCTGCTGGAGACCTGCCGCCTGCGCTGCGAGCGTGCCTATCAGGTGGAGACGCCGGAGGACATCCCGCAGGGTGTGATTGGGCCGGAGGACCGCGTGGCCATTACGGCCGGCGCGTCCACGCCGCAGTGGCTGCTGGAGCAGGTACGCGGCAGAATTGAAAGAGACGCAACGTGAGCGTCGCAAAAGAATATCTATCCCGGCGCAGCGCGCCGTGATAATAAAGTATGTATCATTCCGGATCAAATCCGGTAGAGATACTTGAGGAGGTAGTACCCGCATGAACGACATGGAAAAGAATCTGGTTTCCGAAGGCGCCGAGGACTTTGCCGCGATGCTCGAGGAGACGATGATCAAGTTCCGCCCCGGTCAGGTTGTCAAAGGTGTTGTCGCCCAGGTGAGCGACGACGGTGTTGTCGTGAGCATTCCCGGCAAGGCTGATGGCTACATCAAGAAGAACGATCTGGTCACCACCGACTGCAAGGTCGACGACGAGATCGAGGCTGAAGTGGTCAAGCTGAACGATGGCGAGGGCTATGTGCTCCTTTCTGAGCGCAAGGTCATGGCCACCAAGAACTGGGAAAAGCTCGTCGCCGAGTATGACACCGGCGCCTGCGTAGAAGCCACCGGCCGCGAGGCTGTCAATGGCGGCCTGATCGCTGATGTGATGGGCGTTCGTGCGTTCATCCCGGCTTCCCACCTGTCCCGCCGCTTCGTCGAGAACATCGGCGAGTTCGTCGGCAAGACGATGACCGTCAAGATCATCGAGGTCGACAAGGCCAAGAAGCGCATCGTCGCCAGCCGCAAGGCGTTCCTGATGGACGAGAAGAAGAAGGCCTGGGAGAAGATCGAGAAGGATCAGGTCGTCACCGGCATCGTCCGCCGTCTGACCGACTTCGGCGCGTTCGTCGACATCGGCGGCGTGGATGGCCTCATCCATGTGACCGATCTGGCCTGGCACCGCGTGAAGCACCCGTCCGAGATCGTGACCCCGGGCCAGGAGGTCCAGGTGAAGATTATCGGCGTGGACAAGGAGAAGGAGCGCATCCAGCTGAGCCTGAAGGCGCTGCAGCCGCAGCCGTGGGAGGTCGCCGAGGAGAAGTACCCGGTCGACTCCATCGTCGAGGGCAAGGTTGTCCGCATCACCACGTTCGGCGCGTTCGTCGAGCTCGAGCCGGGTCTTGACGGCCTCGTTCACATCTCCCAGTGCGCCCTCAAGCGCATCGCGAAGGTGGAGGACGCCGTGCAGGTCGGCCAGACCGTCCGCGTGAAGGTGCTCAAGGTGGACACCGAGGCCAAGCGCATCAGCCTGTCCATCCGCGAGGCGCTGACCGAGGAGGTCGAGTTTGACGCCGAGGTGCAGGGCCTGGACTTTGACGACGGCCTGGACGCCGAGTAATCAAATCGCATATGCAGGGGATCGCCTGAGAGGGCGATCCTTTTTTGCTTTATAGGAAATTGCGTAAAACGAAAAAGCGTGATAAACTAGAGGATG
>JBJEUI010000106.1:0-2490 GCA_051883755.1 Candidatus Ventricola sp.
CGGGCAAGGGACAGAAGGAAGCGACGGTCTGCGTGCGCCTGGGCGGCTACGGCTCTGAGGCGACGGGCCGCGCCTATTTTACGGACGTGTGCCTGGAGCAGGTGGAGGATGCGCCGGTGGGCGCGTTCGTGCTCGATCTGTCCACGCCCGCGCCGCAGAAGGAGACGGTGCAGACAGGCGGCGGCAAGGACGCGGTGATTCCCGGCCTGCTGGCTGTGGCGGCGGCGTATCTGATCGCGGCGTTTTTCGTGGCGCGCACGCTGCTGACCGGCGGGCATCTGGACGAGCGCAGGGGCTTTGCGGCGCTGGCGGCTGTGCTGGGCGCAGCGCTGCTTGTGCGCGTGGGCCTGTCCGCCTGCGTGGCGGGCTACGGCGTGGATATGGGCTGCTTTGGCGCATGGGCCTCGCGGATGGCTGCTGTCGGCCCGTCGGGCTTCTATGAAGAGGGCTACTTCTGCGACTACCCGCCGGCGTACATGCTGGTGCTGGGCGCGCTGGGCGGCATCGCGAACCTGTTTGGCATCTCCTTTGGCACGATGGGCGGCGAGATGCTGCTCAAGACCGTGCCCATCTTCTGCGACATCCTGCTTGCATGGGCTGTGTTCTTTGCCGCGGACCGCGCGGCGGGCAGAAGGCCGGCGCTGGGCCTGGCGGCGCTGATCGCGCTGAACCCGGCGACCATCATCACGAGCGCCTGCTGGGGACAGATCGACTCGGTGCTCGCCGTGCTGCTGGTCGCGGTGCTGCTGCTGGCGCGGCAGGGCAGATGGCAGGCGGCGATTCCGGTGTTCGCGCTGACCGTGCTGGCCAAGCCGCAGGCGGGCCTGCTGGCGCCGCTGGGCGTGGCGGCCCTCGTGCGCGATGCGGTGAAGGAGAAGGAAACGAGGAAGCCCATCGCGCTGGGCCTGCTGGGCGGCGCTGCGGTGACGGCGGTGATCGTGCTGCCGTTCTCTCTCAATCAGGCTTCGCCGCTGTGGATCGTGGATAAATATGTAGAAACGCTCTCCAGCTATGCCTATGCGACGCTCTCCACCGGCAACCTGATGTTCCTGCTGGGCGGCAACTGGACGCCCAATGCGCAGGCCGTGCTGGGCCCCATCACCTACGGGCAGCTGGGCATGGCGCTGATGGTGCTGGCTTTTGTCTTCGGCGTGCTCGTGTATCTGCGCGGACAGGGCAGAAGCCGCCTGATGCTCTCCAGCGCCGCGACGATGCAGCTGGTGTTCGTGCTGGGCAGCAAGATGCACGAGCGCTACATCCTGCCCGCGCTGGCGCTGCTGATGCTCAGCTTCGTCGAGACGGGCGATGCGCGGCTGCTGATCTCCGCCGTTCTGGCAAGCGCCGCGTCGGCGGTGAACATCGGCGCGGTGCTGGCGTTTGAGCACCTGATCGCGCCGAACCTGTGGCTGGGCTGCGTCATCGGCGTGGTGCAGCTGCTCGCCGCGGGCCTGACCGTCTGGGCGGCGGTGAGCCTGAGCATGGACCGTGAGCCCATGCGCCTGCGCGTGCGCAGGGCGCGTCCGGCAAAGGAGGCGCACGGGGACGCGGCGGACGATGCGGCGTTCTCCGCGTCGGAAATGCGCATGCGCCGGGAGCTGCTGCACGCGCAGGACTACCGGATGCACCTTGGCCGCAGGGATGCGATCATCATGCTGGCGCTGACGCTTGTTTACGGCGTGGTCGGCTTCTGGGGACTCGGCGCGACGAAGGCGCCGCAGGGGGGCTATACCTCCACGGCGGCGGGCGAAACCGTGGTCATCGACCTGGGCGAGCGATACGAGGACTTCCACATCTACTACTACGGCGGCGTGTCGAATACAGCGTTCTCCGTGGCGGTCAGCAACGATGGCGTGACCTACTCCGAGGAGACGGGCGCGTTCTTTGACATCGGCGAGTGCTACAAGTGGCTGGCCATGCGTCAGCCGATCTACGCCGCAGACGGCACCGTGTCCTCCGTGACCGGCGGCATGCTGCTCTTCTCCGGAAGATACATCCGCCTGACGTTTGACGGCGCGGCCTGTGCGCTGTGGGAGGTGGCGGCGGTCGACGAAAACGGCGGGGTGATCCTGCCCGTGTCCGCTGCAGCCAGCGGCGGCGTGGAGGGGCGCATGGGCGATCCCAACAGCCTGATTGACGAGCAGGACACCGTGCCGGACAAGCCGAGCTACTACAACAGCATGTACTTTGACGAGATCTACCACGCGCGCACGGGCTACGAGCACGCGCATGGGCAGTACACCTACGAGACGACGCACCCGCCGCTGGGCAAGGTGTTCATGTCCTGGTGCATCCGGCTGATGGGCATGACGCCGTTTGCCTGGCGTTTTGCCGGCGCGCTGTGCGGCGTGCTGATGGTGCCGGCGATGTACCTGCTGGCCCGGCAGCTCCTCGGCTCTTCCCTGTGGGCGGGCCTGTGCGCGCTGCTGCTGAGCGCGGACTGCATGCACTTCACGCAGACGCGCATCGCGACGATCGACTCCTTCCCGGTGC
>JBJEUI010000107.1:0-2480 GCA_051883755.1 Candidatus Ventricola sp.
GTGCCGCAGGACATGAGCACGCGCAGGCGCAATTACAGCCCGCTGGGCACCAAGGGCATCGACGTGGAGCTGCGCACGCGCACGCGCCGTGAGGAGTTCCTGATGAGCCTGAAGGAGTTTGGCTGCGTGGAGCACGCCAGCGAATGGCTCGAGGAGCGCATGAAGGATCCGGTGTTCATCGCGCGGGCGATGTACAACGGCAGCGACTTCGTGGGCCAGATGCTGGTGACCGGCACGCAGAACGAGGCAACCCTTGAAATGATCTGCGTGGAGCCGAAATGGCGCGGCCGCGGCGTGGCCAGCGCGATGATCGACGACGCACTGATGCAGCTGGCCAGCCAGCATGTGGCGTATCTGTGCGCGCGCAGCGTGCGCCGCAACAAGAGCGCCATGCAGATGTTCAAGCGCAGCGGCTTTGACTGGGTGCGCACGGAATGCTACCTGCTGGGCAGGGATCTTTAAGCAGCAATGCCGGAATCGCAATTGTCGCCTTTGGCTCCGCTGCGATTCTTGCTTGTGACGCTTCGCGTGCGAGGAACGTTGGGCTGCCGCCCAAACCTGCTTGGGGATTTTATCCCCAAACCCCTTCTTCGCTTCGCGCTTATGGCCCGTTCTTTATCATAACACGACAAACGGAGGAAAAACATGAAGGTTCTGGTGATTGGCGGCGGCGGACGCGAGCATGCCGTCTGCAAAAAGCTCAAGGAGAGCAAGCTGGTCGATGCCCTGCTGTGCGCGCCGGGCAATGCCGGCATCGCGCAGGTGGCGACCTGCGTGCCGGGCGTGAAGGCGACGGACGTCGAGGCCATCGTGAAGCTGGCCAGGGACGAGCAGGTGGATTTCGTGTGCGTGACGCCGGATGATCCGCTGGCGCTGGGCTGCGTGGATGCGCTGGAGAAGGAGGGCATCGCGGCCTTTGGCCCGAGCGCGTATGCGGCGCAGATGGAGTCCAGCAAGATCTTCTCCAAGAATCTGATGAAGAAGTACGGCATCCCGACCGCACAGAGCGAGACGTTTGAGGACATGGACGCGGCGCTTGCATACCTGAACACCCAGAGCGCGCCGATCGTCATCAAGGCGGACGGCCTGGCGCTGGGCAAGGGCGTGATCGTCGCGCAGACGATCGACGAGGCGAAGGAGGCCGTCGTCGACATGATGCAGGGCGGCCGGTTCGGCAAGAGCGGCGCGCGCGTGCTCATCGAGGAGTGCATGTTCGGCCGCGAAGTGACCGTGCTGTGCTTCTGCGACGGCAAGACCATCGTGCCGATGCGCGCCAGCCAGGATCACAAGCGCGTGAACGACAACGATCAGGGCCCGAATACCGGCGGCATGGGTGCGTTTGCGCCGAGCCCGCTGTACACGCAGGAGATTGCCGAGCGCACGATGGACGAGATCCTCGTGCCGACGCTGAACGCGATGAACGCCGAGGGCTTCACCTTCAAGGGCGTGCTCTATGTGGGCCTGATGCTCACCGACAAGGGCCCGAAGGTCGTCGAGTACAATGCGCGCTTCGGCGACCCGGAGACGCAGGCCGTGCTCCCGCTGCTGGACACCGACCTCATGGAGATCATGATGGCTGTGCGCAATCAGACGCTTGACCAGATGGACATTCAGTGGAAGGATCAGGCGGCGGCGTGCATCGTGCTCGCCAGCGGCGGCTACCCGGGCAAGTACGAGGGCGGCAAGCTGATCACCGGCCTCACGGACGCCGAAGAGCTGGGCGCCACCGTGTATCACGCGGGCACGAAGATGACCGAGGCGGGCTATGTGACGGCCGGCGGCCGTGTGCTGGGCGTGACCGCGCTGGGCGGCACGCTCAGGGAAGCCGTGGACAGCGCATACGCCGCAGCGAGGAAGATCCATTTTGACGGCGCACATATGCGCAGCGACATCGGCAGCAAGGATTGTAAATAATACAATTCTGCGCAATGAAAAAGGGAGAAATGACAAGGCGAGGTTTACAGCCTCGCTTTGTTGTGTTAAAATAGGGCGCAATCGGGGAAAATCATTCCAGCGGGAGATCGATTTCCCGCAAGCACAATCGCAGGAGGACAACATCCTATGAAGTTTTCAGGAAGCTATGTGGCGCTGGTCACGCCGTTCAACGCGGACGGCAGCGTCAATTTTGATAAGCTCAAGGAGCTGACCCGCTGGCATCTTGAGCAGGGCACAGACGGCATCGTCGTGCTGGGCACCACCGGCGAATCGAGCACCATGAGCCACGAGGAGGACGACGACGTCGCCCGCTGCGTGATCGAGACGGTGAACGGGAAGATTCCGGTCATCTGCGGCGCGGGCTCCAACAGCACGCAGACGCAGCTGGAAAAGAGCCGCAAGTATCACGACATGGGCGCGGACGGCCTGCTGCTGATCACCCCGTACTACAACAAGACGAACGACGAGGGCATGTACCGCCACTTTGCGACGGTGGCCGACAGCGTCGATACGCCGATCATCCTGTACAACGTGCCGGGCCGCAC
>JBJEUI010000108.1:0-2474 GCA_051883755.1 Candidatus Ventricola sp.
GCAGCTCCGGCGGCATCTTCTGGACGCTGCTGGCCGTCGCTTTTATCGTACTGAAGGTCACGCGCCTGATCGACTGGCCGTGGGTGTGGGTGCTGGCCCCGATCTGGATCCCCACTGGGATCGTACTGGCCGCCATCGTGGTCGTGCTGATCGTCGTGCTTGCAAAGGAGACAGTCAGATCACTGGAGAGGAGGAACCGCCGATGAATAGAGCAACCTGCCGAGGCTGCGGTGCTCCGATCGTCTGGATCAAGACCCCGGCCGGGAAGGCCATGCCGTGCGATCCGGCGCCGGTCTACTATAAGGCAGCGCCCGGCGGGAAGGACAAGATCGTCACCACCCGGGGCGAGGTCGTGAGCTGCGAGATCGTGCCCGGAGCTGAGGCCACAGACGCCGGATACCGGCCACACTGGGCCACCTGCCCGCAGGCCGGGCAATTCAAGAGAGGGGGCGCAGCTCGATGACAGCAACCGTAGCAAAAAACAAAACCGCCGCCGGCTATTTTCTGTGCAGGAGGAGCGAAGCGACGAAGCTGCTCGAGAAGGCAAAAAACGAAGCGGCCGAAATATTGAAAGAGCTCAAAGCCTTTTACACCGGCGACATCGGCATCACGGCGTATATCAACAGGCACGTCATGGGGTGCAGCGTGGCGGGAGATCTGACCATTAACGGAGAGATCTGCCGCAGCTATGACCCGATTGACCTGTGTTTTCTCGAGCTGAATGAGCTCATGATGAAAAGACTCATAGAAAGCCGAAAGGAGGATGACCCAAATGGCAAAGGATAAACCTCAGCCGCAAGGCGGCCCGGAGCTGGCCGAGTACATCACCACGGCAGAGCCGAAGGCATACGCCGACGGCGTCCCCGTGTTCTGCGCCCATGACGCCATCGTGCCGATCAAAGACCTCCAGCCGAACCCGAAGAACCCGAACCAGCACCCGCCGGAGCAGATCAAGCTCCTCGCCTCGGTCATCCGGGCGACGGGCTGGCGCGGGCCGATCACCGTCAGCACCCGCAGCGGCTACATCGTAAAGGGCCACGGCCGCCTCATGGCTGCCGAGCTCGACGACCTGAAGGAGGCCCCGGTCGACTATCAAAACTACGCCAGCGAGGCCGAGGAGCTGGCCGACCTGACCGCCGACAACCGCATCGCAGAGCTCGCCACCATTGACAACAAAATGCTCGCTGAGGTATTTGCGGACATAGACACGGGCGAGATCCCATTCTTGCTCTCTGGCTATACCGAGGAAGAGTACGGCAACATCGTCACAGCCCTTTCAGAGGCGCTGCACGATGATAACCCGGACGAAAAAGGCGACGAGACGGAAACAGACGAGCCGCCGGAGGATCCGTTCACCGTGGCCGGCGACCTGTGGCTGCTCGGCGATCACCGCCTCTACTGCGGCGACAGCCTTAACATGGCCGACGTCCAGAAAGCAACAGGCGGGCGACGTGCCGATCTTGTATTTACCGACCCGCCATACGGCATGGGGAAAGAAAGCGACGGTGTCCAGAATGACAACCAAAACCAGAACGATCTCCTCGAGTTCAACAAGCAGTGGATCGCGCTTAGCTTCGATATTCTGAAGGAAAACGGGAGCTGGTACTGCTGGGGCATCGACGAACCCCTCATGGACATCTACGCCTTCATTCTCCGGCCGATGATCGCAGCAAACAAGATCACATTCAGAAACTACATCACATGGGCGAAGCACTCAGCCTTCGGCGTGAATAGCGATCTCATGCGGAGCTACCCAAGAGAAACCGAGAAATGCCTCTTTGTTATGTGCGGCGTCGAAGGCTTCAACAACAACAAAGATCATTTCAACGACGCATACCAAGCCATGCTCGACTACATGATCGGCGAGGCTCAGAAGGTTGGGCTCAAAGCAAAGCAGCTCACCGAGATCACGGGAGTCCAAATGTGGGGGCACTGGTTTAGTAAATCGCAATTCACCCCGATCCCAGAGTGGCACTACAAGAAGCTCCAGCAAGCCTTCAAAGGGCGTGCCTTCAGCCTCTCTCATGAGCAAGTTATGAAACTGCGCAACAAGCCGTCCGTGGAGTACCAGAACATGAAGGCTGAAGCGATGGAGCTGCGAGCCTTCTTCGACAACACCCACAACGACAGTGAGGAGCACGAGATCATGACCGACGTGTGGCGTTTCCCGATCACAAACATGAGCGAGAGAGACGACGCCGGCGGCCACGCAACACCGAAGCCGATCGCGCTGTGCGAGCGGGCTATCCTAAGCAGCAGCCGCCCCGGGGAGCTCGTGGTCGACTTTTTCGGCGGGTCTGGCTCAACCCTCATAGCCTGCGAGAACACTGGGAGAAACTGTGCCATGCTCGAGCTCGAGCCGAAATGGTGCGACGTGATCGTGAGGCGCTACATCAGAACCACAGGAGATCATAACGTGCGCTGCGTCCGTCAAGGCAAGGAGCTCCCGCGGGAGGCCATCGCCGAGATCTTCG
>JBJEUI010000109.1:0-2472 GCA_051883755.1 Candidatus Ventricola sp.
TTGATCAGCAGGCGGCTGTCCGTCAGATGGCCGATCAGCGTCGCCGCGCCGCTGGGCAGGAACACGAACAGGAACAGGCTCAGGATCACGGCCAGCACCATCGCCACCGCCATGACCACCTTGTCGATGTTCGCGCCCAGCTTTTCAGCCAGCCACTTTTCAAACTTCGTCGGCTCCTCCTCAAGGATGCCCAGCATCTGCGTGCTCTTGTCAAGCGTCTGCATGCCCATCTTGAGCATGACCACCATGTTCACGCAGCCGCGGATGATGGGCCAGCCCATCCACTTGTGCTTCTTGGCCAGCGGCTCGTTCTTCTCGCAGGTGACGACGATGCGGCCGTCCGGCCTGCGCACGGCGATAGCCATCGATTCGTTGGCCGGGCTCTGCATCATCACGCCTTCCATGACGGCCTGGCCGCCGATGTCCTTGTACTTGACGGGGTTGTTCTTGCTCATCGGGTATTCCTTCTTTCCTGAAATGATCTGCTTAACTTACTCATTGTCCAGTTCCTCTTCGGTCTTCTCCTGCCTGCGCTTCATGTACTGCATCAGGCCGGTCAGCAGCAGCATGCACGCCGCGCCTGCGCCTGCGCCCGCCAGCAGCGCAAAGCGTGCGCCCCGGCCCACGGCCGCCAGCACCGCCGCCGCCAGCACGCCGGACACCACGGAGTATGCCGCGTTGCCGCGCATGCTCGGCCGGCTGCTCTGTTCCCAGATGCCGTGACGCGCGTTGGCAACGATCATCGCCACGCTCGTGATGATCACCACCGCGAGCTCACCCGCCATCTGCTGAAGCTGCGCGCCCAGCAGAAGCTGCACGAGGATCGACGCGCACAAAAGGCCGTACATCAGCCACAGGCCGAAGTGCTCGACGCGGTACATCTCCATCATTTCGCGCTCGTCCAGCACGTTCCTCTTTTTTCTGTCATGCATCGCCCGTCTCCTCCTCCCAGAACAGATCGTTGAGCGTCTTGCCCAGCGCCCGGCAGATGGCCACGCACAGCGCCAGCGAAGGATTGAACCGGCCCGCCTCGATCATGCCGATCGTCTGCCTGGTCACGCCCACGCGCTGCGCCAGGTCCTCCTGGGACAGATCGCAGCCCACGCGCGCAGCCTTCATCCTCAGATTCTTCACGCCAGGGTCCTCCTCTTCTTTACCTGTCCTGATTATAGGCCAAGCGCGGTCTTTTTGTCAACTATATTTTGCAAAAAGTAAAATAAGAGGGCGTCTCCCATAGAAAAAGGACGCCCGGCCAATCCGCCGGACATCCCTGCGCATGATTCGGTTTTACAGGCTGACGTCCTTGAGCGCAAAGTGAAGCGCATCGCAGGAAACCAGATCGTACTGCACGCCGTTATACAGCCCGTTATAGCCGCGCTGAACGCTCGGTCCGTGCAGATGGCCGTACACACACCGGCTGACGCCGTACTGTGTGAGCAGACGGGTGAACTCCGTGCCGCCGCGCGCGTATTCCGGCAGCAGCGGCGGATAGTGCATCATCGCGAACACCGGCCGGTCCTTCGCGATCCGCCTGGCGGTCTGAAGCGACATCTCCAGCCGCATGACCTCGCGGCGGTAGATCTTCTCATCCTGCGAGCCCGCCGGGCCGTCCGCCGTCTCCGGGCTGCCCGGCTGCGGCAGCATCCAGCCGCGCGTTCCGCAGAAGACCACGTCCCCCGCGTCATACGCGTCGTTCTGCACCGCGTGCATGCCCTCCGGCAGACTCGAGCGAAGCTGCGTGAGCGAGGACCACCAGTAATCGTGATTGCCGCGCAGAATGATCTTTCTGCCCGGCAGCATCCCGATGCGCCGCAGATCCTCCAGCGCGCGGTCAAGCTGCATGGCCCAGGAGATATCTCCCGGGATCAGCACGACATCCTCCGTGCTCACCCGCGCGCGCCAGTCATCGCTGATGCGCTCAAAGTGGTTTTCCCAGTGCGCTCCGAAAACGTCCATCGGCTTCTTGTCGCCACCCGGCAGATGCAAATCGCCGATTGCAAATATGCGCACGTCTTCACCTCACCTGGAAATGCCTCAAATTTCCTCTTCGTTCTCGTCTTCGTCTGCATCGGCCTCGCGGCTCTTCTCCTCTTCCAGAGAGAGCTGCTCGCCGATCTCCGCCGGCATATCCTCCGGCATGGTCTCCAGCTCGATCTCCTGCATCTCGGACACGTCCTCCATATCCAGGGAGACGTCCGGCGTGGTTTCCGGCTCGTCGGCGGAATCATCGCGCAGGCCCTGCTGCTGGTTCATCTCCTTGTAGCACATCAGGCACACGTCCTTGCCCGGCATCACCGGGTTCTCGTTGCAGATCGAGCACAGCTCGAACGGATCCTCGTGCACCTCGCCCTTCATCTCACGCTTGCAGACAGAGCAGTACTGCTCCTCCTCGCGGATATAATTCAGTTCACATCTCGGACACTTGATAAAGCCCATAGGCCATCCTCCTGATCAGCGTATATTTCCATGGCA
>JBJEUI010000110.1:0-2457 GCA_051883755.1 Candidatus Ventricola sp.
TCCAGCACCAGCGCCAGATGCGGCAGGCAGAAGCCCTTCGACTGCTCAAGCTGCGCCTTGAATTCGCTGTTGGTGAAGTAGAGCTGCGCGATGGTGTAGGCGTAGCGTTCAAGTGCCTTGTCCACCTGCTCGCAGATCACGCAGCCGTCCATGCGGGCGCGAATTTTCGCGGGCATGCTGCTTTCATCCGCCTTGCCGGGGCTGCGCAGGGAGGCAAGCAGGCTCTTCCTGCCGGCGCTGCCGCCGCTAAGGATTTTTTCCAGCGAGGCGATGACCTCCTGCATGTGCGTATGCGTCATCAGCGCAAGCCCAAGGCGGTTGCGGCGGTCGAACATCAGCTCAAAATGCCGCGTGCAGAAGCCGGTTTCGTTGCTCCTGATGCGCCACTCCGGCTCCATGTACGCAGAGGCGAGCATGGTGTCCACGTATTGATCCTCGCAAAGGATCCTCAGTTTGCACAGCGGGCACTCGCAGCCAGTCTTGTACGCGTCCAGAACGGGGATGGTATCCAGTGTATATTTCATGTGCGTTCACCTCACAATAGAATGAGAAGGGATAATTGGCCCGCACGGCTCATAGGCTCGAGGGCAGCGGAAAGGAAAGGGATGCGCATGGGGATTATTTCCGAACGCAGAAGGAAACAGCGCGCGGCGCGCATGCGCAGAAGACTCATGGTCGCGGCAGGCACGTTGCTCCTGGGCGTGCTGGCGATGGCGCCGGGGCTCAGGGAGAAGCTGCGCAGCCTCTCGCAGGACGTGCAGACGTTTGCAGACGGCGCGCAGCAGACGGAGCTGACGCTGCCCGCGCGGGAGATTTACGCCCTGCAGCTCGCCGTGTTTGACAGCGGAGAGCGCGCGGCCGATGAGGCGCGCCGCCTGCAGGCCAGGGACGTGCGCTGCATCGTGTGGCAGCGGGAAAAGATGCGCATCGTCTCCAGCGTCGCGTTTTCACGGGATGCGCTCGACTTTGACACCGCCAAGGGCAAGGAGGCCTACGTCATTCAAATCACGCTGGAGGAGGTGCCGCTTCGCCTGAGCTGCAATGCGGCCGACATGGCGCAGGCGCAGGCGCTGATGGAAACCCCGGACAGCGTGCTGACGCAGCTGCTGGAGGGCGAAGCGCCGCTTGAAGACATCCGGGTAAAGCTGGAAGAAACCGCGGGTCAGGCGCTGGGTAGCCACCCGGAAAACACGCTCTACACCCAGCTGGCGCAGAGCCTTGTCAACTGGTGCACGCTGATGAAGAAGACGATCGGGGAGACGGACGAAAAGAGCGCGCGCAGCTATGCGGCGGTGACGATGTGCACCCTTTGCCGGGAGCTGCGGCTGGCGCTGAGCAGCCAAAGCGCGGCGCAGCTGTGACTCATGCGAGCTGGGAGAGCACGGCCTCCGCGCAGCGCACGCCGTCCACCGCGGCCGAGGTGATGCCGCCGGCATAGCCCGCGCCCTCGCCGCAGGGATACAGTCCTGCGCAGTCGATGCTCATCAGGCTTTCTCCGCGCGGGATGCGCACGGGGGAGGAGGAGCGCGTCTCCGGGCCGGTCAGCACCGCGTCCGGATGGTCAAAGCCGTGCAGCCTGCGGCCGAGCAGCGGCAGCGCTTCGCACATGGACGCGATGATGAAATCGGGCAGCAGCAAACGCAGGTCGCCCATGACCACGCCGGGCCTGTAGCTGGGCGTGACGGAGCGGTACTGCGTGCTCGCGCGGCCGGCGAGCAGATCGCCCACAAGCTGCGCGGGCGCCTTGCCCGTGCTGCCGCCGAGGAGGAACGCCCTGCGCTCGATCTCGCGCTGCAGGAACATGCCGGCCAGCGGATGGTCGCTGCCGTAATCCTCCGGGCCGACGCCGACCAGCAGCGCGCTGTTGGCGTTTTCCCTGTCGCGGGCAAAGCAGCTCATGCCATTGGTGACGACGCTGTCTTCCTCGCTGGCCGAGGCGACGACGCTGCCGCCCGGACACATGCAGAATGTATACACGCTGCGGCCGGAGGACAGGTGCAGCGCCAGCTTGTAATCCGCCGCGCCGAGCGCCGGATGCCCGGCAAACGCGCCGTACTGCGCCTGATTGATGAGCGTCTGCGGATGCTCGATGCGCGCGCCGATGGAGAAGGGCTTCTGCTCCAGAGAGAAGCGGTGCTCGTGCAGCATGGCAAACGTGTCGCGCGCGCTGTGGCCGATGGCGAGAATCACATGCCCGGCGGGGAGCTCGTGCGCGCCCTGTGCATCCTCATAGCGCACGGCGGCGATCCGGCCATCCTTGCGGACGATCTCCGTCATCCGTGCGCCGAAATGCACCTCGCCGCCAAGGCGAAGGATGTTTTCGCGCATGGACCTGACGACGCCCTTGAGCCTGTCCGTGCCGATATGGGGCTTGGCGCTGACCAGGATCTCCTGCGGCGCGCCGAAGCGCACGAACGTGCGCAGGATGTGCTCGCCGCGCGGGTCCTTGGTGCCGGT
>JBJEUI010000111.1:0-2436 GCA_051883755.1 Candidatus Ventricola sp.
GCCAAGCGCATGAGCGAGGCCTGCGGCATGGAGGCCAAGACGCTGCACCGGCTGCTCGAGTACGGCGGCGAGGAGGGCGACTTCGCCCGCGGACAGGACAACCCGCTTGAAATGGATACGCTGATCATCGACGAGATGTCCATGGTGGACATCTTTCTGATGCGCAGCGTGCTGCGGGCGCTGGTGCCCGGCACGCGGCTGATCATGGTCGGCGACAGCGACCAGCTGCCCAGCGTGGGCGCGGGCAACGTGCTGCGCGACATCCTGGACAGCAAGGCGATTCCGGCGGTGGAGCTGACGGAGATTTTCCGCCAGGACGAAAAGAGCATGATCGTCTACAACGCACACCGCATCAACCACGGCGAAGCGCCGCGGCTGAACGCGAAGGGCAGCGACTTCTTCTTTGAGCGCGCGGCCTCACCGGCAGACGCGGCCAGAAAGATCGTGGGCCTCTGCGCAACGCGCCTGCCGAGCTTCCTGGGCCTCGACCCGGTGAAGCAGATGCAGGTGCTCTCGCCCACCAAAAAAGGCGACTGCGGCGTGTGGATGCTCAACCAGATGCTGCAGGCGCAGTTTAACCCGGCGGCGAGCCACAAAAACGAGCGCGTACGCGGCGATACGACCTTCCGCGAGGGCGACAAGGTGATGCAGACGCGCAACAACTACCAGCTGAAGTGGAAGAAGGAGGGCGTGTTTGCCTGGGAAGAGGGGCAGGGCGTCTTCAACGGCGATATCGGCTTCATCACGGCGATTGACACGCAGGAGCGCACCGTCGAGGTGCAGTTTGATGACGAACGCATCGCTACCTATGAGGGCGGGGACGTGGACGATCTGGAGCTGGCGTACTGCATCTCCGTGCACAAGAGCCAGGGCAGCGAGTTCCCGGTGGTGGTGATGCCGGCGGTCGGCGGACCGCCGATGCTGCTGACGCGCAACCTGCTCTACACGGCGGTGACGCGCGCGCGCAGGCTGGTGATGATCGTCGGGCGCGAGGCGGCGATCGACCAGATGATCGCCAATGTGAACACGAGAAAGCGCTACAGCGCGCTGTGCTGGCGGCTGACGCAGCTGATGGAATTATGAGGCGCGCGATACAGAAGACAATCGGACGGCTGCTCGGCGCGCTGGACGAGCTGCTGTTTCCCGATGAGGTGCTCTGCCTGTGCTGTGATCAGGCGCTGGGCGAAGACGCGCGGGATGGGCTTTGTCCGTCCTGCGCGCGTGCGCTTGCGCATCTGGCACAAAAACAGGAGACGCGCGAGGCAGAGGAAAACGGCGGGCTGCCTGAAGGCCTTGACTATGTCCACGCAGCGTTTCCCTATGAGGAGCAGGCGCGGACGCTGATCCGGCGGCTCAAGTATGAGAGCGTGCGCGCGGCGGGCGTGCCGCTGGCCGGGCAGATGGCCCTGCTGCCCTCGGGCGAGGAGGAGATCATCGTGCCGGTGCCCACGGACAAAGGGCGGCAAAGAAAGCGCGGCTTCAACCAGGCGGCTGTGCTGGCGGAGCAGATCGGCCGGGAGCTGGGCATGGAGGTCTGCACGGCGCTCACGCGCGTGGAAAGCCGCAGACCGCAGACGGGGCTTTCTGCCGGGGAGCGGCGCACGAATCTCGTGGGCTGCATGGCGGCCAATGGAGCGGTCAATGGAAAGCGGGTGCTGCTGGTGGACGACGTGTACACCACGGGCGCAACGGCGCAGGAGGCCGTCCGGGCGCTGCGCCAGGCCGGCGCAAAGGGCGTCGGCATGTTCGCCGCAGCTCGCGCAAGCGGCGCAGATGGGGAAATTGATCCGTTTGATTTGACGGAAAAGGCGCAAAGTGATGGGAAAAATGCTGAAAATCCTGACAGAATATACGGGAATCGGAGAAAAACTTTGTAAAAGCGCTTGCAATTTCTTCCCGCAAAGCTTATAATGCTTGATGGATGAACTGTCGGGTCTGTGGTTGCAAGTCGATGCCAGTCGCAGGCAAAACGATCCACGTAAGGCGGCCAAAGCGCCGGTGAGCATGGTGCGGCTTAGAAGTAAGTCCGTCCAGGTAATCCTGAGAGGGTCAGTAGTGGGGCACAGCATGTGTATGAGCGAACGCTCCAGACGGCGAGTGTGGGGTCAAAGACCAGGTCAGCCGACAGCGTCATACCGATCTCTATTTTTTTCGGAGGGGAATATCCCATGTATCAGGACAAGACTTTGACCTGCAGAGACTGTGGCCAGGAATTTGTGTTCACCGCTGGTGAGCAGGAGTTCTATGCGGAGAAGGGCTTCCAGAATGAGCCGACTCGCTGCAAGGCCTGCCGCATCGCCCGCAAGAACAGCCGCCCGGCTACCGGTGAGGCTCAGCAGCGCGAAATGTACGAGACCACCTGTGCGCAGTGTGGCGCTCCGACCCGCGTGCCTTTCATCCCGAAGAACGACCGACCGATCTATTGCAGCGAGTGCT
>JBJEUI010000112.1:0-2422 GCA_051883755.1 Candidatus Ventricola sp.
AACGGTTTGTGGTGCACCCAACAGGATTCGAACCTGTGGCCTTTTGATTCGTAGTCAAACGCTCTATCCAGCTGAGCTATGGGTGCTTGTGTTCACTCGGAACGAAGTCTATTGTACCAAAGACGCGGAGAATTGTCAACATCTTTTTTTCCTTTTTTCCACTTTTTTTCGATCCCCCATGATCCGAACCGGTATGCCTTTCGTTTCTTTTGCAATCGGGCTTGCCAAATGCGGGGAAACGTGGTATCCTCTTTATGAAATAAATGGATGCAAGAGAAACGGAGAAACCGCATGGACAATATCGATCGCAAGATTCTGACACTTCTGCAGGAAAACGCGCGTACGCCGCTCAAGGTGATTGCGGAGCAGGTCTTTCTCTCCTCTCCGGCGGTCAGCGCGCGCATTGAGCGGCTGGAGGCCGCCGGGCTGATCACCGGCTATCAGGCGCAGCTCTCCGCTGCGGCGATGGGCTACCAGATCAAGGCGTTCATCTCCCTGGAGATTGAGCCCAAGCAGAAGCCGGAGTTTTATCCCTATGTGGAAAAGTGCCCCAACGTCATGGAGTGCAACTGCGTGACGGGCGATTACTCGATGCTGCTCAAGGTCTGCTTCCATACGACGCAGGAGCTCGATCAGTTCATCAATCAGCTGGATCAGTTCGGCCGTACGCGCACGCAGATCGTCTTCTCCACGCCGGTGGAGCATCGCGGCATTCCGGCAGGGCTGTCGCCCGAGGCGGAGAGCGAAAGGATGTAAGCAAACAGCAGAAAAGCAGGGCATACGCTCTGCTTTTCTCATGGCTTGAATGCTGTGTGAAGCTGGCAGGCGGCACGGCGGCGTTCTCAATCGGTGGGAAACTCGAAGGTGAACGCCGTGCCTTGGCCCTCGCGGCTTTCCACATGGATGGTTATGCCGTGGCGGCGGGCGATTTCCTGCGCGATGGCCAGACCAAGACCGGTGTTCTTGTGCGAAGCATCGTGCTTGTGGTGGAAGCGGTCGAAGATGTGGTCGATCTCCTCAGGCGGGATGCCGACGCCCTCGTCGGTGATGACGACTGTCGGCTCATCCTCCTTGAGGGACAGCTGCACGTGACGCCCCACCGGCGTGAACTTGACCGCGTTGTCGATGACGGCCAGCAGCATCTGCCGCAGGCGGGTGTAGTCGCCCTGCAGGGTGAAGCGGACGGTGGGCTCCTCGCAGGTGAAGAGCACGCCCTTGCGCTCGCACAGGGCGCTGGCGCTCATGGCGACGTCGCCCAGCAGCTCGGTCAGGTCCACCTCGCTCATGTTGAGCGAGAAGTCCAGGCTCTGCAGGCGCGACAGCTCCAGCAGATCCTGAATCAGGCGCTGGAGCCAGCGGCTTTCGGCGAGCATCTGCGCGTAATAGGCGCGGATGTTCTCCTCGCCGCGCACGACGCCGTCGTTGAGCGCCTCCAAAGAGCCGCGGATGACCGTAACCGGCGTCTTGAGCTCGTGGGAAATGTTGGAGAAGAACGTCTGCTGCTGGATGTGCAGCTGCTCATCGTGCGCGCGGGCGGCCTCCAGACGCTCGGCGAGGATATCCATCGAGTGCGCCAGCGAGCCGAACTCGTCGTCCCGCTGCATGCCGGTGCGCGTTTCATAGGCGCCGCCGGCCAGCGCAAGCGCGACCTTGCGCAGCGCGAAAATCGGCCGGGTGAACATGCGGGAAAAGAAGAAGGCCAGCAGCACGGCCAGCGGGAAGGAGAACATCAGGCTGTTGAGCAGAATGGTGAAGCTGGACACCTGCGTGTAGCCCTGCTCGCGCAGCGTCGAGGTGAGCAGCACGACGCCCAGCACGCGGCTCTGCGCGTTCATCACGGGCATGCTGGTCGCCAGATGGATCGTCTCGCCGACTCTGGCCTGGATGAAGGGCGTCTTGCCCATGAAGCCCAGCGCAATGCATTGCTCCAGATAGCTGGGCAGCAGCGGATTTTGTATGGTCTGCACCACGCCACTGAAGTAGCCGGTGACGTTGTGGCTCGTGTCCACGATGTACACCGTGCTGCCCGTCAGCTGCTCGATGAACGCCAGATACGGTGCGAGGGATTCGTCGCCGACATTCAGGCGCGTTTCGTCGAGGCCCTCATAGATCGACGGCGCAATCCACTCGGACAGATTCTGCGCGATGGAATACGCGTCGCGCTGCATCGATTCGCTGTAATGGGCGATCGACTGGCTGCGCAGCAGGCTGTTGTACAGGATGCCGGAGACGAGCGTGAAGAGGATCAGCAGGACGGCGAACAGGCGCATCAGCCGCCAGGAGATCGAGCGGAAGGGCCGCCAGCGGTGCGCGCTCATGGCAGGATCCTCTCAAACTTGTAGCCTGTGCCCCAAACGGTGGCGATGGTGAAGAAATCGTGCGGATACGCGTCCAGCTTCTGGCGCAGCCGCTTGATGTGGGA
>JBJEUI010000113.1:0-12699 GCA_051883755.1 Candidatus Ventricola sp.
CGGAGGGCTGCCTGTCCGTGCCCGGCCGCCGCGGCATGGTCAAGCGCCCGATGGTGGTGCGCGCCCGCTTCCAGGACCGCAACGGCGAGTGGTACGAGATCGAGGCCGAGGAGCTGCTCGCGCGCTGCATCATGCACGAGACCGATCATCTGGACGGCGTGCTGTACGTGGACAAGATGTACCGCGAGGTCTTTGACAACGAAGAGGAAGAAGAGGACGGGGAAGCGTGAGAATCGTATTCATGGGCACGCCGGACTTCGCCGTGCCGTCGCTCAGGGCATTGCTTGAGCATGGCTATGAGGTCGTCGGCGTCTTCTGCCAGCCGGACCGCCCGAAGGGCCGCGGCCACAAGCTCGCCGCCTGCCCGGTCAAGGAGCTGGCATCAAGCGCAGGCATTCCGGTCTTCCAGCCGGAGCGCATCAAGCGGGAGGAGGGCGTGGCCATGCTCAAATCCTGCGCGCCGGATCTGTGCGTCACGGCGGCGTTTGGCCAGCTGCTCTCCCAGGAGATTCTGGACATCCCGCCGCTGGGCACGATCAACGTGCATTCCTCGCTGCTGCCCAGGCACCGCGGCAGCGCGCCGATCAACTGGAGCGTGATCAAGGGCGATCCGGTCACCGGCGTGACGACCATGTTCACCGACAGGGGCATGGACACCGGCGACATCCTGCTCATGCGCGAGACGCCGATCGGCCCCAGGGAAAACGCTGGCGAGCTGAGCGACCGCCTGGCCGTCATGGGCGCCGGGCTGCTCATCGAGACGATCCGCGCGCTGGAGGCGGGCACGCTCGTGCGCACCCCGCAGGATCACGAGGCGGCTACCTATGAGCCGAAGATGGACAAGGAGCTGGGCCGCATCGACTGGAGCAAGCCGGCGCAGGAGATCGATTGGCTGGTTCGCGGCACGACCCCGTGGCCGGGCGCGTTCACGACGCTCGGCGACCAGACGATCAAGGTGTTCGAGCTCACCGTGCTGGACGGCGCGGCGAGCGGCGCGCCCGGTGAAATCATCGCGGCGGACGCCAAGCAGGGCCTGATCGTTTCCTGCGGCGATCACGATGTGATCCTTTCGCAGATTCAGATGCCCGGCGCGAAGCGCATGAACGCGAAGGACTACCTGCGCGGGCACACCATGGAGACAGGCGTTTGCCTGGGAAAGGCGTAAAGCATGGCAGACAACAGGGGCCGTGACGGCGGATTCCGCGGCGGCAGAAAGCTTGACAGGAAGACGGAGCGCAAGCCGGGCTTCGGTAGTGAAAAGAAAGGCTTTGCCCCGCGCGGCGAGAAGCCGGCGTTCGGCGAAAAGAAGGGCTTTGCTCCGCACGGCGAGAAGCCGGCATTCGGCGAAAAGAAGGGCTTTGCTCCGCGCGGCGAGAAGCCGGCGTTTGGCGAGAAGAAGGGCTTTGCTCCGCGCGGCGACAGGCCGGAGCGGCCGATGCGTCCGGTGCGTCCGGCGAAGCCGCAGCCGATGAACCTCGCGCCGCGCCGCGTGGCGCTGGAAACGCTGCTGGACGTGAGCCGCAGCGACGCATACGCGTCCCTGGCGCTGGACAAGCGTCTGGCGCAGGCCGCCTTTGGCCGCCGCGACCGCGCGTTCACCACGCAGCTGGTCTACGGCACGCTGGAAAACCGCATCGCGCTGGACTGGCGCATCGACCAGTTCCTGGAGGGTGAGAAGGACATCGAGCCCGCCGTGCGCGAGATTCTGCGCATGGGCGCCTATCAGCTGTTCTATCTCGACCGCGTGCCGGACATGGCGGCGGTGGACGAGAGCGTCAGCCTGACCCGCGCGATGGGCTTTGAGGGCTTTACGGGCCTGGTCAACGCCGTGCTGCGCAGCATGATCCGCGGCAGGGAAGACGTCGTGTGGCCCAAGCCGCAGGACGATCCGGCGAAGTACCTGTCCGTGATGTTCTCCGCGCCGATGGATCTGGCGCAGCTGCTCATCGAGGCCTACGGCGAGCACGACGCGCTGGAGATCCTGCGCTACCGCCCGAAGGACCGCGACATCACCGTGCGCGTGAACTACCTGCGCTGCGACGACGCGCGTCTGCGCGCGCTGTTTGCCGACGATGAGCTGGAGTTCTGTCCGGGCATCGTGCCGGGCACCTACAAGGTGAAGAACGCGGGCGACATGACCCGCATGCGCGCGTTCCAGAACGGCCTGTTCACCATCCAGGGCGAGAGCTCCGTGATTGCGGCCCGCATGGTCGGCGCGAAGCCGGGCCAGACGGTGCTCGACGCCTGCGCGGCGCCGGGCGGCAAGACTGCCGTGCTCAGCGAGATGATGAACGACACCGGCCGCGTCTACGCCTGGGATACCCACGCGCACCGCGTGGAGCTGATCCGCGGCACCGCGAACCGCCTGAAGCTGGAAAACGTGCGCCCGGCGGTGAAGGACGCCTCCGCGCCGCGACCGGAGATGGATATGACGCTGGACGCCGCGCTGATCGACGCGCCGTGCTCCGGCACGGGCGTGATGCTCGAGAAGCCGGACGTCAAGTACCGCGTGAGCCGCGAGGGCGTCGCGTCCCTCTGCCGCACGCAGAGCGAGATTCTCGATGCGGTTGCGCCGATGGTCAAGGCCGGCGGCACGCTGGTGTATTCCACCTGCTCCATTCTCCCGCAGGAGAACGGCATGCAGATCGAGGCGTTCCTCGCGCGTCATCCGGAGTATGAGATTTTCCCGATGGGCCCGGAGCTGCCGGAGGCGCTTGCGCAGCACGAGACGGAAACCGGCCTGCAGATGTTTGCCCATCGCGACGGCACGGACGGCTTCTACGTCTGCCGCCTGCGCAGGGTCAGGGCGTAAGTCAATAAGCCTTCCCCTTTGGGAAAGGTGCCCCCGCAGGGGCGGATGAGGTTTCCGGCTGCAGCCGGAGGGATTTTCAAGGGCAAGAATACATGGAAAATAAGAACGACAAGACGCAGCTGCTCGGGCTCACGCCCGAGGAGCTTGGCGCGTTTTTCAAGGCGCAGGGCCAGCCGGCCTTCAGGGCGAAGCAGGTGTTTGCCTGGCTGCATCAGGGCGTGCCGTTTGACAAGATGAGCAACCTGCCCAAGGCGCTGCGCGAGCAGCTCAAGGCGTCCTGCATCGACAACCCGGTATCCGTGCTGGAGACCATTGAATCCAGGCTCGACGGCACGATCAAGCTGCTCTACCGCCTGCCGGACGATCACGTCATCGAGGGCGTGCTCATGCGCTACAAGTACGGCAACACGCTGTGCCTGTCCACGCAGGTGGGCTGCCGCATGGGCTGCAAATTCTGCGCGAGCACGCTGGACGGCTGCGCCCGCAGTCTGACGCCGGCGGAGATGCTGGGCCAGATCGTCTGCGCCAACGGCATCCTGGCATCGCAGGGCGAGGGGCAGAAGGTGGGCAACATCGTGCTCATGGGCAGCGGCGAGCCGTTTGACAACTACGACAACGTGGTCAAGTTCCTGCGCATCCTGCGCATGGAGGGCGGGCTGTGCATCGGCATGCGCAGCGTGTCGCTGTCCACCTGCGGCCTGGTGGACAACATGCGCCGCTTCGCCGAGGAGGATCTGCCGGTGACGCTGTCGCTGTCGCTGCACGCGCCCAACGACGAGATCCGCCGGCAGACCATGCCCATCGCCAACAAATACTCCATCGACGAGGTGCTCTCCGCCTGCCGGTATTACATCGAAAAGACGGGCCGCCGCGTGATCTTTGAGTACGCGCTGGTGCACGGCGTGAACGCCGCGCCGGAGCAGGCGGCCGAGCTGGCCTCGCGCCTTCGCGGCATGCAGTGCCATGTGAACCTCATCCCGCTCAACGCCGTGCCCGAGCGCGGGCTTCAGGGCGTGTCCGAGCGGGAGGTGGACGCGTTCAAAAAGGTGCTGGAGCAGAAGAACATCTCCGTCACCCGTCGGCGCGAGATGGGCGACGACATCGAGGGCGCATGCGGCCAGCTGCGCCGCAGGTACCTGAAGGATCAGAGCAGCAAAGAATAATCGCAGCCTCGTTTTCCCGCTTGGGGGGGAAGGCGGAAGATACGCCGCAGGAGGCTTGAAAGGGGCACAAACGTGACTGCAACGCTGAGAACAGACGTCGGCAAGGTGCGCAGGCAGAACGAGGACGCCGCCTGGCTGGATGAAAAGCTGGGCGTGTTTGCCGTGGCGGACGGCATGGGTGGCCATCTCGCGGGCGAGGTGGCCAGCGGCATGGCGATTGACGCGGTGAAACGCATGGCGGCCTCGCACGAGATGGCCAGCATAACCGTGATGCGCGAAACGGTCGGCGCTGCGCACGAGGCCATTCTGGCGCACGCAAAGGAAAACCCGGCCTGTGCGGGCATGGGCACGACGCTTTCCATGATGTGGCGCGGCGGACACTACATGTACATCGCGCACGTCGGCGACAGCCGCATCTACCGCTGGCGCGGCGGGGCGCTGGAGCAGATCACGCAGGATCACTCCCTGGTGGAGGAGCTGGTTCGCGCGCGCATCATCACGAAGGAGGAGGCGCGCAGGCATCCGCGCCGCAACATCATCACCCGCGCGCTGGGCACCCAGGGCGACAACGCGCCCGACCTGCTGGCGGCGGACCGGGAAAAGGGCGACGTGTGGCTGCTGTGCTCGGATGGCCTGACCGGCATGGTCTCCGACGAGGAGATTGCGCGCACGCTCGAACGCGAAGCGGATCTCGACGCGGCGGCGGACAGCCTGCTTGAGCAGGCGCTCTGCGCCGGCGGACGGGACAATGTGACGCTGATTCTCTGGCGCGACGAGGAGGGCTGAGCGTGGAATCGAGACTGATTGGCAGGATCGTCAGCCGCCGTTTCCGCGTGGAGGATGTCATCGGCCGCGGCGGCATGGCGATCGTCTACCGGGCGTTTGATCTCAAGACGCATCAGACGGTCGCGCTCAAGGTGCTGCGCGAGGAGTACGAGGACGATCCGGAGTACAAGGAGCGCTTCAAGCGCGAGGCGGCGGTCAACCGCAGGCTGAACCATCCCAACGTCGTCAATTCGATTGACGCGGGCGTGGCCGGCGGCATTTCGTATATCGCCCTGGAGTATGTGGACGGCGACACGCTCAAGGACATCATCGCCGAAAAGGGAAAAATGGAGCAGGAGGAGGCCGTGCACTGCGCGCTGTGCATCCTCGCGGCGCTCTCGCACGCGCATCAGCGCGGCATCATCCACAGGGATGTGAAGTCCCAAAACGTCATGATTACAAGAAACGGTCAGGTGAAGATCGGCGATTTCGGCATCGCCGGCCTGGCCGATACCAAGACGCTGACCTCAGACGGCAACGTCATGGGCTCGGTGCACTATTTCTCCCCCGAGCAGGCCAAGGGCATGCGCGCCACCAGCGCCAGCGACCTGTACTCCGTGGGCGTGATCCTCTACGAGATGCTCACCGGTCACGTGCCCTTTGAGGGCGAGACGGCGGTCTCCGTGGCGATGATGCACCTGATGGAGACGCCCAAGCCCGTGGAGGAGGAAGCCGACGTCAGCCGCGCGGTGGAGCTCATCGTCAAAAAGGCGCTGGAAAAGGATCCAGGCGACCGCTACCAGAGCGCGGAGGCCATGATCCGTGACCTGCGCCGGGCGCTGCGTCATCCGGACGGCGAGTTCATGCTGCAGCGCAGCGAGCCCAACAGGCCCAAGAATCCGCTGCACATCAACAGGCGGAATGATGCGCGCGTGCGCGCGGTGATGGCGGCGGTCATCGTCGTGATGATGTGCATGATCGCGTTTGCGGGGCTGACGCTGTACCGCACCGTGTTCGTCCTCACCCGCATGCCGGATCTGACCGGCGTGGATGCGGCGACGGCTGAGCGGCTCATTGCCGGCGCGAACCTGCAGGTGCAGCTGGACTACGCATACAGCGACGTGATGGAGGGCTATGTCAGCAGCCAGATCCCCGCGGCGGGCGATCGGGTGAACCGGGGTGAGACGGTCTATGTGACCATCTCCCGCGGCAGCGACATGATCGCCGTGCAGCGCCTGACCGGCCTGACACAGGACAACGCCGTCACCGCCCTGACGGCGCACGGCTTTGTGACCGGTGAAATCACGCTGGCACCGAGCGGTCAGCTTGAGGGCACGGTCATTGCCCAGCAGCCGGAGGCGGGCATGAGCGCGAAGATCGGCAGCGCGATCAATCTGACGGTCTCCGGCGGGCGCGTGGTCGTGCCGGAGCTGGTGGGCCAGCGTGAGGAGGAGGCGCTTTCGCGCATCGAATCGCTGGGGCTGACCTGCGGCCTGATCACCTATGAAAACGTGACGGACGCCAGACAGGACGGCGTGGTGCTCGCGCAGTCCCTGGAGCGCTTCAGCGAAGTGCTTCCCGGCAGCGCGATGGAAATGAGCGTGGGCTATTACGACAAGCGCAGGTACACGGCGACGGTCAAGGTGACGGTGCAGGTGCCGCGCGAGGGCGTGAGCGTGCGCGTGACGCTGGTGGGCGAGGACGGCAAGGAGAGCGACATGTACGCCGCGACGCACACAGAGCCCGGCGAGCTCACGCTGGACGTGCTGCTGCGCAGCGAAAAGAGCGGCGTGCAGACCTGGCGCGTGTATCTGGACGGCGGCTTCAGAAGCGAAGCGACGGCGGTGCTTCAGTAAGCGGCGCACAGTCGGGCGCAAGGGGCCGAAAAGGGCGCTGAGCCCTTCGGCCGGTTTGGGGCGGAGACCCATGAAAGGAAATCCATGGTTGGAAGCATCATGCGGGGCATCGGCAGCTTTTATACCGTGCTCTGCGACGAGGATGGGCAGGAATACACCCTGCGCGCACAGAAGAAGCTGCGCCACCAGAAGCTCACGCCGATGGTCGGCGACCGCGTGCGCTTTACGCCGGGTGAGGGCGAGGACAACGGCTGGCTGGAGGAAATCCTCCCCAGAAGGAGCGTGATGCTGCGGCCCAGCGTGGCCAACTGCGACATGCTCATGCTGGTCGTGGCCAGCGTGCCGCACCCGGATATGCTGCTCATCGACAAGCTGGTTCTGCGCGCGGCACGCGGCGGTATGACCCCGGCGATCTGCGTCAACAAGATCGATCTGGGCGATGCGCTGGAGCGGTCCATCCGAGAGGAGTATGCCGGCACGCAGCTGCGCGTGTTTGCGGCCAGCGCGCTGACGGGCGAGGGCGTGGAGACGCTGCGCGAGGCGATGCGCGGCAAGGTGACCTGTCTGGCAGGCCAGAGCGCCGTGGGCAAGAGCTCGCTGATCAACGCGCTGCTCGGACTGCAGCTGGAAACCGGCGGACTGAGCCGCAAGACCGAGCGCGGACGGCACACGACGCGCCGCTCGGAAATGATGGCGGCGGATGGCATGCTGGTGCTGGATACCCCGGGCTTCAGCCTGCTGGAGCTGGAGGACGGCATCGAGCCGCAGGACTTTGCGCAGCTGTACCCGGAGTACAACGAGCTGGCGGGCGAGTGCCGCTTTCAGCCCTGTCTGCACGACAGGGAGCCCGGCTGCGCCGTCAAGGAAGCGGTCGCCGCGGGCAGGCTGAGCGCCGTTCGCTGGGAAAGATATCGTGAATTGCTCTCTCAGGTCAAGGAGAATTGGAAAGGGCGATACGAATGATGCAAATTTCACCTTCCGTGCTGGGCGCGGATCTGCTGCGCCTGGGCGAGGAAATCGAACGGGTCGAGAAGCTGGGCCTTCATTGGCTTCACATCGATAACATGGACGGCCATTTTGTGTCCAACATCAGCTTCGGGCCGGACTTTGTCGCGGCCATGCGCCGCAGGACAAACCTGTTCCTCGACGTGCATCTGATGCTCTCCAACCCGCGGCAGTATATCGCTGCTTATGCCAGGGCGGGCGCGGACCTGATCACCGTGCACGCCGAGGTCACGGATGACGTGGAGGAGCTGCTGCGTCTGATCGCTGCGAAGGGCGTGAAGACCGGCGTGTCCATCCGGCCGGACACCAGCCCGGAGGCGGTGCGCCGCCTGCTGCCGCTGTGCGACCTGGTGCTGGTGATGACCGTGCAGCCGGGCTTTGGCGGACAGAGCATGCGTGAGGACTGCCTGAACAAGCTGCCGGTGATTCGAAGGATGATCGACGAGAGCGGCCGCGATATCCGCCTGGAGGTGGACGGCGGCATCAAGATGGACAACGCGCGCCGGGTGATCGAGGCGGGCGCAGACGTGCTGGTCGTTGGCACGGGCTTGTTTCAGGCGGAGGATCCGGCGGCAGTGGTCACGGCCCTGCGCGAGATGGCGGAGGATACGCCATGCGCGCACTGATTGTGCTGGGCGGCGATCCGCCGTCTGCGGCGCTGCTGCGCCGCTGCGCACAGGAGGCGGACCTGAGCATCGCGGCGGACAAGGGCCTTGAGGCCTTTGAAGCTGCCGGCGTGCTGCCGGATCTGCTGCTGGGCGACATGGACTCCGTTGACGCCGGGACGCTTGCGCGCCGGGAAGGCAGCACCGAGATGGAGCGCCTGCCCTGCGAGAAGGACGATACGGACGGCGGTCATGCCGTGGAGGTCGCCCTTGCGCGCGGCGCGGCGCAGATCACGATCCTCGGCGCGCTGGGCGGGCGCATGGATCACGCGCTGGCGAATCTCATGCTGCTGAAGCGGGCGCACGAGGGCGGCGCGTTTGCGCAGATCCTCGATGAGCGCGTGCGCATCGTGCGCATCGACGGAAGCATCACGCTGCACGGCGCGAAGGGCGATACGTTTTCTCTGATTCCCATCGGCGAGGCGCACGGCGTGACGCTCACGGGATGCTACTACCATTCGCAGGAGGCGCTGTCCTTTGACTTCGTGCATCCGCTGGGCATCAGCAACGTGGTCACACAGGACGAGGCGGTCATCACCGTGCAGGAAGGTGACCTGCTGCTGTTTCACCATTACGGCGGAATCTGAAACCGATCTGAACGCTGCGGCCCGCTTTGACTCCCAAAAGTTGAAGCGGGGTTTTTTTGCGCCGCGATAGGTTTTTGTTCCTCGGTGTCGAATTATGCTTTTCATATAGCCACAGTTCTGATCAAAGCGCGAAGCGGAGAAGGGAGGCGGCGCAGATGACCATCAAGGCGATGCTTGAGCAGCGGGAGCGCGATACGCTCAGTCCGTTCGCTGCGCTTTCCAGCGAGAGCCGGGGCCGGGAGCGGCCTATGACGGCGGATGATATGCGCACGGAGTTCCAGCGTGACCGGGACAGAATTCTGCACTGCAAGTCCTTCAGGCGCCTGAAGGGCAAGACACAGGTGTTTCTCTCCCCGCAGGGCGATCATTACCGCACGCGGCTGACGCATACGCTGGAGGTCACACAGGTGGCGCGCACGCTGGCGCGGGCGCTGCGGCTGAACGAGGATCTCGCCGAGGCGATTGCCATGGGCCATGACCTGGGGCATACGCCCTTCGGGCATGCGGGCGAGGATGCGCTTGACAGGATCGTGGAGGGCGGCTTTGAGCACAGGGTGCAGAGCCGGCGCGTGGTGGAGGTGCTGGAAAACGGCGGCCACGGTCTGAACCTCACCTGGGAGGTGCGCGACGGCATTGAGCACCACTCCGGCAAGGTGAAGCCCCAGACGCTGGAGGGCTGCTGCGTGCACCTGGCGGACCGCATCGCCTACATCAACCACGACATCGACGATGCTGTGCGCGCGGGCCTGCTGCGCGCGGAGGACCTTCCCAGACATGCGATCCGCGTGCTGGGTGAAACCCACGGCGAGCGCATCGACACGATGATCCGCAGCGTGGTGCGCCACAGCGAGGGGAAGGACGAGGCGGCGATGGAGCCGGAGGTCTGGGAGGCGCTGCTGGAGCTGCGTGCGTTCATGTTTGAGCGCGTGTATTCCCGGGACTGGGCGAATAACGAGTGCCGCAAGACGCACCACATCGTCACCGAGCTGGTGGACTATTATATGGAGCATCCGGGGCAGATGCCCAACGAATACATGGAGATTGTCTATCGCGAGGGCACGCAGCGCGGCGTATGCGATTTCGTCGCCTGCATGACCGACGCGTATGCGGTGAAAACCTATCAGAAGCTGTTTATTCCGCCGTTTTTTGACGGAATTGGGTGAAAACAAGGCCGATTTCGCGAAAAAAGTGCAGATGCTTTGCAGGAATGCGCCGCGCGGCGGCGAAAAAGATAGGACGGCATTTGGGCTGTCTGTTGTGAAAAACCTTCTGCAAAGCGCAAACCCGGCGCGAAGCAGCGGGACTTGCAGACCTTTGCCGGCGATGCCGCCGGCAGCATGCCGGTTTGCTCTTAAGAAGGGAGAGGGCGGTGAAGGACGTTGAGGTTTCCGCAGGCATGGCTTGACGAGCTGCGCGAACGCTCCGACATCGTTTCGGTGGTTTCCCGGTATGTGCACCTGACCCCCAAGGGCGGGCGCTACTGGGGACTGTGTCCCTTCCATGGGGAGAAGACGGCGTCCTTTTCCGTCAATCCGCAGCGGCAGATGTACTATTGCTTTGGCTGCCACGCAGGCGGCAGTGCCATCACCTTCGTGATGGAGATGGAGCATCTGGAGTTTGTGGACGCGGTGAAGCTGCTGGCCGAGCAGAACCACATGGAGCTGCCGGAGATGATCGCCGGCCGTGAGGACGCGGCGAGCCGCAGCGAAAAGGAACGGCTTGTCGAGGCGAACAGGCAGTGCGCGCGCTTTTTTCACAGCGAGCTCTGGAAGCCGGAGAACGGTCAGATCCTCGCATATCTCTACGATCGCGGGCTGGATGACCAGACGATCCGCATGTTCGGCCTGGGCTCCACGCCCGCAAGGTCGGACGGCGCGACGCAGGCGATGCGCGCGCTGGGCTTTACGGATGACGAGCTTGTTCGCGCGGGCATCTCGGTGCGGCGCGACGGGCGGGTCTACGATATGTTCCGCCAGCGCGCGATTTTTCCAATCATCGACGCGCAGGGACGCGTGCTGGGCTTCGGCGGGCGCGCGCTGGGCGACATCAAACCGAAGTATCTCAACACGGGCGATACGCCGGTGTTCAACAAGCGGCTGGGCGTGTTTGCGGCGAACCTGCTCAAAAAGCAGCGCGGCCTCAAGCGCGTGATCCTGGTCGAGGGCTACATGGACGTGATCGCGCTGACGCAGGCGGGCGTGCCGGGGGTGTGCGCCACGCTGGGCACGGCGCTGACGATCGAGCAGGCGAGAATGCTCAAGCGCTACGCGCCGGAAATCTGGGTATCCTACGACGGCGACGCCGCAGGCCAGAAGGCGATCATGCGGGCGCTGGAGATCTTTGACGAGGAAAACGTGAAGGCGCGCGTGCTCGTCTTCCCCGACGGCATGGATCCGGACGAATACGTCCGGGCGTACGGCCCGCAGGGCATGGATAACCTGTCGCCGATGGACGCGACGAGCTACCGCATGAAGCAGGAGACGCAGCATCACGACCTGTCCACGCAGGAGGGCCGCACGGCATATGCCATCGCCTGCGCCAAGTATCTGGCGAAGGTGAAGGAGCCTGTCGAGCTTGAAAACTATGTGAAGGAACTCATGGTCGCTACCGGCTTTCCGCGCGACGTGCTGCTGGCGCAGATTGGCCGCACGGAGATGCTCAGCCAGGAGCAGCAGAGGACGTACCGCCACGCGGCCCGTCCGCTGGAGGAGCACAGCGAGGGCGTGGATACCGAAACGGCCGCCGCTGAGCGCCAGCTGCTTTTGCTGCTGGCCGAAAAGCGCATTGAGCCGGGCACGGTGACAGCGGACGACTTTATCACAACGGAGCGGCGCACGCTGGCCCAGAAGCTCATCTCGGGCATGACGCCGGGCGCGATTCTCGAGGAGATAACGGACGATCAGGAACGCGCGCGCACAGCCGGTCTGCTCCAGAAGGACAGCGGCGCGGGCGAGGAAGGGCAGCTGCGCATGGCAGGCGACTGCCTGCGCATCCTGCACAGGAAGCGCATCGAAGAGAAGATCGCGGCGCTTCAAAAGGAGCTCGGCCATCAGACGGGCGAAGATAAGCGCAGAACGCTTTTGAAAATACAGGAACTGACGAAGGAAAGACAGACGGCCGGAAGAAAGGAATGACTTCTTATGGCACTGACACGTGAACAGGCGCAGCAGAAGGTGAAGGAGATCCTCGACATTGCGCGCAATGAGAAGAAGACGATCTCTTATCAGGAAGTGATGAACAAGCTCAGCGAGCTGGATATCGATGCGGATGCGATTGACGCCGTCTTTGAGACGCTGGAAGCGGAGGGCGTCAGCATCGTGAGCAGCTCTGAGGACGAGGCGGTTGCTGCCGCGCAGGAAACTGCTGAGCCGGAATATGACCTGTCCGTGCCGGAGGGCATCAGCATCGACGATCCGGTGCGCATGTACCTCAAGGAGATCGGCAAGGTGCCGCTGCTCACCGCGGAAGAGGAGATCGAGATCGCCAAGAAGATGCTCGAGGGCGGACCGGAAGCCGAGGCGGCCAAGAAGAAGCTGGCCGAGGCAAACCTGCGTCTGGTCGTCTCCATCGCCAAGCGCTATGTCGGCCGCGGCATGCTGTTCCTGGATCTGATTCAGGAGGGCAATCTCGGCCTGATCAAGGCCGTGGAAAAGTTTGACTACACCAAGGGCTTCAAGTTCTCCACCTACGCGACCTGGTGGATCCGCCAGGCGATTACCCGCGCGATTGCCGATCAGGCGCGCACGATCCGCATCCCGGTGCACATGGTCGAGACGATCAACAAGCTGATCCGCGTCAGCCGCCAGCTCCTGCAGGAGAAGGGCCGCGAGCCGCAGCCGGAGGAGA
>JBJEUI010000114.1:0-2406 GCA_051883755.1 Candidatus Ventricola sp.
TCCACCACGCCGGTCTTGATCCAGTTGATCACGTCGGCATAGGTGCCCTGATAGATCTCGATCTCCACGCCCGGGTACTGGCGCTTGTACGTCGTCACGATCTGCGGCAGCCACGTCATGCAGACGCTGTTGAACGCGCCGATCTTGACCGTGCCGCGCTGCACGCCCTTGAGCTCGTCCACCGTCTGGGAGAGCGCCTCGTCGGCGTTTAAAACCTGACGGATGACGGGGTAAAGCGCCTCGCCGCTCCGGGTGAGCGACACGCCGCCCTTGCCGCGCACGAACAGCGCAAAGCCGCAGGCCTCCTCCATGGAGCTGACGGCATGGCTGATTGCGCTGGGCGTGAGATGGAGCACCTGTGCCGCGCGGGCAAAGCTCCCCTGCTCGATCACCGTATGAAAGATGCGATATTCCAGCAGCGTCAAAAGCGCCGCCTCCCTTCAGCAATTTCGTTCACGTTTTTCATTGCATAGATGAATGAATGTATCTTTATTAAGAGTACACCCGACGCGCCCATTCGTCAATACAAAAAATTGCGGGATTGCGCAAACCGCCTCTTTCTGGTATAATCTCCTGCGGACAACTGCATGGACTGTTCGAAACCATCCAGTCCTAAAACAAAACTATGGGCCGAAGAAGCGGAGAGCATCCGTTTCTTCACGACGGCCGCATGCCGTTTTTTTATGCGCATTCTGCCGTCCCCGGAAAGGGAAAACACATGAACAACCTCAAAACTGGCGCGCTCACCCGCGCCGCGATCATCGCCGCGCTCTATGCGGCGCTGACGCTGCTGCTCGCACCCATCAGCTACGGCGAGGTGCAGATCCGCTTCTCGGAGGCGCTGACGATCCTGCCGGTGCTTCTGCCGGAGGCCATTCCGGCGCTGGCCATAGGCTGCCTGCTGGCCAACATTCTGGGCGGCTGCACGATCTTTGACATCATCTTCGGCACGCTGGCCACGCTGCTGGCGGCCATCTGCACGCGCGTGCTGCGCAAAAACGTGCTTCTGGCCAGCGCCATGCCGGTGCTCTTCAACGGCGTGATCGTCGGCGCGGTCGTGCACTACTGCTATGCGCCCGTCGTCGCGCTGCCGCTGTGCATGCTCTTTGTGGCGCTGGGCGAGGCCGTGGCCTGCATGCTCGTGGGCCGCATCGTGCTGCGCGCCTGCGAGCGCATCCCGCAAAAGCTGCTGCACGGCTGATTCACCCTTGACATTCCCGTCCGCGCGCGCTACTCTTAATCTGTATGCATCCGCATGCAGATTCTTTTATTTTATGTCAATCAGGGAGGTCATATTCTATGCGTATTGCGCTCATCAATGAAAACAGCCAGGCCGCCAAGAACGAGCTGATTCTTGACGCCCTGAAGAAGGTCGTCGAGCCCATGGGCCACACCGTGGACAACTACGGCATGTACACCGCGCAGGACGAGGCCCAGCTGACCTATGTGCAGGTCGGCATTCTCGGCGCCATCCTGCTGAACTCCGGCGCTGCGGACTACGTCGTCACCGGCTGCGGCACGGGCGAGGGCGCCATGCTCGCCATGAACAGCTTCCCGAACGTCATCTGCGGCCACGTTGAGGATCCGGTGGACGCGTACACCTTCGCGCACGTCAACGACGGCAACGCCGTTGCGCTCCCGTTCGCCAAGGGCTTCGGCTGGGGCGGTGAGCTGAACCTCCAGTACATCTTTGAGAAGCTCTTCGGCTTCGGCCACGGCCAGGGCTATCCGCGCGAGCGCGTGGTGCCGGAGCAGCGCAACAAGAAGATCCTCGACGCCGTGCGCGCGCACACGCTTAAGGACCTTGTCACCTGCCTGGAGGGCATCGATGCCGATCTGGTCCGCGGCGCGGTCGCGGGCGAAAAGTTCCAGGAGCTCTTCTTCGCCAACGCCAAGGACGAGAAGATCATCGCCTACGTCAAGACCCTGCTGGCGTAATCCCCCCAAATGCAGAAAGCGGACAGCCTGTTTGGGCTGTCCGTGTTCTTATTCAATCTTTGAGGCGCTTTGCGGCAGCGCAGGCAGGCTGTCTGCGCCTTGCGTTCCCCCGAATTCCATGCTATAATCCATCCGTAGGCAGGCAGGGCTTGCGGCGGACACCTCGCAACAGCGTACAGAAGCGGGGTGATCACATGAGCGATTTCGAAATCATTTCGATCAATCTCATGATCTTGACCCTTGTAATAGCATTACTCAAGCGGGATAAATAAGATGACCGCCGTGTAGCTGGAACCTACACGACGGTCTTGCAATTTATTGCGAGGGTATTCGCCGCCAGGACAACAACCTGCCTGCCTACATTGTACGCTATCCGCCCGCCTCTGTCAAGCCAGAAGCGGGCGGTCTTTTTATGCTGTAAATTGCCAAGGTAAACGCAACTCCTTAACCTTCAAAGCTGTTGCGTTT
>JBJEUI010000115.1:0-2371 GCA_051883755.1 Candidatus Ventricola sp.
TAGCCCTGCATGTAGGCGTCCATGGCCTCGGCCACCATCTTGGAATGGGCGACGGCCTCGACGACCGTGCGCGCGCCCGCGACCACGTCGCCGGAGGCGAAGATGCCCGGGCGGGTCGTGCGGCCGTATTCGTCGGCGACGAGCAGACCGCGCTGATTGGCCTGCAGGCCCGGCGTGGTATTGACCAGACGGGAGCGCGGGCCCTGGCTGATGGAGATGATCGTGCTGTCCGCAGCATAGAGCTTCCTGGACTCCGGAAGCGCCTCGAACGTGCCGTCCTCGTATTCCGCCACGTCCTCGAAGATCACGCCCTCGTCCACGATCTCGATCGGCTTCTTGTTGTAGTGGAACTTCACGCCCTCCAGCTCCGCGTAGTCAAACTCGTGCTTGGACGCGGCAATCTTGCGCGTCAGGGAGAAGCAGTTGACCTCGCGCACGCCCTTGCGAAGCGCCGTGCGGCACACGTCCATGGCGGCGTTGCCCGCGCCGATGACGTTGAGGGTCTGGCCCAGGCGGTAGCTGTCCGGGTTGTTGAGGTAGTTGATGCCGTAGTGCACGTTGCCCAGCGTCTCGCCCTTGATGTGCAGCGTGTTCGGCTGCCAGACGCCCGTGCCCAGGAAGATGGACTTGTAGCCGTCCTCGAGCATGTTCTCGATGGTGATGGCGCCGCCGATCGTCGTATTCGGGCGCACCTTGATGTTCTTGAGCACGAGGTGATGGTACTCAAAGTCGTCAAGCACGCTCTTGGGCAGGCGGAAATCCGGGATGCCGTAGCGCAGCACGCCGCCGATCTTGTCCTTGCCCTCGAAGATCGTGACCTGATAGCCCTTGCGCGCCAGAATGACCGCGATGGTCAGGCCCGCCGGGCCGGAGCCGACGATCGCCACGCGGATGCCGTTGCTGGGCGCCGGGCCCTTGTTCATCTTGCTGGAATAGGTACTGGAGATGTAATTCTCGATGGAAGAGAAATGAACCGGCGCGCCCTTGCGGCCCAGCACGCAGTGTCCCTCGCACTGATTCTCGTGGTTGCACACCAGCGAACAGACCGTGGTCAGCGGGTTGTTTTCAAAGAGGGTCCAGCCGGCTTCATCCAGCTTGCCGTCCAGCATCATCCGAATGACCTTCGGAATCGGCGTGTGGATCGGGCATCCCTTCTGGCACATGGGCACCTTGCAGTTGAGACAGCGCCGCGCCTCTTCCAGAATATGAACAGCCATGGTGAATCGTCCTTTCTGTTGCATTGGTAACATTTGTGTGGAGTTACGTCTATTATACGCCTTTTTACCGCAAGAAAAAAGAGGCAATTTCTGCTTTCCGCCAATTGACCGCGGGCAGAATTGTTAGCACTCTTATCTGATGAGTGCTAATTTTCTCTTGACATTGGCACAAAGCGGCGCTACAATACGTGTTGTCACAGGAAATTATCGCTTTTCTATATACAAGGAGGTCTTTTTTATGGATCCGATTACCGGCAGCGTGTCCATTGATGCGCAGAACATTATGCCCATCATCAAGAAGTGGCTCTACTCCGACAAGGACATCTTCATCCGTGAGGTGGTTTCCAACGGCTGCGATGCGATCACCAAGTTGCGCCTGGTCGATTACAAGCTGGCTGAGAACTGCTCCGTCCATGTGGAGGTTGACAAGGCGGCGAAGACGCTGCGCTTCATCGACGACGGCGTGGGCATGACGCAGGAGGAGGTGGAGAAGAACATCAACCAGGTGGCCTTCTCCGGCGCGAAGTCCTTCCTGGAGGAATACGCCAAGGATGAGGACAAGGAGAACAGCGGCATCATCGGCCACTTCGGCCTGGGCTTCTACTCCGTGTTCATGGTGGCGGACAAGGTGACCATCGACACGCTGTCCTTCCGCGA
Organism: Candidatus Ventricola sp.; assembly: GCA_051883755.1. Lineage (GTDB taxonomy): Bacteria > Bacillota > Clostridia > Christensenellales > Aristaeellaceae > Ventricola. Next base: position 1,875 of record JBJEUI010000115.1, read on the forward strand.
GGGCGCGGCCCCGGTGCACTGGGAGAGCGAGGACGGCATGAACTTCACCATGAGCGCAAGCGACCGCACGACGCGCGGCACCACCATCACCCTCTACATCAACGATGCGGAGGAGGAATTCCTCAACTACTGGCGCGTGCACGAGGTGCTCGAGCGCTACTGCTCCTTCATGGCCTATCCGATCTACCTCGAGGAGATCAAGCCCGAGGAGGAAAAGAAGGAAGAGGCTGAGGCGACCGTCACCGACGAGAACGGCGACGTCGTGAAGACCGAAGGCGAAGAGGAGACCGCCAAGCCGGAGCCCAAGCCCATCAACGACACCACGCCGCTGTATGTCAAGGCGCCGCAGGACTGCACGGACGAGGAATACAAGACGTTCTACCGCAAGGTGTTCCACGAGTATGAGGACCCGCTGTTCTGGATCCATCTGAACGTGGATTACCCCTTCAAGCTCAAGGGCATCCTGTACTTCCCGAAGCTCAAGGAGCAGTTCGGCG
>JBJEUI010000116.1:0-2310 GCA_051883755.1 Candidatus Ventricola sp.
CACGCTGGGCAAGCTGGCCTGCGGTATCTACGACACTGCGCCGACGCTGGCCGTCAAGAGTCACCGGCGCAATGACAGGCCGGTGCTCATCGCGGTCTCCACCAACGATGCGCTGGCGTTTTCGGCGGCTAACATCGGCGCGCTGATGGCCCGGCGCGGGGTGTTCTTCGTGCCCTTCGAGCAGGATGATTTCAGGGGCAAGCCGACCAGCTGCGTGGCGGACTTTGACAAGATCCTCCCGGCAGTCGGCGCGGCGCTGGATGGCAGGCAGCTGCAGCCGATGATATTTTGAGAGACGGGAAGAAAATGCGCGGTTGATTCGTTCTCTTGACGGAAACGGAAAACTTGCCTATCATACAGACGGGCAATGAAGATGCGAAGATGTGAAGAGGTGACAAAACATGAGACGAATCCTTGCGGCGGCGGCGCTGGCGCTTCTGCTGCCTGTGTGCGCCCAGGCGGCGCAGATCACGGTGACGGAGCAGGAGGACGCGGCCAGCGGAAGCCGCCTGGCGGTGTTTTCTGTGGAAGCGGACGCCGTGGATACGGTGCCCGGGCAGGAGACGGAGATGGACGCGGCGATGCTGGCCATCAGCGCACAGATCGAAGCGCGGTTTGCGCAGCAGAAGGCGCTGACGGCGATGAACCGCGGCGCGGTCACGCAGACGGGCAGCGTCTGGCAGGATGGAAAGACCGCCTCCATGGCGCTCGTCTGGCAGGGCGAGCAGGCGGACGGCAGCGACGGCTGCGCGGCCATGGGCCTCACCGTGCGCCTTGAGACCGGCGAGGAGATCCTGCTTGAGCAGCTGTTTTCCGATTGGGACGGCGCGCTTGAAGCCATGGAGACGATCATCACGGACGATGTGCTGGACGGCATGAGCGACTACATGGAGTACGGCGAGCTGCTGCCCATGCCCACGGACAACTACAGCTTTGACGACTTTGGCCTGACGGTGTACTGGCCGGAGGATCGGTACCGGTATTTCGATGGGATGAGCGGCAGCGTGACGTTCTACTGGCACGAGCTGGCGGCGTTCATCGGCGAGGAGAGCCCGGTGTATGCGCTTTCGCATCCGGATGTGCCGTACAATGTGAGCGAAATCGAGTCGCTGTGCATGGGCGGCGAGGTGACGCCCATGCTGACGCTGAAGCTGGGCGAGCTGCTGGGCAGCACCGCAGGCAGGTACCGCCTGGCCGACCCCGACTACACGACCGACGCGCTGGTGTACCCGCTCGAGCGCGTTCGCGGCTATGCGGTGGAGATTCCCAAGTACGCCGAGACGGAGGAGGAGCAGACGCCTGTCTCTGCCATCCGGGCCTCGCGCGTGAGCATGGCGGGCCTGCTGACCACGGGAACGACCACGGATGCGGAGATCATTGCGCTGCTGGGCGAACCGGCCCGGGAGATGGTCTTTGATGAGGACGCGGCATTTGACGCGATGCTGGAGCCGGGTACGAGCCTGCTGTATGAGCTTTCGGGCCGCGTGCTTCAGGCGCATGTGGGGGAGGACGGTGTGCTCGCCTGCCTGATCCTGCGCAGCGCTATGCCGGAAAGTCTTTACTGAAAAATGGAAATGTGATATAATAATCTGCCTGAATTTGCTCAGGCAGATTATTTTGTTGCGAATACCGCGATAACCTGAAGCGTTATCGCTTTGCGGACTCCGGGAGGATGAAAGATGGCCAAAAAGGCGGCGCCCAAGAGCGCGAAGAAAAAGAGAAAGGTGAACGGCAAGCGCGGCTCGCCGGGACGCGGCAAGAGCCGAAGTGGGGTTGATCCCCGCGGCGTAGCGGGCATTGTCGTGCTGTGCGTGGGTCTGCTGGCGCTCATCAGCCAGTTTATCCCGTCCGGCGGCGGGCTGCTCAACGGCGTGACGATGCTGACCCGCGGTCTGGGCGGCACACTGTGCCTGCTGCTGCCGGTGGTGCTGTGCTGGGCGGGCGTGACGCTGGTGTTCTTCTCCAGCGGACGCCTGAGCGCCCGGTCGATGATCTGCGGCGCGCTGGTGTTCCTGTTTGTGGAGGCGCTTCTGCAGCTCTTTGAGATCGGCACGCTGACCTCGGCGATCTTTGCCGACGGGCAGACGGCAACCTACGGCACATTCCTGGCGCGCTCGTACAGGAATGCGGTGCTCACCTGCAAGGGCGGCGGTCTGATCGGCGCGCTGCTGGCCTGGCCGCTGTACAAGGCGCTGGACGTGTGGGGTGCTGTGATCGTGCTGATCTTTGCCAGCACGATCGTGCTGATGGTGTTCACCGGCGTGTCCTTCAGCGGCGTGGGCATGTACCTGAGCGAGCTGCTGGACGACC
>JBJEUI010000117.1:0-2308 GCA_051883755.1 Candidatus Ventricola sp.
TGACGTAGGAGCCGTAGGTGATCATGATGCCCATGGACACGCTCAGCGAGAAGAACAGCTGGCTCATCGCGTCCAGCAGGATCTGCAGGAAACGGGAGAAGGTGAGCCCCTCAAAGCTGGGAATCACATATACCTTCAGGCCCTCAAGACCCGTGCGGGTCACGCCGCTCTCGTCCGTGTGCGAGAGCGTGAGCGAGAAGACGGCGATGCCCACGATCATCACCAGCAGACCCGGCATGACGAGCTTGGCAAAGCGCTCCACGCCCTTCTCCACGCCGCCAAAGACCACAAACGCCGTCACGCACAGGAACAGCAGCGTGAAGACGACGGGTGAAACGGGCGAGGTGATGAAGGCGGTGAAGTAGCCGTCCTGCGCGGCGGCTGTGCCGCTTGAGACGATGAAGTCCACCATGTACTTGCTCACCCAGCCGCCGATGACCGTGTAATACGTCATGATCAGCGCGGGCACGAGGAACGTCAGCTTGCCCAGAAAGCCCCATGCGGGACGGATGGAACCAAACGCCCTGAGCGCGCCCTGCTGCGTGCGCCTGCCCAGCGCGATATCGGTGGTCAGCAGCGTGAAGCCGAAGGTCAGCACCAGCGCCAGATAGACCAGCAGGAACAATCCGCCGCCGTCCTTGGCCGCCAGATAGGGAAACCGCCAGATGTTGCCCACGCCGACCGCGCTGCCCGCCGCGGCGAGCACGAAGCCGATCGAGCCGCTGAAGCCGCCGCTCTTTTTCTGCTCCATTGCAAAAAACCTCTTTTCGTAGAATTAACCGCATTTCACGCCGTCTTTCGGCGCAAAGACCTCCATAGTTTATCAGGGCGCCGCTCGTTTTTCAAATCGGTGATGTTTCTTTTCAAGAAACTCTTGACGCAAAAAGTTTCCTTCATATAGAATGAGGAGAGAAATCGGCGGTTTTTGGGGAGCACGCTTTGCAAAACCGCGCGAAATCAGGAAAAATGGTATTCTGAGGAAACCCGGAGGCAGCATGGAGAGCATTTCGGCGCGTGTGGGCGCGCGCATCAGGGAAGCGAGAAAGGCCCGGGGCGTCACGCTGGCGCAGCTGGCGGACGCCATTCACAAGAGCCGCGCGAGCGTGAGCAAGTATGAAAACGGCGAGATCACGCTGGATGTGCAGACGCTGCACGAGATCGGCCAGGCGCTGCATGTGCCGGCCGCGCAGCTGATGGAGGCCTGCATGCCGGAGGAAGCGGCGCCGCGGCCAATGGCCGAGACAGCGGCAAGAAGCCCCTTTTTTCAGGCGGACAGGCTGTACTTCTATTTCTATGACGGCCGGTACGGCCGGCTCAAGAGCGGCGTCATTCACGTGCACAAGGGCGAGGGCGCTGGCGGCGAAGCCAGGGCGTCGCTGTCCATCAGCGCCGTCACGCCTGCGGGCCGCAGCAGCGAAACCTATTATTCCGGCCAGGTCGTCTATTCCGATATGCTCATCCGCTTCTCCTTCGTCAACCAGTACAATGCGCTGGAGGAGGATCTGCTCTACATCTTCAATCCCCTGGAGCGCCGGGACATGACCGAGGGCCTGCTGTGCGGCATCTCCAGCGCGGACCTGATGCCCTGCGCGTTCCGGTGCATGGTGACGCTCACGCCCAAGGAGCCGACGGAGGAATTCATCCGCAGCCTGATGATCACCAAAAAAGAGCTTCGCCGATGGCAGAAGCTCAATATGCTCATTGTGGACAATCAGCTCTTCAAGTGAAAGTAAGGATCCCCTTATTTTTCTGTTGCCTTTTCCAGCGAATGGCAATATAATAGGCACGCACGAAGGAATGCATATTGACAAAGCGAACGGAGGCTGCTGCATATGGAAAAGAACATCTCAAAGGCGTCGCTGGACATCATCCGCGCGATGCAGCAAAACGAGCTGACCGAAAGCGTGATCTATGAAAAGATCGCGGGATTTGCCAAGGGCGAGGAAAACAAGCGGGTGCTGCTGCGCCTCTCCCGCGAGGAAAAATCGCACTACGAGGTCTGGAAGCGGTACACCGGCGAGGAGATGAAGCCGCAGAAGGGCAAGATCCTCTGGTACACGCTGCTTGCGCGCGTGCTGGGCTTCACCTTCGCCGTCAAGCTGATGGAGAACGGCGAGGAGAACGCGCAGGACAAGTATGAGGCGCTGGCCGGCGAGGTCCCGGAGAGCACGGTTATCCGGGCGCAGGAGGAGGAGCATGAGCAGGCGCTGCTGGGCATGCTCGACGAGGAACGCCTGCAGTATGTGGGCTCCATGGTGCTGGGCCTCAACGACGCGCTGGTCGAGCTGACCGGCTCGCTGGCGGGCTT
>JBJEUI010000118.1:0-2295 GCA_051883755.1 Candidatus Ventricola sp.
CGGCAGCCCAATATTCTCGGATAAAGAGGGTACATAGATGGATGATCAGGCATTGAGGGCGCTGGTGGAAGCGCAGAAGGACTGGATGGTGGACATCCGCCGCCGGCTCCACAGGATTCCGGAGCAGGGCTTTGCGGAGTATAAGACGCAGAAACTCATCATGAAGACGCTGGATGAGCTGGGCATTCCGTATACGACGGAGCACACCTGGGTCGTCGGCCTGATCGAGGGCAGGCTGCCGGGCGGCGTGGTTGCCCTGCGCGCGGACATGGACGCGCTGCCGCTTGAGGAGCCGGAGGGGCTACCCTTCCGCTCGGAGCATCCGGGCATGATGCATGCCTGCGGCCACGACGCGCACATGACGATGGTGCTGGGCGCAGCGAAGGTGCTCATGGGCATGCGGGACCGTCTGCAGGGCACGGTGAAGCTGCTCTTTCAGCCGGCGGAGGAGACAGACGGCGGTGCGGAGCCGATGGTGCAGCACGGCGTGATGGAGAATCCGCACGTCGACCGCGTGTACGGCCTGCATGTGCAGCCGTATCTGCCGGTGGGCACCATCGAGACGCGCCCGGGCACGCTGAATGCCTCGACCGACTCCGTGGAGCTGACGATTCACGGCCGGGCCAGCCACGGCGCGTATCCCGAGAGCGGTGCGGACGCGATCGTCTGCGCGGCGCAGGTGATCATGAGCCTGCAGACGCTGGTCTCGCGCAACCTGTCTCCGCTCTCCAGTGCGGTGCTCAGCCTGGGCATGATCTCCGGCGGCACGGCGGGCAACATCATCTGCGACAGGGTGACGCTGCGCGGCACGCTGCGCACGGCGAACAGTGAGATCCGCGCCATGATGAAGCGGCGCATTGCGGAGGTCGCCGGCGGCGTTGCGGCGGCGATGGGCTGCACGGCGGATGTGCACATCACCTCCGGCTATGCGGCGCTGGTGAACGACGAGGCGGAGGCCGGACGCGTGATGCGCGTGGGCGCGCGCCTGCTGGGCGAAAATCATGTGGTGCAGAAGGCTGCGCCGAGCATGGGCGGCGAGGATTTCTCCTTCTTCTGCGACGGCGTGCCGGGCGCGTTTTTCCACCTGGGCTGCGTGAAGCCGGAGGACATGCCCGCGCCGCTGCTGCACAGCCGTGATTTCCATCTTGACGAGGACTGCCTGACCGTCGGCGCGATGATGCACGTTGCGCTGGTGCTCGATGGGCAGTGAGGAGGAGCATATGCGTTACGGAAAGAGACTGAGGATCGGCGATACCATCGGGTTTATCGCGCCGTCCGGCGCGGTACGCACGGAGGGGGCGATCGAGTGCGCGGTGGCTGAGGCGCAGAAGGCGGGCTTCCGCGTGAAGCTGGGCGAGAGCTGCGGCCAGAAGTACGGCTATCTCTCCGGCACGGACGAGGTTCGCGCGCGCGATGTGAACCGCATGTTCCTTGACGACGAGGTGGACGCGATCATGTGCATGCGCGGCGGCTATGGCACCACGCGCATACTGGATCTGCTTAACTACGAGGCCATCGCCGCGCATCCCAAGGTCTTCATGGGCTTCAGCGACATCACGGCGATGCACATCGCCATGCTGGAAAAGGCGCAGCTGGCGACGTTCCACGGCCCGATGGGCGCGTCAGACTGGACGGAGGAGATGCATCCGTTCAGCTATGCGTCGATGATGCAGGCGATCGGCGCGGCGGAGCCGATGGGCGCGCTGGTCAATGCGCCGGACTATCCCGCGCGCAAAACCGTGAACCCGGGCCAGGCGGAAGGCCGGCTGGTCGGCGGCAACCTGACGCTCATTGCCGGCCTGCTGGGCACGCCGTACGAGCTGGATACGAAGGGCCGCATTCTCTTCATCGAGGAAATCGGCGAGCATACCTACTGCGTTGACCGGCTGCTCACGCAGCTGCGGCTGGCCGGCAAGTTTGAGGACTGCGCGGGCGTGGTCTTCGGCGATTTCAACAATTGCACGATTGAGTATGAGCAGTTCGGTCTGACGCTTGAGCAGATCATCCGGGACGTCGCTGCGCCCTGCGGCAAGCCCATCTTTACGGGCCTGCAGAGCGGCCACTGCACGCCGAAGCTGACGCTGCCGTTTGGCGTGCGCTGCCGCATGGACGCATCAGCGTGCACGCTCACGGTGCTGGAAGCGGCCGTGCACGGCTGAGACGGCGCCGCCCAACCTTTCCCACCGCTGCCAGGCGCATAAATCGCCTGCCCGGTTTCATACTAGGGGAGCCGAAAGAAAGTGTGAAGGAGGCGGCATTCGTGCGAGCAACGGGCATCGTTCGTCGCATCGACGA
>JBJEUI010000119.1:0-11993 GCA_051883755.1 Candidatus Ventricola sp.
TCTCGCGCAGGAAGGAGAGCGTCATGCCGGAATCCACGATGTCCTCGATGACCAGAATGTCCTTGCCGTTGACCGGCTTGTCCAGGTCCTTCATGATGCGCACGACGCCGGAGGACTTGGTCGCGCTGCCGTAGCTGGAAATCGCCATGAAGTCCATGCTCATCGGCAGGTCGATCTCGCGCACCAGATCCACAAAGAACACCACCGCACCCTTGAGGATGCAGATGACGGTCAGATCCTTGCCCCTGAAGTCCTCGGTGATCTGCCTGCCCATCTCCTTGACGCGCGCGGCAATCTGCTCACGGGTAAGCAGCAGCTCGTCCTTGAGATCCGAATACATTGCTCTGTTTTCCATGATGACGATCCTCCTGTTTGTTGTGTCAATCCGCTTGCCGGTCATCAGACACAAGGCAGCGGGAATACAGGTCCAGCATACCGGTTATTCGCCGCCGTCCGTCTCTGCGCAGGGCCAGGGCCCCATAAAGCGCACGAGCATCCGTTCCTCATCCTCGTTTCCCCGGCAGCACTCGCCGGGCCGCAGACCCACGGCAAAGAGCACCGTTTCACCGCTTCGCAGAACCGGCACGCTGCGGCGCATTGCGCGCTCCACGCCCGCGTCGATCATCAGCTTTTTCAGCTTCACCGGCGAGCGCATGCCAAAGGGCACCATCGTCTCGCCCTCCCGGCGGCTGCCCACCTGCGCATCCGCCAGCAGTCCGGCCGGGATGCTCTGCGCGGTCTTGCCGTCGCCCCATTCTCCGCGCTGCGCCGGCCGCACCTCAAAGCGCCCAAAGGGCGTATCCGTCACGCCCGGCACGCGAAGCGGCGTATCCAGGCATGCCGCCTGCGCGCGAACCGCGCACAGGTACGTTCTTCCGATCACCGCGTGCGCGCCGTCCGTCAGGTTGACCGCCGCATCCTCCTGATGAAGCGCATCCATGATCCGCCTGATCGCCTCGCCGCGCTGCGGCGCAAGCCCCGCCTTCGCGATGAGCCGCACCAGCACGCGTGAGCACAGCGCCGGGTGCAGCGCCAGCAGCGCGTCCTTTCTCACCGCCGCGCCGTCCGCCAGCGGAAGCATCCGCAGGTTCAGCGCGTCGATCTGTTGGTCAAAGTAATCCTCATCCCGCTGCGCCGCGGCGGCCAGCCGGCAGAGCGCGCCGCCCGTGCCGGGCACGGCCCGCTCCATATGCGGCAGCACGTCAAGGCGCACGCGGTTTCTCGCGTAGGTCCGGTCTGCATTGGTCGCGTCCTCACAGAACGGCTGACCGATGGCAGTCAGATAGGCCCGAAGTTCCCCGGGGCCGCATGTCAGCAGCGGCCGGATCAGCCGTCCGCTTCGCGCGCGCATCGCGCACAAGCCGCGCACGTCGCTGCCGCGCATCGCGTGCAGCAGCACCGTCTCCGCCTGATCCCCGGCGTGATGCGCCAGCGCGATGACGTCCGCGCCGATCTCCTCCGCCGTCCGATGAAGAAACGCGTAGCGCAGCGTGCGCGCGGCGTCCTCCAGCCCGCAGCCATGGGCCTTGGCGTAGGCGGGCGCGTCGACATGCGCCGTGTAAAGCGGCACATGCTTTTCCTCGCACAGCGCGCTGACAAACGCCAGATCCGAGAGCGACGCCCCGCCGCGGATGCCGTGCTCCACATGGGCGCAGGAGAGCGTCAGCGGCATCTTTTGCCGCGCCTCAAGCAGCAGGCAGAAAAGCGCTACCGAGTCCGCGCCGCCGCTGAGCGCCAGCAGCACATGGCTACCGGGGGCAACGCCGCAGTCCCTTGATACGCGCAGGCAAAACTCATCCGCTGTCATGATCCGTCTACTCCTGTCCATACAGATTCTATTGTACCCTGTCAACACCAAAATGGCAAGGTTTCCGCACAAAAAAAGCGCCGGAAGTCCCTGGCTTCCGGCGCACAATCTGCGCATCATTCCAAAATGGACCGGCTCACGCGGGCGCAGAGCACCGCCATGTCGTCTTTGGCTTCGCCCGCAAGCAGGCACTCACCGATCAGTTTCTCGCCCACGGCCTGCGGATGCAGCCAGTAGAGCCTGGCAATTGCCGCGCGCAGCGCCTCTTCCCCGCCCGGATACGCCCCCGCCACGCCGTCGGTGAGCAGGATCACCACGTCGCCCGGGCGCAGCGTCATGCGCAGCGACTTGGACTCCACATCCGGCAGCACGCCCACCGGCAGCGTGTCCGCGCCGATGGCGCGCACCTCGCCGTCGCGCACGACGTACGACGCGCACGCGCCCAGCTTTTCAAACGCCGTTTCGCCCGTGTGCAGGTCGCACACGCACAGGTCCATCGTCGCGTACATCTCCCGCCCCGTGCACATGAGCATCAGCGCGTTCACCACATCCAGCGCCTGCGCCCGCGTGTAGCCCGCACGCAGGCTCTCCACCATCAGGCGCAGCGCCGCGTAGCTCTCCTGCATCGCGCTCACGCCGCTGCCCATGCCGTCCGACAGCGCCAGCACATGCCGCCCGCCCGGCAGCGTGCGGGAGACATAGCTGTCGCCCGCCACCTCCTCGCCGGACCGGCTGCGCGTCGCCGCGCCGATTTCCAGCGCCAGCGCCGGAGCCTGCTCAAACACAGCCTGCGTGCTCAGCATGCCCTCGCGAACGCACGCCCGCATCGGCACGCCGCACGCAGAGGACACCAGCTTTTCCAGCGTCACCGGCGCGACGTGCTCGGGCTTGAGGAGCATCGCCTCCATCCGCCCGCCCACGCGCAGCGCATAGGCCACGCGCACCTGCTCCATGCCCGCGCGCACGAGCGCATAGCGGATGCGCCGGTAGGCCTCGTCGTCCGGGCGAATCTCGCTGAGCGTGCGCTCGCACACCTGATGCGCCGCCGTGCTCGTCTTGGCCAGCAGCTCCACGCACTGGCGCAGCAGCGGGTTTTCCTCCGCCGTCGCGCTCAGCCCCTGCATCATCTGCGCCGTGTCCTCATACAGATGCGCCCAGGCGTGGATCATCGACGCGCAGCGCACCGCAATCGCCTCGGACTGCGTCATCTCATCCGGCGCCGTGCGCTCCACCAGCCCCGTCACCGCCGCACGCCGCACGCTGGAGAGCAGCAGGAACGGCAGCGCACCCGGCAGGCAGATGACCAGCAGACGGATCGCCGCCAGGTCGCCGCGCAGCAGCGCGCAGGCCGCCGCCATGCCGCTGAGCATCAGCAGCAGGCACAGGCTCCTGCAGCGCGTCTTGATCTCGCCAGCCAGAAAGCCGCCGCACAGCAGCATCGCGCAGGTATTCACACAGCCCATGCCCAGCGACACCGCGCCGCCCACCACGCCCGCGCACAGCAGCGCCTGCGATGCGCCGCCGACATAGGCGTGCTCGAGCGTCAGGTACAGCGCCATGCTGCCCGCGAGAATCTCACCATACGGCAAGTGCAGCATGCCCGCCGCCAGCGACGCGCACACCGCCATCACGCACAGCGGCCGCGTCTCACCATCCAGCTCGTCCCGATGGCAGACGGCCAGCGCCGCGCCGTCATACAGCGCGCTCAGCCCTGCCCCCGCCAGCGCGGTGAGAAAAAGCGTCATTCCATCCAGCCATGACGAGACGCCCGTCACCGCCCCGGCGGACAGCTGCGCGAGCAGCACCGCCGCTGCCATCGGCATTCGGCTGCCGGGGCGCACCCACAGCCCGCACGAGAGCCACAGCAGCGCGCAGACCGCCATCTGCCAGCAGCCCAGCAGGCTGCCCGTGACAAAATGCGCCGCAAAGCCAATCGCCGCACCCGCAAACGCCGCCGGCACGCAGAAGCCCTGACGCAGCAGCACGGCGAACATCGCAGTCTGGCAGGCATAGCCGCCGCCCGGCAGGTTCGCCGGAGCCAGAATCGCCATCAGCAGCAGGCACAGCACGCGCTGCGCCGCCGTGCCGCGGTTCCTCAGTGTCTGCTCGATGCCCGACAGAAAGCCCACCCTTTCCTCTTCCCGAATCGCCTCAGCCCCCGTGACCGCGCTCTGTGCCATACGCTTCCCGCCTTTATGCTCAGAATATGGGTTCATTGTATAGGCGTTTCGCTTCCTGCGCTGTCGCTGCGGCGCGCAAAAAAAGAAAAGCGCTCGACACGCTTTTCTCTTTGTTCATCATTCTGTCAGTCCCAGCCGTCGTCATCGTCGTCAAACGGGTTTTCCGTCTCCACGGCATCCTCGCCGAGCAGCCCTTTGGCCTGCTCGCCCGGCAGCTCGCTCACGTCCGACAGCCTGCGCGCGATGCTCTCGCTGTGGCGCTGCGCCGTCTCGATCGTCTCGCTTGCCTGACGCAGGCGCTTCTGCGTGCGGCTGAGCAGCCCCGCGAACCCGCTGAAGTCCGTGCGCACGGCGCCCAGCAGCGCCATGATCTCCTCCGTCCGCTGCTCGATGGCCAGCGACCGGAAGCCCATTTGAAGGCTCTGCAGCAGCGCGGCGAAGGTTGTCGGGCCTGCGATCACCATGCGGCTCTCGCTTTGGATGCGCTCGGCCAGGCCGCTGATGCGCAGCACCTCTGCATACAGGCCTTCATTCTGCAGGAACAGCACGCCGTAGTCCGTCGTGTACGGCGGCGCGATCATCTTTTCGCTCATGCGGCGCGCATGCATGCGCACAGCGGATTCAAGCAGACCGCGCGCGCTGTCCACATCCTCGCGCGAACCGTTTTCCAGTGCGGCGCGCAGCTCCGTATACTCGCGCATCGGCAGGCTCGCGTCGATCGGCAGATACACCGTATGCCCATGGCCCTGTCCCGGCATCACCACCACATAGTCCGCCGCCGGTTCGCCGCCCGGGCGCACCGGCGCATGCTGCGCGTACTGGTCCGGCGCCAGCATCTGCGCCAGCAGCGTGCCCAGCTGCACCTCGCCCCACACGCCCAGCGGCTGCGTGCTGCCCAGCGTACGGCTGAGTTCATCCACGCTGCCCGCCAGAGACTGCATGGCCGTCAGGCTGCTGGTCACCTGCTCCAGCCTGCGCGTCACCTGTGCAAACGACGCCTCCAGCCGCTGATCAACCGTCGCGTTCAGCTTCTCGTCGACCGTCAGGCGCATCTGCTCGAGCTCGCGGCGGTTGTCCTCGCTGATGCGCGACAGCCCGCCCTCCAGCGTCTCGCGCATGCGCTCCATGCGCTCCTCATAGCCCGAAAGCTTGTCGTCCAGCGTCCTGGTCACGCTGCTCAGGCGTTCCTCGTAGCTGCTCAGCCGGCGATCCATCGTCTGGCGGATGCGCTCCATGCGCTCCTCCTCCTGGCGGCCTGCCGCGCGCATCTGCCCGCCCAGGGAATCCATCTGGCCCTGCTGCGTCCGCGTCATTTCGCCCATCATGCGCACGACGCTGTCGTTCACCGCCTGCATCGCCTCGCTGTACTCGCGCTGCGTCTTCTGGCTCGCCTCACGCGTGCGCGCGTCCGCCTGCGCCAGCTGCTCCGCGATCTGCCGGTTCATCTCCTGCACGCTCTCCTCCGCCTGCTTTGTGCGGCGGTACAGCAGCACCAACGCCGCCAGCATCAGCAGCACCAGCAGAAGGCACAGCAAAAGCATCGTCTGCTGCGCGCCCATGCCCGTCACCGCCTGAGCGGCTTTTTCCAGCATATCCATAAATTCACGCTCCGTCTTCCCCCGGCAGTAGCGCACGGGATGCAAAGTATGCTATAATGATCTGGCTTGATGAGCAAAGGAGGTATCCCCCATGGCCCAAAGACGCAGAAAAGAACAGCAAATGAAGAAACAACAGCGCGTCATCACCGCGCTTTGCATCGCAGGCGGCATCGGCGCCGTGCTGCTCAGCCTCGTCATCTGTATCCTGGTTTTCGATCCGTTTGCCGACAGCGCGCCGGTATCCGCGCCGGTCGCCACCGCGCTGCCTTACAGCGCATCCGAACCGTTCTCACTGTCCGACCTCACCGCCGAGCAGATCAGCCAGATCCGCAAGAGCGGCCGCATGACCGTCAGCGACGGTCCCCGCGGCGTGAGCGTCGGCGACACGCTTGAAAAGCTGATCGAGCGCCTGCCCTCCGACATCGGCACCTCACAGCAGGACGCCCAGCAGACAGTCATGCAGTCTGACGAGGAGATGGCGCTCTACTGCACCGAGTACCTGGACAGGCAGAACACCGGCGATCAGACCGGCCTGCAGTCCGACGAGGAGATGATCCTCTACTGCGCCGAGTACTTTGAAAACCAGAACGGCGTGATGACCGCCCTGCCCCCGCGCGGCCTGATCAATGTGGACAACGGCGAGATCGTCGTCACCCTGCTTGCACCCACGAGCGCCTACCCGGCCGGCACGCGAGACAGCTACCGCGCCTACGAGCACGTCTACTGCGTGTACACCATCGATCCGGAAACCATGACGATCTCCTCGATCGTGCTGGGCATCGGCCAGTGAACGGCGCACAGACAGTTCAGCATTTTCATTATATAGAAGCCTAAATCGATTGTCAACGCAGATTGTTACAAACTTCATATTTTTGTAATATTTCTTCGCAGCTCGCACCTCGAAATAAGCCCTTGACAAATCCTCCCGTTGTGCTATAATATCTTTTGCTTGACAGCGTTGCCTGTCAACCGGGGTGTAGCGCAGTTTGGTAGCGTGCTTGAATGGGGTTCAAGAGGCCGCGAGTTCGAATCTCGCCACTCCGACCAGAAAAAGTGCCTGATCTCACGACGAAATCAGGCGCTTTTTCTTTTGTCACTCATCCCGATGTTGAGCAATACCGCACACAGGAGAAGTCGTTTCCACCACGCGCGCATAATCTGCGCCCGCCTGTGCATCCTAGCGCCGAGGTGATCGCCCATGGACGAGACAAAGCTGCATCCCCGCAGGCGGCGCAGCCGCGAGGATAAGACCGAGCGCCCGGTGCCCTCCGAGATTTATCCGGTGATCGACACCGACCTGGCGCGGGACAACATCGAAAACGACCTGCCTGCGGCAGATCTGAACGAGCTGTAACGCAGCAGACGAGGTGAAACTATGGCCAAACAGGGCATGAAGCGGCCCGAGCGCACGCATGTCAAACCCAGAAACGACATGCCGCCGGTGCCGGAAATCCAGGGAAAAGCCAAGCACAGCCATCAGCACGCAAACCCGATCATCCCCGGCACGGCGCCGGGCGACGTCAAGGTGTTTCACACGCACAAGGACGACGGCTCCGCCGCCGATCCCCCATAACAAAAACGGGAAAGCCGCGCAGCCTGCGCAGTTTTCCCTTTTGTTATGCGGTTTCCGATCAGGCCAGCCCCAGCTGCTTGAGCCCGAAGATGAACAGGAACATCGTCAGGATGGACAGCGCTGTCGTGAGCACCACCAGCGACGCGGCCAGCGTGCCGTCTCCCTCCATCTGCTCCGCCATGGTGTAGGAGGATACGGCGATGGGCGAACCAAACAGCGCGAGGATCGGCACCAGCGTCTCCCCTCGGAAGCCCAGCAGCACGCCCAGCGTGACCATCAGCAGCGGGCAGACCACCAGCTTGCCGCTGATGCAGATCACCAGCTGGCGGATGTATCCCTGGATCCGCTCAAACCGGAAGCCTGCGCCCAGCACCACCAGCGACAGCGGCGTCGCTACGCGGCCCAGATCCGTGAGGCTCTTTTGCAGGCTCGTGGGCAGCGAGATGCCCAACAGGTTCATCGAAATGCCCAGCACGGAGGCGATGATGAGCGGATTGGTCGCAATGCCGCGCAGGATCTTGCGGATGTCCGGCCTGCCGCCGCGGAAGACCTCCAGGCATACGACTGCCAGCACGTTGAACATCGGCACGACGATGCCGATGAGCAGCGAGGTCGGGCCGAGGTTCTGCTCGCCGCACAGTGAGGTCGTCACCGGCAGGCCGAAGAGCACGAAGTTGCTGCGGAAGATCGCCTGAATCATCACGCCGCGCCTGGCGTTCTCCGGCTCAATCCGCGGAACCATCACCATCAGCACACAATAAATCGCCAGCACGCCCGTGACGGCAAAGACGATGAGCTTCGGGTTGAACGCCGACGAAATATTGGTCGAATAGACGCTGTTGAACAGGTAAATCGGCAGGAATACCTTGAAGCACAGCTTGTTCAGGCTCTTCTGCGTGTCTCCCTCGAGCAGATGGATGCAGCGCAGAAAATAGCCCAGCGCGATGCTCACGAACAGCGGAAATACGACGTTGAACGACAGAATCAGATTGTCCATGATGGCCTCCGGCACTTCGTTTTTGCTCATTTTACCACATTCCGCGTCCTTTCGGAACTCCCCTTTGCGCAAACCTTGCCCGCACATCCGCCGCGCCAGGTTTTCCCTTCTCCCGCGCCTCATACTCTGCCGCCGCGCGGCGCATCCTGTGCATGGGTGATGCTTGATGGATGCTCTCTGGCTGAAAACGGCGAAGCTGCCGTCCTTTCCCGCGCTTGACGGCGATCTCAAAACCGACGTGCTCGTCATCGGCGGCGGACTGTGCGGCCTGCTGTGCGCATATGCGCTTGAGCAGGCCGGCGTATCGTATGCGCTCATCGAGGCGGACCAGATCATGCACGGCGTCTCCGGCCATACGACGGCCAAGATCACCGTCCAGCACCGGCTAATTTACGACAAGCTGATCCGCACCCTCGGCGTGGAGGCCGCCCAGCTCTACCGCGAGGCCAACGA
Source organism: Candidatus Ventricola sp. (assembly GCA_051883755.1). GTDB lineage: Bacteria > Bacillota > Clostridia > Christensenellales > Aristaeellaceae > Ventricola. The sequence continues at coordinate 8,609 of JBJEUI010000119.1, forward strand.
AGATGCGCTCGCCCGGTACCGCAGCATGTGCGAGGGAATCGACTGCGCGTTTGAGGAAAAGGACGCATTCGTCTACGACAAAACCGGCAGCGCCGCGCTCGAGCGGGAATGGGCCGCCATGGCGCGCGCCGGGCTGCACGCCGCCTTTGAGGATGTGCTGCCGCTCCCCTTCCCCGTGGCCGGCGCGCTGCGGCTTGCGCATCAGGCGCAGTTTCATCCGCTCCGGTTTGCCGCGGCAATTGCCGGAAACCTGCACATCTTCGAGCACACCGCTGCCCTTGCGTGGGACGGACGCGCCGTGCTGACCAACCGCGGGCGGATCACGGCGGACAAGATTATCGCCGCAACGCACTTTCCCCTCTTCAACAAGCACGGCGCGTACTTTCTGAGGCTCTATCAGCACCGTTCCTATGTCGCTGCGCTGCGCGGCGCGCAGGACGTACAGGGCATGTACATCGACACGCAGGAAACCGGCTTGTCCTTCCGAAACAGCGGCGATCTGCTCCTGCTGGGCGGCGGGGCGCACCGCACCGGGAAAAAGGGCGGCGGCTTCAGCGCCCTGGAAGCAGACGCAAGAGCCTGCTATCCGGACGCGCAGATCGTCTGCCGCTGGGCTGCGCAGGACTGCATGACCCTCGACAGCCTGCCCTACATCGGGCAGTACGCCCGCTCCACGCCCGATCTCTACGTCGCCACGGGCTTTGGCAAGTGGGGCATGACCCTCTCCATGGCCGCGTCCACGATCCTGCGCGACCTCGTGCTGGGCAAGGCGAACCCTTACGCGCTGCTCTTCTCGCCCTCGCGCAGCATGATGAAGCCGCAGCTGCTCGTCAATGGCTTTGAAGCGGCGCGCAGCCTGCTCACCCCCACGCGCCCGCGCTGCCCGCACATGGGCTGCGCGCTCAAGTGGAACCCGCAGGAGCATTCCTGGGACTGCCCCTGCCACGGCTCGCGCTTCACGCAGGAGGGAAAGCTCCTTGACAACCCGGCGACGGGCGATCTGCCGTCCGCGCCGGCCAAAGAAAAGAACGGGCCGCAGGCATAACGCCCGCAGCCCGTGAAAGGCGGCTTTACAGCCTGAAAATCCCCAGCGACTGCAGCAGCAGGAACAGCAGCAGCACCGGCGCGATCACCTTGATCATCGCGACATAGAGCTTCTCGCGGGCAAAGCGCTCGCCATTGCGCGTGACCTCCTCGATGGTGCTCCTGGGGCCCAGCGCCCAGCCGACCATCAGGCAGGTGGCGACGGAGACGACCGGCATGAGCACATAATTGCTGATATAATCCAGCACGTCGAGGATCTGGCCCACGCTATCGTTGGGCAGGCGCAGCTCGAAGTACAGCACGTTGTAGCCCAGGCACACGATCAGGCCGATCACCAGCGCCATGGCGCCCACGCCCAGCGTCGCCCTGGTGCGGCTGGCATGCAGCCTGTCCTGCGCGCAGGAGACGACCGCCTCCATGATGGAGACCGACGAGGTCAGCGCCGCAAAGGCGACCATCAGGAAGAACGCTATGCCGACCACCGCGCCCACACGCCCCATCGCCTCGAAGATCTTCGGCAGGGAGATGAACATCAGGCTCGGGCCGGCGCTCATGCCCTCTGTGCCCATGAACGTATACACCGCAGGCACGATCATCAGGCCTGCCAGGAACGCAACCAGCGTATCAAAGATTTCGATCTGGTTGACCGCCCTGACGAGGTTGGTCTCCTTCTTCACATAGGAGCCGTAGGTGATCATGATGCCCATGGCCACGCTGACGGAGTAAAACAGCTGTCCCAGCGCATCCATCAGCACGACGAGGAAGCGCCCCAGCGTCATGCCGGAGAAGTCGGGGATCATGTAGACCCGCATGCCCTGAAGGCCCGTGCGCGTCACGCCCGCCGCATCCGTGTGCTCAAGCGTCAGCGAAAAGCCGGAAATGGCGATGATCATCAGCAGCAGAACCGGCATGAGGATGCGCGAGAGCTTCTCGATCCCCTTGTCCACGCCCTTGTACACGACAAGCACCGTCGCCGCCAGAAACAGCAGGAACCAGAGGATCGGGCCGCCCACACCGGTGATAAACCCGGTGAAATATCCGTCCGTCGCCGCAGCCGCACCCGCGCCCGTCAGATAGGCTGCCAGGTACCTGAGCACCCAGCCGCCGATCACGCAGTAATACGGCAGAATCAGCGTGGGCACCAGGCAGGCCAGCGCGCCCACCCAGCCGAATTTTCGATGCATCGCGCCGTAGGCCGTCAGCGGGCTTTTTCCGGTCTTTCGGCCGATGGCGATTTCCGTCGTCAGCAGCGCAAACCCAAAGGTGAGCGCCAGCACCAGATAGCACAGCAGGAAGATGCCGCCGCCGTCCTTGGCCGCCAGATACGGGAAGCGCCAGATGTTGCCCAGGCCCACCGCACTGCCCGCCGCCGCGAGCACGAAGCCGATGGAGCCGGAAAAGGTGCTTCTCTTTTCTTTGCTTTCCATGTCGTCCCTCCGATTGTCATTGTGATCCTATCGCATCCCTTTTACTATACTATCCAATTGTGCAGCGCGCAACCTTTTTCATGTAAATCAATTGTCCCGTCCGCCAATGCTTCTCGCCTCTGTCTCGCGCGTTCCATCAGATTTAGACGCAGATTGCTTGACTTGCCTGTTTCCCTGTGCTATACTCTGAATGATTATCGGGCCGTGTCGGCGCTGTGCGCGGAGGCGGCAAACAATCAAATCTATTTGAGAAGTGGAGATAGCGGTTATGGAGAGAATCAAGACGCTTGAGACCCGCGACATGTGCGAGAGCGCGAAGAACGGCGGCTGCGGCGAGTGCCAGACCTCTTGCCAGTCCGCCTGCAAGACCAGCTGCGGCGTGGCCAATCAGCAGTGCGAGAACAAGTAACTCAAAAGCTTGCCGCCTTCGGGCGGCACTTTTTATGCACAATAGAAAACTGCGCATCGCCCGCGCTCCGGGCACAGCCCGTCACTTCATAACCTTTGGAGGAAAGTATGCTTCATCAGTACAAGCTCAACGGCTACAACATCGTGCTGGATACCTGCTCCGGCTCCGTCCACGCCGTGGACGACGTGGCCTACGACATCATCGCGATGTATGAAACCGCAGCGGCGGACGAGATCGTCCCGGCCATGATGGCCAAATACGGCGACCGCGAGGACGTGACCGAGGAGGACATCCGCCTGTGCATCGGCGACGTGGCGGCGCTCAAGGCGCGCGGCAAGCTCTTCACCCCGGATACCTTCGCGCCGATGGCCGGCACCCTCAAGGAGCGCTCCGGCGACGTGGTCAAGGCGCTGTGCCTGCACGTCGCGCACACCTGCAACCTGAACTGCTCCTACTGCTTCGCCAGCCAGGGCAAGTACCACGGCGACCGCGCGCTGATGAGCTT
>JBJEUI010000120.1:0-2286 GCA_051883755.1 Candidatus Ventricola sp.
GTGCGCACGATCTACCTGATCTCCGGCAGCTTCGGCGGCATCAACCTGGAGGACATCGCCGCGCCGCGCTGCTTTGAGGTGGAGCGTAGGCTCAAGGAAATCTGCGACATCCCGGTCTTCCATGACGATCAGCACGGCACGGCCATCGTCGTCGCCGCGGCGCTCATCAACGCGCTCAAGGTCGTGCACAAGGAGATGGATAAGGTGCGCGTGGTCATCAACGGCGCGGGCAGCGCGGGCGTGGCCATCGCCAAGCATCTGCTCAATCTGGGGGTAAAGGATCTGGTGCTCGTGGACCGCTTCGGCATCATCTGCGAGGGCATGGAGGGCCTCAACCCCGCGCACGAGGAGATGAGCCATGTGACCAACCCGCGTCACATCACCGGCGATCTGGCCGACGCGATGCGCGGCGCGGACGTGTTCATCGGCGTGAGTGCGCCGGGCGTCGTTTCCCCGGAGATGGTGGCGTCCATGGCGCCGGGCGCGTGCGTCTTCCCGATGGCCAACCCCGTGCCGGAGATCCATCCGGACGAGGCGCAGAAGGCCGGCGCGGTTGTCGTGGGCAGCGGCCGCAGCGATTACAAGAACCAGATCAACAACGTCCTCGCGTTCCCGGGCATCTTCCGCGGCGCGCTCGACTGCCGCGCCAGCGACATCAACGAGGAGATGAAGATGGCCGCCAGCCACGCGATCGCCTCCCTGGTGAGCGACGAGGAGCGCTCCGCCGATTACATCATGCCCAAGGCGTTTGACAAGCGCGTGGGCCCGGCGGTCGCCAGGGCCGTGGCTGAGGCGGCGCGCAGGAGCGGCGTGGCGAGAATCTGAGAACCTCATCCGACGCGGCTTCCGCCGCGCCACCTTCCCCAAAGGGGAAGGCATATGAACCGGTGTGCTCCGGCATCTGTTGACCTTTTTCGGGCGAATCCTTGTATTCTTTCGATAAATGGTGTACAATATACAGTTGGAATGCTATATTCCAACTGTTTTTGTCATGCGGCAATTTCGCATAGATACAGACGCAAACATTGCTGAATCCTGCGAGACGATTCGCAGGAGGGAGCGGGCGCGGCCCGCTGAACCTGAAAAGGAGCGATAAACATGACCAAGATCGACATTTTTTCCGGCTTCCTCGGCGCGGGCAAGACCACGCTGATCAAGAAGCTGCTGAAGGAGGCCCTCTCCGGCGAGAAGGTCGTCCTGATTGAAAACGAGTTCGGCGAGATCGGCATCGACGGCGGCTTCATGAAGGAGGCCGGCATCGAGGTGACCGAGATGAACTCCGGCTGCATCTGCTGCAGCCTCGTGGGCGACTTCGGCGAGGCCCTCAAGAAGGTCATCGACCAGTACCATCCCGACCGCATCCTCATCGAGCCGTCCGGCGTGGGCAAGCTGTCCGACGTCATCCGCGCCGTCGAGGGCGTGGAGAAGGACATCGACGAGGCCGCGATGGGCAGCTTCGTGACCGTGGCGGACGCAAGCAAGTGCCGCATGTACATCAAGAACTTCGGCGAGTTCTTCCTCAACCAGATCGAGTACGCGGGCACCATTCTGCTCTCCCGTACCCAGAAGATGAGCCAGGCGAAGCTGGAGGCGGCTGTGGCGCTGCTGCGCGAGCACAACGACAAGGCCCGCATCATCACCACCCCGTGGGACGAGCTGACTGGCGCGCAGATCCTTGACGCCATGGAGAACGATCACAGCCTGGCCGAGGAGATGCTGGCGACTGTCATGCACGAGCATGAGCATGAGCATCACCATGAGCATGACGAGCACTGCACCTGCGGCTGCCACGATCATGACCATGAGCACGATCACGAGCATGAGCATGATCACGAGCATGAGCACGACCACGAGCATGATCACGAGCACGAGCATCATCATGATCACGAGCATGAGCACGATCACGAGCATGAGCACGACCACGAGCATGAGCACGACCACGAGCATGAGCACGAGCATCATCATGAGCATGAGCACGAGCATGAGCATGAGCATCATCATGAGCATGACGAGCACTGCACCTGCGGCTGTCATGATCACGACCATGATCACGACCACCACGGCCACCACCATGCCGACGAGGTGTTCACCTCCTGGGGCGTGGAGACGGTCAAGGCGTTCGGCGAGGCGGAGCTTTCCGATATCCTCACCGCGCTCGACGGCGAGACGTACGGCGTCGTGCTGCGCGCCAAGGGCATCATTCCCTGCGCGGAGGGCGGCTGGATTCACTTTGACTACACCCCGGGCGAGCAGAACATCCGCAAGGGCGCGGCGGACGTCACCGGC
>JBJEUI010000121.1:0-2283 GCA_051883755.1 Candidatus Ventricola sp.
CGCGCTCCGGCGCGGACATCATCGCCATCGACGGCTTCCGCGGCGGCACGGGCGCAGCGCCCACGCGCATCCGCGACAACGTCGGCATCCCGATCGAGCTGGCGCTGGCCAGCGTCGATCAGCGGCTGCGTGACGAGGGCATCCGCGACCGCGTCTCCCTGGTCATCGGCGGCTCCATCCGCTCCTCGAGCGACCTGGTCAAGGCCATCGCCCTGGGCGCGGACGCCGTGTACATCGGCACCTCCGCCCTGCTGGCGCTCGGCTGCCACCTGTGCCGCACCTGCCAGATGGGCAAGTGCAATTGGGGCATCGCCACGCAGCGTCCGGAGCTGGTCAAGCGCCTGAATCCGGACATCGGTGAAAAGCGCCTCATCAACCTGCTCACCAGCTGGGATCACGAGCTCAAGGAAATGATGGGCGGCATGGGCATCAACTCCATCGAAGCGCTCCGCGGCAACCGCCTGATGCTGCGCGGCGTGGGCCTCAACGACAGAGAGCTGGCCATCCTGGGCGTCAAGCATGCGGGAGAGTGATATATATGAAAAAAGTCTACGTCAACGAGCAGTGGTGCCTGGGCTGCCACCTGTGTGAATACTACTGTGCGTTCGCCAATTCCGGCAAATCGAGCATGATCAAGGCGCTCAAGGATCGCCACATCGCCCCGCGCATCCGCATTGAGGAGCGCGACAACATCTCCTTCGCCGTGTCCTGCCGTCACTGCACCGATCCGCTGTGCGTGAAGAGCTGCATCTCCGGCGCGCTGAGCATCGTCGATGGCGCGATCATGATCGACAGCGGCAAGTGCGTCGGCTGCTGCTCGTGCATCATGTCCTGTCCCTACGGCGCGCTGAGCCACAGCGAGGCCGGCGTCATTCAGAAGTGCGAGCTGTGCAAGAAGAACGAGTTCGGCGTGCCGCTGTGCGTGCAGGGCTGTCCGAACAAGGCGATCGTCTACGAAGAGCGATAAGAGGAGACAATATGAAATACGTGATCATCGGCGGCGGCGCCGCCGCCATGAGCTGCATCGAAGGCATCCGCAGCATCGACAAGACCGGCGAGATCACGCTGGTTTCCAAAGAGAAGTATCCGTTTTACGGCCGTCCGCTGATTTCCTACCTCCTGGAAGGCAAGACGACGCTTGACAACGTGCTGGCCTACCGCCCGGCAGACTACGAGCAGGCGCACGGCGTGCGCGCCATCCGCAGCATGGGCGTCACCGCCATCGACGCTATTGCGCACACCGTCAAGCTCGAATCCGGCGAGCTCCTTTCCTACGACAGGCTGTGCATCGCCACCGGCTCCGTGCCGTTCGTCCCGCCGATGGACGGCCTTGATCGGGTCAGCGACAAGACGACCTTCTGGACGCTCGACGATGCGCTGTCCCTCAAGGCCATGCTCGGCGAAAACAAGGACAAGCGCGTGCTGATCATCGGTGCGGGCCTGATCGGCCTCAAGTGCGCGGAGGGCATCCTCCAGCTGGCCGCCTCGGTCGACGTGGTCGACCTTGCGCCGCGCATCCTGCCTGCCGTGCTGCCGGAGGAGCCGGCGGCCATCGTGCAGCGCCAGATCGAGAAGGCCGGCGTACGCTTCACGCTCGGGGACAGCGTCGCAAGCTTTGAGCCGAACCTGGCGCACCTGAAGGGCGGCAAGGACATCGCGTTTGATGTGCTCGTGCTGGCCGTGGGCGTGCGTCCCAACACCGCGCTGGCCGCAGGCGCGGGCTGCCAGGTCGAGCGCGGCATCGTGATTGACAGCAGCTGCGCTTCCAGTGTGCCGGACATCTACGCCGCAGGCGACTGCACCGCACAGAGCGAGCCGGGCACCGGCAAGCCGCGCGTGCTGGCCATCTGGCCCAACGCCATGATGCAGGGCGAGACCGCAGGCAAGTGCATGGCCGGCGGCGAGGCGTCCTTTGACAAGGGCGTGCCGATGAATGCCACGGGCTTCATGGGCCTGCACCTCATCAGCGCAGGCAGCTACGACGGCGAACTCCTGCTGTCCCGCACGCCGGACGCCTACAAGGCGCTCTACGTCCGCGACGACCGGCTGGTCGGCTTCATCATGCTGGGCAATATCGAGCGTGCGGGCATCTACACCTCGCTGGTGCGCGAGCGCACACCGCTGTCCTCGATCGACTTTGAACTCATCCGCGAAACCCCGCAGCTGATGGCGTTCTCCGCCACAGAGCGCGCGAGAAAGCTTGGAGGTGGCCTGCTATGAGAATCGACGCAAACGGCCTGTATTATCAGCAGCTGAACGAGGCGGTGCGCGCCTGCGCGGACA
>JBJEUI010000122.1:0-2274 GCA_051883755.1 Candidatus Ventricola sp.
CTGGGCCAGCATCTGCCGCTGGTGATCGGCATCCTCTCCGTGCCGCTGGCGCTGGCGTTTGATACCGACAGCTACTTCTACGGCATGCTGCCCGTGGTCATCGGCATCGGTCAGGCCTTCGGCGTCGAGGCGATGCCCATCGCCGTCGCCATGGTCGTCTGCCGCAACTGCGCGACCTTCATCAGCCCGATGGTGCCCGCGACGCTGCTGGGCACGGGCCTGGCCGAGGTCGACATCAAGGATCACATCAAGGCGAGCTTCATGTATGTGTGGGGCTTCTCCATCCTGTGCATGTTTGTCGCGATTCTCTTCGGCATCATGCCGCTGTAAGGCTTTCCGGCAGGCACGGGCGTGACCTGCGGACAACAGCTGCATACAACAAAATCCCCGTCTTTCAAGGCGGGGATTTTTTGACCTGTGGGGAATTGCGCAAATCACGTGCAGCGGGCGGATGCAGGCGCCAGCCCCGCGCATCCCCTCCTGTCAGGGAAGAGGCAGCCTGCTCTGATCACAGCGTCTGAAGGAACAGCCCCAGGCGGCGCGCGATCAGCGCATGTCCCTCGTCGCTGGGATGCAGTCCGTCGGGCAGAAGGTGCGTCCGGCAGGCGTCATTCTTGGGCTGGATGCCGCTGGTTGCGTACAGGTCGAGCACCGGCAGCGCGTAATATGCCGCAACCTCCATCAGGATGGCGCGGTACTGGCTGAGGACGGCGCTGATCTCCAGCTTGCGGCCCGTGCCGTCGCCCTGGGGGCAATCCTCCGCCGCGCGGTGCAGCGGGGTGAGGATGACGACCGGCTTGCCGCAGTAGCGCGTGAGCAGGCCGTTCATCAGGTAGTGGCATGCGCCATAGAACGTGGACGGATCGCGATCCGCCGGCGTGCCCAGCGGCGCGTCGCCGTGGCCGAAATCGTTCGTGCCGCCGAAGACGACAACCGCGTCCGCGCGCTCGTCCATCTCCGACAGGCGCATGCAGAAGTCGCGCTCATAGATCTCCTGTGTGGGGAAGCGCTGGCGCGCGATGCGCGAGCCGGAGATGCCGTAGTTGTTGACATGCACGCCGAATTCGCGCGCAAACACATCGGTATAGCGGTTGGCCTCGCACGATGCGCCGACGCCCTCGGTGATGCTGTCGCCCAGGATATTGATGGTAGCTCCCTTGAGCTGCATGGTCATTCCTTCTTTCAGCGTATTGATACTAATTCTTGTTAAAATGGCCTAATCCGCGCACCATCTTTTCCGCTCTGACTTTGCCTTGTTCCGTTCAACGTACCTCCAGTACGCCTCACTTCACTCGGCTTCGTCAGAGCAAAAAATCTGATGCGCTCTATTAGGCATTTTAACTGCGAATTAGTATGAAAAGGGCAAGCCGGAAAGAAGCCCGGCTTGCCCGACGGTATGGAATCAGCAGAATTTAGCGATGGCCGCGCGGATGCGCGCCGCAGTCGCCTCGACCTTGGGCATGTCCTCCGCGGTGACGCCAACCATCGGACGATGGACGGAGCCCAGCTCCAGCTCCTCGTTGATCTTCAGCACGGCCTTGATCACGGCGTACATGTGACCGTGACAGGAGCACAGGTCGGCAATGATGCCGTTGACCTCGTGCTGGATCGGCTGCGCCTCGACGAACCTGCCGGCCCTGACCAGCTCGTCCATCTTCAGGAACAGCTCCGGCATGGCCGCGTAGGTGCCGCCGATGCCGCCGCAGGCGCCGATGGCACGGCCCGCGATGAACTGCTCGTCCGGCCCGTTAAAGACCACGCAGTTTTCCCCGCCCGCGTCGACGAAGCCCTGGATGTCCTGCGTGGGCATGGAGGAGTTCTTTACGCCGATGACGCGCGGGTTTTTGCGCATCTCTTTAAACAGGTTCACGCTCAGCGCGACGCCGGCCAGCTGCGGGATGTTGTAGATGATGAAGTCCGTATTCGGCGCGGCCGCGGAGATGTCGTTCCAGTACTGCGCGATCGCGTAATCCGGCAGGCGGAAGTAGATCGGCGGAATGCTGGCGATGGCGTCCACGCCCAGGCTTTCGGCATGCGCGGCGAGCTGGCAGCTCTCCTCGGTGTTGTTGCAGGCGACATGCGCGATGATTGTGCATTCGCCCTTCACCTCTTCCATGACGGCCTCGAGCGTCAGCATGCGCTCCTCCTTCTCCAGATAGATGCACTCGCCGGAGGAGCCGCCAACGTACAGACCCTTTACACCCTTGTTCACCAGATGGCGGGCCAGCTTCTTCGTGCGCTCCACGCTCACCTTGCCGTTTTCGTCATAGCAGG
>JBJEUI010000123.1:0-2257 GCA_051883755.1 Candidatus Ventricola sp.
GCTACTCACTTGCACTTACTCTGGCACCAGTTGCCTTTTCCTTGGCAATTCACCATTTTGACAACTTGTCGATCCTCAGCCACGCTTATCCCTGATGATTCCGGGCGTCCTCGCGCCGGACAACCTCCAGAATCTCGCCATAGCGCGCGATCACCCGGTCGTAGTTTTCCCTGCGGTGCGGAAAGGTGCAGCCCGAGCAGTCCTTAACGCCCTGCTCATCATAGATGAAGCTGCCGCCGCAGGCCCTGCCCAGCGCATAGAGTGGGCAGTAGCAGAACAGGCAGTTGATCCCCTCCATCCCCTTATGGCAGGGAAAGTAAGCGCAGTCCCTGTTTTCAAAATACCGGCTGCCTGATTTCAGATCGTCCATTTTTCTCCTCCTGCACTGAATCCGCGCACGAATGTCCCATCCGTCCTCGTCACCGCGCAAGCGCGTCTTCAAAGAAGCTGAGCAGCGTGTCGTAATAGCGTTCCGGCTCGAGATAGCGCGCCATGCCGTGCTCCGCGCCCTCCACGAGGAGCAGCTGAGCGTTCTCCTGCGCCGCTTCTGCGATCGCCTCGCTCTGCCAGGCCAGCACCTGCGTGTCGCCCGTCCCGTGAATCAGCAGCAGCGGCACGTTCGCCCCGGCAATCCTTTGGGTGATATCGCCTTCCTTCATGGATACGCCGTGCGCCAGGCGGTAGGCCGGTTCAAGCAGACGCTCGCCCAGCCAGCCGGCGTCGACCTCCGCGAGCAGCTCATGCGCCCGTGCCTGCACGCTGACGTAGGCGCTGTCCGCCGCCGCAGCCTTGACGCTCTCCGGCAGGCCCCCGGCCGCAGAGAGCAGCAGCGCGGCGCCGCCCTCATCCTGGCCAAAGCAGACGATGCGCGCATCCAGTTCCTCCAGCATGATCCAATCCACCCAGGCCAGCACGTCCTCCGCCTCCCGGATGCCCAGCGAGGACAGGCTGCCCTCGCTCTTGCCGTGCGCATACAGATCCGGCGCAAGCACGCGATAGCCCCGAAGCGACAGCGCGCAGGCCACATCCAGCACCTGCGTGTGGTCGGTGCCCAGCCCGCCGTGCAGCACAAGCGCCCACGGCGCGCCATCCCGCTCTTCCAGCGGCGCAAACAGCTGCGCGGACAGCTTGCCGCGAGCCGTGGAGACCGTCACCACCTCGCTGCTGACCATGCTCTGCCAGCCGCGCACGCGCGCGCTGATCTGCTCCATCCCCATCTGTTCTCTCAGGGAAAACGAGGAGACCGATGCCTCCTGCGCGCGCTCCCGGTGTCCGTCAAGCACCGTGCGCAGCACATGCCCGCCTTCAGCCGTCAGCGCGAGCACGCCGGCCAGCAGCACCAGCGCCGCGATCCACAGCAGCCCAGCCGACCTGCCCACATGATCCGCTTTTTTCCTCAAGATGGTTTCCTCCTGCTCCGTTGATGCGCCCATTATAGCACACGAAGCAGGTCCCCGGGAAGCTCGATTTCCCGGCACACATACTCCTCGCTCGCCAGAAACATCCGCACGCGCCGCTCTCCAGCGAGCTGCCGAAGATAACGCAGATTCTGCAGATCCGCATCGTAAAGCGTTGCGCAGCCGTCATGATGGTTGCTCATCAGCCAAAGCTCCCGGGCATTTCTCTCCGCGCTCATGCGCTCTCCGCCAAACGCCGTGTCAAACAGATGCACGCCCAGAATTTCTCCCTCCGCCCCGATCGAGATCACAGCGCTCACCGGATGATAGATGTCCTGAAGCAGCGCTTTCGCAAGCCGCTCTTGCACAGTCCTCGCCTCTTTCCTTTGTGTTTCTGCTCCTATTTTACCCGCTTTGCGCCGTCGGGAAAACAATCCATACGGCGTATTTGCTCCATGCCAAAAGAAAAACCGGCGCGTAGCCGGTTTAATTGAGAGATTCGATTAACAGCAGAACCACGGATAGCAGATCATCCGGCCTCCGCTGCAGCAGGTGCAGAGCATCTGCAGCATCAGGAACGTGCAGCACAGGTTGGGCTGGCTGTAGGTCTGCCGGCCATAGCTCGTGCCGCGCTCGCCATACCACGAGCCGCCGCCCTGAAGCTGGCTGAGCAGCTGCTGATAGGTCATGTTGCCCGGCTCCATGTTCACCGCCTGGCGGGCATACTCCATCGCCTGTGCGTTGTTGTGCAGGCCGGACTGCGCCAGCGCGCTCAGATAATACCAGCGGGCGCCGCGCCTTCCGGCGGGCATGCTGTTGAGCGCGTTGAGCGCCTCGGCATAGTGGCCCGTGTCGATGTA
>JBJEUI010000124.1:0-2246 GCA_051883755.1 Candidatus Ventricola sp.
CAGCGGCGCGCGCAATCCGCTGACGGACGCATGAGCACGCCGGTGGTCGGGCGCTTTGCGCCCACGCCCAGCGGGCGGCTGCACCTGGGCAACCTGCTGTGCTGCCTGCTGGCCTGGCTCTCCTGCCGTAGCCAGGGCGGAAGATTCCTTCTGCGCATCGAGGATCTGGACGCGCCGCGCTGCCCCAGGCGCCTTGCTGACCAGTGCGTTTCCGACCTGCGCTTTCTGGGCTTTGACTGGGATGAGCCGCCCGTTTACCAAAGTCAGCGCACGGAAATCTACCAGCAGGCCTTCGACCGGCTGCAGGCCATGGGTCTGATCTACCCGTGCTTCTGCACCCGCGCCCAGCTGCACGCCGCACAGGCCCCGAACCTGGGCGACCGCGAGCCGGTGTACAGCCGCGCCTGCGCCGCCCTCACGCCCGTGGAAATCGCCGAGCGCGCAAGGACCCGCACGCCGGCCATGCGATTGCGCGTGCCGGATGAGACCGTATCCTTTGTCGACCGGCATTTCGGCCCGGTCTGTGAGAACCTTGCGCGGGACTGCGGCGACGTGATCCTGCGCCGCTCGGACGGGCTGTTCGCCTATCAGCTGGCGGTCGTCGTGGACGACGCGCTCTCCGGCGTCAATGAGATCGTCCGCGGCCGGGACATTCTGCCCGCCACGCCGCGCCAGATCTACCTGCAAGGGCTGCTGGGCTACGACACGCCCGCCTACTGCCACATCCCCCTGCTGATGGACAGCCAGGGCCGCCGCCTCGCCAAGCGGGACAAGGACCTTGACCTGACCGCACTCTCGAAGGTCATGACCCCCGAGCAGATTCTGGGCATGCTGGCGTACTCCGCCGGGATTCTTCCCGAAAAGCGGCCCGCGGGGCTCAGCGAGCTGATCAGGGTGTTTGACTGGAAGAATGTGAAAAAGGACGATATTTGGCTGGCGTATCCGTAAAACCAAAGAACACAAAGCTGCCGCGCAACCGCCCGGCAGCTCTCGTTTTATTTTGCGCGGTATTGCGCCAGCATCGCCCGGAACGCCGCGTCCTCCCGCAAAAACGCGTATTCCCCGCTTTCCTCCATCTCCCGCACGATGCCGCCGAGCATATCCCCCGACGCCCCTCGGCCCAGGCCTGCGCGGTCATACGGCAGGCAGGCCCCCGGCGACCACGGCGTCTGCAGCGCCTCAAGCATCGCGCGGATGTGCTCCATGCAGGCCGTCCTGTCCCGCCTTGCCAGCGCAGGCATCAGCTGCGCCAGATGGCCGACATACGGGTGCAGGCACAGCAACGCCGTGAACCTGTCCGTCAGCTCGGCCAGCGCCTGCGCGCGGTCCATCTCGCCCGCGTCGATCTCCATCTGAATCAGCCGCAGCAGCATCTGCTGCATGTCGCCCGCGCGCGCAAACAGCGCCTTCTGCGTATAGGAAATCGCCTGCTCGCGCTCGCCCCGGGCCAGCAGCAGCCCGATTTCCAGCGTCCATCTCGCCGCCGCAGGCTCGCGCGGCAGCCGCGCCATCATGGCCTGCGCCGCGTCCGCGTCGCCCCGCCCCAGCGCCCGGGACGCCAGCAGATGCGCCGCCGCTTCCCGCGCCTCCTCGTCGTCGCTGTCCGCCGCGCGCACATACCAGTCCTCCAGCTGCATAGAAAACGGCGCGCGCTCCGCCTGTGTCATGCCCGCCATGATCATCCGGCCCTCCAGCGTCGCCGCCAGGCCGAAGAGCAGCGCGCCGCAGGACGGGTATTCCCGCGCGAATTCCCGGGCCAGCGCCAGGCCCGCGTCCAGTCCGTCCGCCTTCGCCGCGTCGTTCACGCGCGTCAGCATCCGAGTGATTTCCGCCTTCTCCGGCGTGCGCTCAAAGCCCATCAGCGCGTTCAGGTCGATGCCAAGCGCGCGGGCCAGCGCGGGCAGCAGCGTCACATCCGGGTACGACGCGCCCTGCTCCCACTTGCTCACGGCGGGCGCGCTCACGCCCAGGCGCTCGGCCAGCTGCTCCTGCGTCATGCCCAGCGCGCGCCTGCGGGCGCGGATGATCTCGTTCATGCTCAGCATGGGTGTACCTCCTCCAGCTTCATCTACTGACAGCAGAATAGCACATTTCACGTCCCTGCACAACGGAGGCGAAGTTAAGCGCAGGAAGAAAAGCATAACCGGCGGTTATGTTAGGCAGAAACCTACCCTTCCTCCTCCCTCATATCAAAAAAGACGGTGAATTGCCAAGGAAAAGGCAACTGGTGCCAGAGTAAGTGCAAG
>JBJEUI010000125.1:0-2242 GCA_051883755.1 Candidatus Ventricola sp.
CCTCGTTCTGGATCTTTGTTTATTCTGTTGCTGATCTTATCTTAATGACATTGGCCGTGAGGCGGCTCCTTTTCCTTTACAATACAAAAGAAGGGCTGCAAGGCAAACGTTTTGCAGCCCTTCTTTGATGCTCTTTGTTATGCAGTTTCGGAGAGCTTGCCGGCAGCACAGCCCGTTTTATTGGAACTTGATCGTGGAGCGAACCTTGCGCCAGAGGTAATTGTAGTAGGAATACCAGTTGCGCGGGGTGGTCAGGCGGATCTGGTAGAGCGCCTTCTCGTGCGCCACGACGATGATGCGGCCGTTCATTTCGTAGGTCTTCGTGCCGTCGTTGTAATCCGCCTTGTAGTAGCAGTAGTAGCCGTTGCCGGCGCCGAAGCTGCCGGAGGCGATCTCCGCCGGGGTGAAGGTGGTGAAGCTGGCGGCCAGCTCATCCAGCGTGGACTCCAGACGGGAGCGCGCGTCGGCTGCGGTCTGCGACAGGCCCATGTTGTACTTTTCGATGGTGATTCGGGTCTGATAGCCGTCCGGCTCCATCATCTCGCTCTTGGGCTCAACGAACTGAACCGTCGTGTCCTGGTTGGTGTTGGGGTTCAGGAGCCAGGTGTACGGGATGGAGAAGGAGACGCCCATGGCCGTGTTTTCATACGTTTCATACACGAAGTTGGGCGTAGGCGCCGGGGTCGGCGTGGGCTTGTCGATGGGATCGACGGCGACCGGCGTGGCAAGCGGGTTGTCCGGGGTAAGCAGATCAAAGTCAAGCTTGGGCGTGCCTTCACCGGAGAGGCCCTCGGCACCGGCCAGCGCGCATGTCATCAGCGCACAGGCGAAAAAAAGAAGAAAACGCTTCATATCACAGACCTCCGTTCAGAAGCTGAAATCGTATCCATATGGGATGATGGTAGTGTCAGTATAACAGGTCAGACACAAAAAGTCAACGGCACGCCGCGCTTGAAAGCATGGCAGCGGCGGCGTATAATGGAAACAAGAGGACGAATGCTGTCCGGAAAGGATGATACGGGTGATGAAGATTGTCGTGCTGGACGGATATACGCTCTGCCCCGATGACCTGAGCATGGATGCGCTCAGGGTGCTGGGCGAGACGGTGATTTATGACAGGACGCCGCAGGAGAAGATCGCGGAGCGCATCGGCGACGCGCCTGTGGTGCTGACGAACAAGGCGCGCATCACGCGTGAGGTGATGGACGCCTGCCCGCAGATGAAATACATTGGCGTGCTGGCGACGGGCTACAATGTGGTGGATCTCCCGGCGGCGAGGGAGCGCGGCATCATCGTCACGAATGTGCCGGCCTACTCGACGCAGGCCGTGGCGCAGCATACGACGGCGCTGCTGCTGGCCTCCATGAGCCGCGTGAGCGAGTACGATGCGCGGGTGAAGCAGGGCGCGTGGAGCGCCAGCCCGGACTTTTGCTTCTTTGCCGGGCCGATGGAGGAAATCGCCGGTAAAACGCTGGGCATCATCGGTTTCGGCCATATCGGTCAGGCGGTCGCGCGCGCGGCGCTGGGGCTTGATATGCGGGTGATCGTGCACACGCGCACGCCCAAAGAGGGCTTTGAGCAGGTGCGCTTTGTTTCGATGGACGAGCTGCTGGGCACCAGCGACGTGATCACGCTGCACTGCCCGCTGACGGAGAAGACGCAGGGGCTGATCTGCGGGGAGACGATCGCCAGGATGAAGGACGGCGTGCGCATCATCAACACGGCGCGCGGGCCGCTGGTGGATGAGCCGGCGATGGCCCGGGCGCTTGTGCGCGGCAAGGTCGCCTGCTATATGGCGGACGTGCTGGGGACTGAGCCGCCGGCTGCGGACAATCCGCTGCTCAGCGCGCCGCATACGATTCTCACGCCGCACGTCGCCTGGGCGCCCAGGCAGACGAGGGAGCGGCTGCTTGAAATCGCCGTGGGCAATGTGCGTGCCTTTGCGGAGGGCGCGCCGCGCAATGTGGTTTCCTGGTGAGCAGATGGACTGACCGAAGGGGAAAAGAAAAAGAATTTGCGCGCAGCATGAAGTTATCTGTTGATTTCGTCCAAATTTTTGCTATAATTTAGGTGAGGATACTCCACGATCACTTGAAACAGGCAGGAGGGATCAGAATGGATAACCACGTGATTACGATTGCGCGCAGTTATGGCAGCGGCGGACGGCGGATGGGCCGGATGCTGGCGAAGGAGCTTGGCTACGAGTTCTATGACCGTGAGATTCTGCGCATCGCGTCCGATG
>JBJEUI010000126.1:0-2238 GCA_051883755.1 Candidatus Ventricola sp.
CGCCGTGCAAACCTCATCCGTCACGGCTGACGCCGTGCAAACCTCATCCGTCACGGCTGGCGCCGTGCCACCTTCCCCATAGGGGAAGGCAATAGGAACGGAAGAGCTCATTCAGCCTTCCCCTTTGGGGAAGGTGCCGAGCCTGGCGAGGCGGATGAGGTCTCCGCCCGCAGGCGAGTGTAATCCACCTGATAAATCTCCAGCCACCGCTTCGCAATCAGCGGCCAGGCGTAGTCCTTCGCGTGCTCAAGGCAGCGCGCAGATCGCGCCGCGTAATCCTTCGTGATGTTTTCGAGCATCTGCGCCTGCTGCGAGATGTCGCCGCAGACCACGGAATAGCCGACCTCGCCCTCGGGAAACTGTCCGTCAAAGCCCTGACCGCGGGTGTAGAGCACCGGCACGCCCTGGCTCATCGCCTCCAGGTAGACCATGCCGAACGTCTCCGCGCTGGACGGCACAAGCAGCACATCCACCTCCGCATAGAACCGCTTCATCGCGTCCATGCCCTTGGCCACGCCCAGATACTGGTCGCCCTCGTACAGCCCCGCGACCAGGTCGTTCATCAGCTTGCCCTCGCCCACCGCGCGCAGCACGCAGGGCGTGCCGTTTTCCGACGCCCGGTGCACGGCGGACAGCGCGTCCAGCGGACGCTTGCGCTTGTTCATTCGCCCGGCAAAGCCCACGCGCAGCGGCGCCTGCGGGTTGTCCCGCGCCGTGCCGGTGAGCCACTCGGGCTTCAGGCCGTTGGGCACCACCGCCGTCTTCGGCTCGATCAGCGCCCGATCCTTTTTGCTCAGCCAGCGGGCGAGCACCTTTTCGCGCGCCGCTTCGGAGAGAAACACGACGCGCCTGGCATCCCGAAGGATCCTTCGCGCCATGCCGCGCAGGTGCGGCTCATATTTCCAGATCGCCTCGATATCGCTGTAGCGCAGCGTAACGACGTAGGGAATGCCGTGCTTCCTGCCAAGATCCCGCGCAATCCAGCCGTCGGTGAAGAGCGTGTGCGCATGAATCAGCGATACGCTCTTGAGATCGACCAGCTTTTCAATCTCCGGGATCGTGCGCTGCGCCTTGCGGAAGAACAGCAGCGCGTCGCTCGGGCGAACCGTCAGGCTCACGTGCGTCCTCACGCCCTTCGGCACGTTTTTGCCCACGTCGCCCGCGCGCTTCTCCGGCACGAAGACGATCTGCTCAAGGCCCTCGTCACGCAGCGCCTCAAACATCTGGGCAAACACCGTGCTGCCCGCCAGATTGCAGCAGATATGCAGAATGCTCATGCCTGCTTCTCCTTCTTCTCCCGCTCCGCTTTGAGGAACCTGGGCAGATTCGCGATGCCCGCCAGCGAGCCGAAGCCGTACGCGAAATGGAACGCCGGATAGAGGATCACCTCAACCGGGAAGAATTTGACGCCCTTCTCTTTGGCGATGGTGTAGGCGTAGAAGAAATCCAGCAGCAGATATGCGCCCCACTCCAGCGCCAGCAGCCCGCCGAACAGCCAGCTGCGCGTCAGCAGCGTCAGCAGCACCAAGCCGATCGTCGAGGTCACAAACGCCAGCGGCACAAAGTGACGCACACCCATGGAGCCCGGCACCAGCGTCATCGTGATGACGCCCCACTTGCCGTTCATGTAGCCCATCTTCATGATGCCGCGCAGGGTATCGCGGCAGTAATACAGCACGCGGATGTTGTGGTTGAGGTACACCTTGCCGCCGTTCTTGCGGATGCGGTGGTTGAGCTCATTGTCCTGGTTGCGGGTCATGCGCTCGTCAAAGCCGCCGATGCGGTCAAACAGCTCCTTCTTCCAGCAGCCGAACGGCACCGTATCGACGTAGCCGTCCTCCTGCGTCAGGCGGTACGTCGCGTTGCCCACGCCCAGCGGCGTCTTGAGCATCTCCGCGATGGCCTCGCCCATGAAGCCCCGGCCGCGCGTTTCGAACACGCCGCCCGCGTTGTCGCAGTCCTTCGTGAGCAGCGTCTCCACGGACAGGCGGATGTAGTCCGGCGGGTACTCCGCGTGCGCGTCCAGGCGCACGATGATCTCCGCCCGGCTTGCGCGGATGCCGATGTTCATGGCGTAGGGCACCGTGCGGTTGGGGTTGTCCAGCACCACAATCTGCGGGTGCGCCTTCTGCATCTCGCGCAGCATCGCGACGGTGCGGTCCTCGCTGCGGCCATCGACAAAGATGACCTCCATCAGCTCCGCAGGGTAATCCTGCGAAAAGATCGAGTCCACACAGG
>JBJEUI010000127.1:0-2222 GCA_051883755.1 Candidatus Ventricola sp.
TTTCCGCGGCGATCAAGGAGTTCTTCGGCTCCTCCCAGCTGTCCCAGTTCATGGACCACAACAACCCGCTGGCTGAGCTGACGCACAAGCGCCGCCTCTCCGCGCTGGGCCCGGGCGGCCTGAACCGCGACCGTGCGTCCTTCGAGGTCCGCGACGTTCACTACTCCCACTACGCGCGCATCTGCCCGATTGAGACACCGGAAGGTCCGAACATCGGCCTGATCGGCTCCCTGGCAACCTATGCGCGCATCAACGAGTACGGCTTCATCGAGGCGCCGTACCGCATCATCGACCGCAGCGGCGACCGTCCGCGCGTCACCGACGAGATCGTGTATCTCGCCGCCGACGAGGAGGACGGCTGCTACATCGCCCAGGCGAAGGAGCCGCTTGACGAGGACGGCTACTTCATCAACGACCGCATCACTGCGCGCATCCGCTCCGATGTCCAGAGCATCGAGCCCAATCGCGTCGACTACATCGACGTGTCCCCGCGCCAGGTCGTTTCCGTCTCCACGGCGATGATCCCGTTCCTGGATCACGACGACGCGAACCGCGCGCTGATGGGCTCCAACATGCAGCGCCAGGCCGTGCCGCTGCTGTGCCCGGAGGCGGCCTTCGTCGCCACCGGCATCGAGTACAAGGCCGGCAAGGACTCCGGCGTCTGCGTGCTCGCGCGCGAGGACGGCTTTGTCAAGAAGGTCTCCGCGGACACCATCGTCATTGAGGACGAGCTGCACGAGTGCCACACCTATAAGCTGACCAAGTTCGCCCGCTCCAACGCGGCGACCTGCATCAACCAGCGTCCGATCGTCTCTGCGGGCGAGAAGGTGAAGAAGGGCGACGTCATCGCGGACGGCCCGGCCACCGACCACGGCGAGATCGCCCTGGGCCGCAACATCCTGATCGGCTTCATGACCTGGGAAGGCTACAACTACGAGGACGCGGTCCTGCTCTCCGAGGAGCTGGTCAAGAACGACGTCTTCACCTCCATCCATCTGGAGAAGTACGAGTGCGAGGCCCGCGACACCAAGCTGGGCGCGGAGGAAATCACCCGCGACCTGCCCAACGTCGGCGACGACGCGCTCAAGGATCTGGATGCGGACGGCATCATCCGCGTGGGCGCCGAGGTGCACCCGGGCGACATCCTGGTCGGCAAGGTCACCCCGAAGGGCGAGACCGAGCTGACCGCGGAGGAGCGCCTGCTGCGCGCGATCTTCGGCGAGAAGGCGCGCGAGGTGCGCGACACCTCCCTGAAGGTGCCGCACGGCGAGCAGGGCATCATCGTGGACGTCAAGATCTTTGACCGCAAGGATCACGCGGAGCTCTCTGCGGGCGTCAACCGCATGGTGCGCGTATACATCGCCCAGAAGCGCAAGATCTCCGTCGGCGACAAGATGGCAGGCCGCCACGGCAACAAGGGCGTCGTCTCCCGCGTGCTGCGCCAGGAGGACATGCCGTTCCTGCCGGACGGCACCCCGCTGCAGATCGTGCTCAACCCGCTGGGCGTTCCGAGCCGTATGAACCTGGGCCAGGTGCTGGAGATGCACCTGGGCATGGCCTCCAAGGCGCTGGGCTGGCGCGTGGCCACGCCGGACTTTGACGGCGCGACCTTCGAGCAGATCCAGAAGGCCCTGGAAATGGCCGGCCTGCGCACCGACGGCAAGACCGAGCTGTACGACGGCCGCACCGGCGACAAGTTTGACAACCCCGTCACCGTCGGCTACATGCACTACCTCAAGCTGCACCACCTGGTCGACGACAAGATGCACGCCCGTTCCACCGGCCCGTACTCCCTGGTGACCCAGCAGCCGCTGGGCGGCAAGGCGCAGTTCGGCGGCCAGCGCTTCGGCGAGATGGAGGTCTGGGCGCTGGAGGCCTACGGCGCCGCCAACACCCTGCAGGAGATCCTCACCGTCAAGTCCGACGACATCGTGGGCCGCGTGAAGGCCTACGAGGCGATCGTCAAGGGCAAGAACATCCCGGCGCCGGGCGTGCCGGAGTCCTTCAAGGTCCTCATCAAGGAGCTCGAGTCCCTGTGCCTGGACGTGAAGGTTCTGGACAGCGATCACAACGAGATCGTCATCAAGGAGCTGGAGGACGAGGAAGAGGAGTACGAGCGCAGCGCGCCCTCTGCGGACGCCGCGCCGGAGGCTGAGGACACGGAGGCGGCCGCGGACGTCAGCGACGACATGGGCGATGACTTCATGGGCGACGACGTCTTC
>JBJEUI010000128.1:0-49394 GCA_051883755.1 Candidatus Ventricola sp.
CAATGCCTGATCATCCATCTATGTACCCTCTTTATCCGAGAATATTGGGCTGCCGACCCGGGAAGCCCGCATAGTCGCGCTGACAGCGCTCCTTGCGGTTTCCGGCGTTCCGCTTGCCTGCATCCCGCACAGCGGGCGGCAAGCTCCAGCCCCAAACCTGCTTGGGGATTTCATCCCCAAACCTCTTCTTCGCTTCGCACTGACAGCTTGCGGTTTTGAGATGACCGTATTCCTCACTCCATCGCTTCCGTCACGCCAACAACCTGACCGCTTTCCAGATACACCCTCGGCACGCGCCTGCCCGTGCGGGCCAGGGATTCGTTGCGGTTGAGGCCCGCCCAATCGGCGTACTCGTCCACGCCGATGGAGCCGCCCAGCAGGATCACCTCGTCCCCCTCGCACGCCTCGGGGATGTCCGTCACGTCCACCATCATCTGATCCATGCACACCAGCCCCACGACCGGCGCGCGCCTGCCGCGGATCTCGACCTCGCCGCAGCTGTTCTGGCGCGGGTAGCCGTCGACGTAACCCGCCGAGAGTGTCGCCACCACGCTGTCGCGCGCGACGGGGTGCGTCTCATCGTAGCCCAGGCACTCGCCGGAACAGACGCGGTGCAGCTGCGCAATGCGCGTCTTCACCGTCATCGTCAGCCGGCATTTCTCGGGGTGCGCATAGCCGCGCGGACAGACGCCGTACAGCCACGCGCCGGTGCGTACCGCGTCCATCTGTTCCTCGGGATAGCGCACCATGCCGATGCTGTCCAGCGCATGCACCATCGGGATGCGGACGCCGCGCGCGGCAAGCGCGTCGCGCACGCCCATCAGGCGGTCGAGCTGTGCCCGGTCGCTGTCCTTGTCGCGCAGCGCCAGGTGCGTAAACAGACCCTCGAGCGCCACAACGCCGCTCTCCTGCATGCCCTGCACCACCTCCGGCGCGTCCTTCGGCAGCAGACCGATGCGGTTGAGGCCGGTTTCGATCTTCACATGCACGCGCGCCTGCACGCCCGCTTCCTTCGCCGCAGCGATCACGCTTTGGGCGTACTGCCGGGTGAAAACCGTCAGCAGCATGCCGCTTTCAATCGCCGGCTTCAGCTGCGCCCGTCCGCACAGGCCGAGGATCAGCACCTGGGCCTGCGGCAGCACGCGCAGCAGCTGTGCCGCTTCGTTATAGGAGGCCACGGCAAACAGCCGCTGTCCCTCCTGCCACAGCCTTTGGGCAGCCGCCTTGGCGCCCAGGCCGTATGCATCCGCCTTGAGCACGCAGATGAGCTGCGCGCCGCCGCGCAGGAGTGCCTGCGCGCTGCGGTAATTCTGCACCAGCTGCGAGAGATCAACCTCCGCCCAACAGCGGGAAATGGCCTCTTCATAGGAGATGTGCAAAGAAATCCCTCCGAATCAAAGCAAATCAGGAAACGATAGTTAACTAAAGGGTGCTATTGTTCACGAAAGACCTCATCCGACTTGCCTGCGGCAAGCCACCTTCCCCAGAGGGGAAGGCTGATTTACTGCAAAGTCTTCAACAAACTTTGCCTTCCCCTATGGGGAAGGTGCCCGAAGGGCGGATGAGGTCCTCGTTCACTTTAGCTCCCTAAGGCGAACTCAACCAAAAGAGCTGCCGCTGTCAAAACGGCAGCTCCCTGACATTACGCCTTGAGCATTTCGCGATACCTGCGCAGTTCCTTTTCGTTGCCCCAGATCATGTGGCCCTCCTCGATCTCCACCCAGGAAGGCTTG
Source organism: Candidatus Ventricola sp. (assembly GCA_051883755.1). Classification (GTDB taxonomy): domain Bacteria; phylum Bacillota; class Clostridia; order Christensenellales; family Aristaeellaceae; genus Ventricola. The sequence goes on from JBJEUI010000128.1 coordinate 1,734, forward strand.
TCGACGGTGTAGTCGTGCTGCGTGGGATCGTAGACCTCGAGCTTCTTGTTCTTTTCGCGGGCCGGGTCCGGCAGCGGAATGGCCGAGAGCAGCGCGCGGGTATACGGGTGCAGCGGATGAGCGAAGAGCTTCTCCGTCTCGGCCAGCTCCACCAGCACGCCCTTGTGGATGACCGCGATGCGGTCACAGATGAAGCGCATGACCGACAGGTCGTGCGAGATGAACAGGTAGGTCAGACCGCGCTCCTTCTGCAGCTCGCTGAGCAGATTGAGCACCTGCGCACGGATGGACACGTCCAGCGCGGAAATCGGTTCGTCTGCGATGATGAAGTCCGGCTGCATGATGAGCGCGCGAGCTACGCCGATGCGCTGGCGCTGGCCGCCCGAGAACTCGTGCGGGAAGCGGCTGGCAAACTCCGGCAGCAGGCCGACCTCGGAGAGCGCCTTCTCCACGCGCGCCTTGCGCTCCGCCTCCGGCAGCTTCCTGCCATTGAGCAGGCCCTCGGAGACGATGTAGTCGACCTTCGCGCGCTCGTTCAGGGACGCCATCGGATCCTGGAAGATCATCTGAATCTCGCGGGTAACGCGGCGGTCGAGCTCCTTGCTGATCTTGCCGTTGATCTTCTGTCCCTTGAAGAGGATTTCGCCGGACGTCGTCGGGTTGATGCGGATAATCGCGCGGCCGATGGTCGTCTTGCCGGAGCCGGACTCGCCGACCAGGCCGAACGTCTCACCCTTGTAAATATCAAAGCTCACGTTGTCCACAGCCTTGAACAGGTTCCTGCCCTTGCCAAAGCAGACGGACATGTCCCTGACCGAGAGAAGGATCTCTCTGTTATCAGGCATAGCCCTTCACTCCTTCCGTTGCCAGCTTGCGGACGGCCTCCGGCGGCTCGATCTTCGGGGCGCGCGGATCCAGCAGCCAGGTGCGCGCCTTGTGCGTCGGGGAGACCTCGAAATACGGCGGACGCTTGACAAAGTCGATCTTCAGCGCCTGCGGATTGCGCGGGGCAAACGCGTCTCCCTTCACCTCGCCAAAGAGGTTGGGCGGCGTGCCGTGGATGGAATACAGCGGCTTACCCTTCACGCCCAGCTGCGGCAGCGAGCTGAGCAGCGCCCAGGTATACGGATGCTTGGGCTGGTAGAAGACCTCCTCGCACAGGCCGATCTCCACGATGTCGCCCGCGTACATGACCGCAATGCGGTCCGCCACGTTGGCGACGACGCCCAGGTCATGCGTGATGTAGACGGTGGTCAGGTCATACTTGCTCTTCAGGCTACGGATCAGGCTGAGGATCTGCGCCTGAATGGTCACGTCCAGCGCGGTCGTCGGCTCGTCGCAGATGAGGATCTTCGGACGGCAGGCCACGGCGATGGCGATGACCACGCGCTGGCGCATGCCGCCGGAGAACTCGTGCGGATACTGCCTGGCGCGGCGCTCCGGCTCGCTGATGCCCACGTCGGAGAGCACGGAGAGCATCTCCCTGCGCGCGGCCTCGCCGCGCAGGTTCTGGTGCAGCTCGATCGCCTCCATGATCTGCGCGCCGATGGTCTTGAGCGGGTTGAGGCTTGTCATCGGGTCCTGAAGGACCATGGCGATCTCCTTGCCGCGCACCTTCAGCCACTGCTTTTCGGTGCTGTACTTCGTCAGGTCCTCGCCGCCGTAGAGAATCTCGCCGCCGTCCACCCAGCCGTTTGCGTCGAGCAGGCCCATGAAACTCTTGACAAAGACGGACTTGCCGGAGCCGGACTCGCCGACGATCGCCAGGCTCTCACCCTTGTACAGGTCCAGCGATACGTCGCGGATGGCGTGCAGCGTGCGGCCGCGCAGGCTGAATTTGATGTTCAGATCGCGGACCGAAAGGACGGTCTCTCTTTCTTCCATATCGCTTCAGCCTCCTTAGGACTTGTACATGTGGTTCTTGGGATCGGCGGCGTCCGCGAAGGCGTTGCCGATGATGTAGAAGGAAATGGTCACGATGGACAGCACGATCGCCGGGAAGATGAGCTGATAGCGCAGCGTCTCGGAGGTGACGAGCTTGCGGCCCTCGTTGATCAGGTTGCCCAGGGACGGCATGTCCACCGGCAGGCCCAGGCCGATATAGGTGATGAACACCTCGTTGCCGATCGCGCTGGGGATGGACAGCGCCAGGCGCAGCATGATGACCGAAACCAGATACGGCAGCAGGTTCCTGACGATGATGCGCTTGGTGCTCGTGCCCAGGCAGCGGGAGGCGAGGTTGTAGTCGCGGTCGCGGATGATGACGATCTGATTGCGGATGAAGCGCGCCATGCCCAGCCAGCAGGTCAGGCTCATGGCGAACACCAGCGTGCTGAAGCCGGGGCGCATGATGTAGGAGATCAGGATCAGGATGATCGTCTGGGGAATGTTGTCCACCACGTTGTAGATCTCGGTGAGGATGCGGTCAAGCTTTCGCACATAGCCCCACAGCACGCCGACGGTGATGCCGACGAGCGCCTCCACCAGCGCGACGATGAAGCCGATCAGCAGGCTCGTGCGGGTGCCGCTCCAGACGCGGGCCCAGAGATCCTGACCGATGTTGTTGGTACCAAACCAGAAGGCATGCTCGCTGGGCAGCACGCGCAGCTCCGTCTCGCCGTTGGTGGTCGCCGTGCCGTCCCCGGCAAGGGTCAGCTGGCTCTCCTTCGCATACAGCGCGGTGCCGTTGTTGGTGTAGTCCTCCGGCTCCATGTACATCTCCAGCTTAAAGTTGGAGCGGCTCTCGTATGGCGTGGCCGTCGGGTCGTCCGGCAGCTTCAGCTTGGTCTGGAAGTTGTTCTTGACGTAGCCGGTCTTGCCCTTGTATTCGATTTTGCACCACGCTTCGCCGTACTCCACGACGGTGAACTTCGTGCGGGCCTGCAGCGTTTCCAGGACATTGTGCACCGCGTACCAGCCCTCGTTGTCCTTGACGGGCGCAGCTTTGAGCGTCGTGCCCTGCGGCGCGGTGACCAGCACGGTCGTCAGGCTCGGCGAGAGGTTGGAGAGCTGCTTGCCGGTCTGCGGGTTGTTGTTGATCTGGTTGGCCGGGTACTGGCCCGGCAGGTGCGGCTGAATGAACGTGAACAGCAGCAGCGCCGCCAGAACGAACAGCAAAAAGACCGCCAGTTTGTTTTTGAGGAACACCTGCAGCGTGGAGCGCCAGTAGGAGTAGTTGGAGTAGCCGGTCTTCTCGCCCGCCGTCTCGTCATACTCCGCCAGCTCAAACAGCTCGTCCTCGTTCGGCTCATTCACCGCATCCAGCTCACGCCTGAGCTGCTCACTGAGGGCGGCCTCCAGCTTTTTGCTCTTGTTTTCCTTGATGCTCAGCATATCAGCGCGCGCCCTCCTTCTTCACAAAGCTGATGCGCGGATCGATTAGGCCCATGAGCAGGTCGCCCAGCAGGAGGCCAACGATGCCGATACAGCTGTAGATCATCACAATGGCCTGAACCATCGGGTTGTCCTGACGGCCGATGACGTCCACCAGCAGACCGCCCATGCCCGGGATGGAGTAGAGCGATTCGATGTAGATGGAGCCGCAGACGGTGTAGAGCAGCGAGGTCGGGATGTACTGGATCATTGGCACGAACGCGTTGCGCAGCACGTGCTTCATCATGATGTTCTGGCCGGAGACGCCCTTGGCGCGCGCCAGGCGGACATAATCCTTGTTCAGCTCGTCCACCATGTAGCGGCGCAGCCACATCGCGTAGTAGGCGACATTGCCCAGCGACATGGAGAACACCGGCAGAATCCAGGTGACCGGATTGGCCTCGTCAAAGAGCATGGGAATGCCCAGGAAGCTGGTGCCGTAGAGCTGGATGAAGATGTGGTACACCGCCGCGGGCACCGCGTTGATGAACACGATGTACACCGTGCCGAACTTGTCCCAGAATCTGCCCTTACCCCTGGCCATGGCCGCGCCCAGCGGAATGCCCAGCACCAGCGACAGCGCCATGGAGAGCACGCCCATCTTGATGGACAGCGGAGCCTTCTTGGCGATGATGCCGGCAATCGGCGCGCCCACGCTGTAGCGCGCGGAGGTGCCCAGGTCGCCGTGCAGCAGATTCTTGAAGAAATTGAATAGCTGCACCGGGATCGGATCGTTGAGGCCCAGCTGGTTGAGCTTGGTCTGGATCTGCGCAGCGTCCGCTTTTTCAAAATTGTCAAAATACCCTTCGATAGGCATCTGGCGCAGCAGGACAAAGACCACCGAGATGATGATCACCAGCGTCAGAAAGGAGGAGGACAGTCTCTTCAGGGAGTATTTCAGCATGCTCTTTCACAACCTTTACACATGTGGGACGATACCTTGCGGAATCGATTCTTCTTCAGCACAGCAAACAGAAATGAACAAAAGCCTGGAGAAGAATCCATTCCGCCTTTTGCAACGATAGCCCGGACGGCGCCGCAGCACCGCCCGGGCGATTGCAATCGACCGAATTGACAGGATTCAGTGGGGGATCAGCTTACTTGTTCGCCAGCGAAGCGCGGGCCTCTTCCCAAGCGTCGTACGCCTCGAAGTACTCGTCGGTATTCATCGGCTTGTCCAGCACAGTCAGGCCCTTGTAACGCTCGTTGGAGATGCCGAACGGCGCGAACTGGGACTCAAACGGGTTGAGGCGGGAAGCGGTGTAGCCGCCTTCGCCATAGCCGAACGGAATGATGAACGCCCTGTTGATCAGGAATGCTTCCGCCTCGGCATAGGCCTCGTAGCGGGCGGTCAGATCGCTGGTGATGGCGCGGGCAGCGTCGACCAGGTTGTAGTAGATGCTGTTGCCGTTCTCATCGTTGTACTCGGCCGCCTTCTCCGGCCAGTTGTAGTTGCTGTCGTAGAAGATGTCGGTGTAGGTGTTCGGGTCGGCGTAGTCCGGGCCCCAGTTGCACTTCATCAGCGCGTACTTGCCGCTGCGGCGAACCTCCTTGAGGAAGCCGGAGGACGGGCCGGCCTCGACGATGATGTCGATGTAGTCCGTGCCCAGCAGGCCCTCGAGCTGCTGCTCGACAACCACGCACTCCTCGGCCCAGCCGGTTGAAGACGGGTTGTAGCACATCAGGATCTTGACCGGCAGGGTCGCGCCCGCGGCGGTCAGCTCCTCCACGGCCGCGGCCTTGTACTGCAGGGCCAGCTCCTCGTTAAAGGTATCCACGCCCTTGGCGGTGATCTCCGCCAGCGCGCCCATCTCGGTGTAGTCCACGCCGTCGATGGAGACGAACTCCGGCGGCGTCACGGTGTTGAAGATCAGGGCCTCGGGGTTGTCCGGGTCGGTGACGAGCATCGCCTTCACGCGGTCAAGGCCCGCATAGATGGACAGGCGGAAGTTCTCGTTGTTGACCGCGATCTTCCAGTTCTCCGGCTCATACGCCGCGTCAAACTGCGGATCGAAGTTGAACGCATAGAAGTAGGTGTAGAAGCCGCTCTGGCGGACCGGATGGATCAGGTCGGCCGTGGCCTCGTCGGCCAGCCACTCGGACGCGATGGTGGAGTCGATGCTCGCCTCATCGATGTCGCCGCGCTTGTACAGCTCCGGCGCGATGGTGGCCGCTTCCTTGTTATAGGTCTGCTCGATGGTCTCGATCAGCACGTTGTCCGCGTCCCAGTTGGCGGCGTTCTTGGTGTACACGCGCTTCTGCTGCGGCGCAAACTCGGAGAGCACATACGCGCCGTTGTACAGCAGGTTCTCGCAGCTGGTCGCCACGCCGAAGTCCGCGCCCTTTTCCGCCAGGAAGTCCGCGTTCACCGGCATGAAGCACACGTAGGTGACCATGGACAGGAAGTACGGCACCGGCTCAACCAGCGTGTACTGCAGGGTGTAGTCGTCCAGCGCCTTCACGCCGACGGTGTCCCAGTCCATCACCGGATAGGGCTCCTGGCCCTCCTCCGGGGTGCTGGTGCCCAGGTAGTACGCCTCGGCGCCGGCGATGACGGAGTAGAAGATGTTGGCGGTCGAGGAGTCGTTCTTGGCATCCAGCAGATACTGGGCGGCGGTCACGAAGTCGTGCGCCGTCACCTTGGCATACTCGGTGCCGTCGGCGCGCACCCAGATCGCATCCTCACGGAGCTTGAAGGTGTAGGTCAGGTTTTCCTCGTCATATTCCCAGCTCTCGGCCAGAGACGGCTGCACCTGGCCGTACTTGTCGTACTCCACCAGGGTGTCGATGACATTGGCGGCCATCGCGAATTCGTTCGTCGTCGCGGTGGTCAGATAGTTGAGCGAAGTGAATTCACCGGAATACAGCGTGCGGTAAGCCGTGCTCTGCGCAGCGGCAGGCATCACGGCCATGCTCAGCGCAACCGCCAGGCACAGCGCAAGCGCCATCAGTTTCTTCATGTGAGTTCCCCCTTTTTCGGTATTCTTCCAGCTTATTTGCCAGTATTGTGCTACATTACCATACTTTGGACAAAAATGCAATCTGTACAGCGTTGAAATTTCACTTTTTCGATGATTTATTTTCCCACATTGCCGAATAATCGTCAATTCCATTAAGCATTTGGTCAATTTGCTTCCGAATTCTTATGACTGATCACAGCTTCTGGCATGCAAGAAGCTCCACGTCGCAATCCAGCTGCCGCATGGTGAAGGGCAGCGGCGCGCCGATGCGCTCGATCTCTCCGGACTGATTGTCAAACGGATCCACGCGCAGCTGGGTCTTGGGCGGCGTCAGCTCCGCCTGGTACATGCGGTTGGCCGCCATGCGCATGGGATCCAGGTTGCCGAAGTAGAACCTGTGGCGCTTTTCGCTGCCCGCGCGGTACGCGCTGCCGCCGTAGCTGGGGTCCGCGAAGAGCCAGCCCCAGCCTTCCAGATAGAACTGCGCCCAGTCATGGCTGCCGGCGTAGTGCTCATCGATGGACAGGCCGCTCTGCCAGCGCGCCGGAATCCCGCACGACCTGCACAGGAGGATGAACAGCAGCGCCTGCAATCCGCAGTCGCCCTTGAGGTTCACCGCGCAGTACTCGCCCTGATTGTCCAGCTGGAAATAATCGCGCACGAAGGAATAGGTGACCTTCGTCGTCACGAACTCGTAGATCCGCCACGCCTTCATCACGTCGCCCGTCTCCCCCGCCGTGACCTCCGCGGCCAGATGGCGCAGATACGGCGTCAGACGCATGTACGCGCCGTGTTCACCGAGATCCTCCTCGCAGGGTGCCGCGCAGGCCGGGTACAGCGGTGCGTCGGGCGCGGGCCTGCCCAGCGGATCGGCATAGCGGATATGGCTGACGTAGCTGTACGTCGCGTCAAACGTGCGCCACGCATCCAGCGTCCTGCGCCAGTACATGGTGCGTGCCGGCGCATGCGCGTCGCCAAGCCCATCCGGATCGCCGTCAAGCAGCTGCACGTCGCTCTGCTGCGCGTCCTCGATCGGAAGCGGCAGATGCGCCAGGTACTCGCCGGGGACAAACGCTTCCCTGTCGACGTACAGGCTCGCCTTAAGCGTGATGCGGCGCCTGGCCTCGCCCTTCTCCACGATCTCCTCGATCATCGGATCCAGATAGGCATGAGCAGGGTTCCTGGCCTGCCCGGTCAGATGGGCAAGCGCGCCGTTCTTGAGCATGCTGCGGTGAAAGCGCACGAAGTAGCGCTTTGCGCCGTTTATATAGATGAAGTCCACCCATCCGGCCAGCTCCAGCTGCTCAAACTCCGCATCGCTCACCTCCTGCCCGATCAGCTCGCTCAGCTTGTCAAGCGCCTGCGCACGGTCATACGGGTACTGCGTGGGCAGACGGCGGATGCGCTCCTTTTCGCACACCAGGCGCGCGCGCAGCATCTCGGGCAGCGGCCCCTCCAGGCGCATGTCGATCGCCTTCACCGCGCCGTCGAGGTCGCCCGCCCACTTGCGCTTCATGATATCCTCCGGCAGCGGCATGCTCAGGGAAGAAACGCACTGTTCAATGTTCATCGCCTTATCGCCTCCAAAATGGCATCAAGATGTTTCCTATTATAGCATACTTTGCGCACGCTGGGCAGGCTGTTTTGCGCAGGACAGGGATGTCTGTCCGTCAGAACAATTCTTGTCCCAATTCAACAATTCTCTGCGCATCTGAATATCATTTTTATACGGACAAATAGAGTTTCCCCCTTGTCAATTTGTCAGAAATATGGTATTCTTACAAACAGAAGGCAGACACGGCGTATTGTCTGCTGCAGAACGGAACTCAAAACAGAATAGGAGGCAAATCTTATGAAGAAGTTCCTTACCCTCGCTCTGGCCCTCGTGCTCGTGATCGGCTGCGTTGCCAACGCTTCCGCGCTGACCATCGGCTTCTCCCAGGTCGGCCAGGAATCCGACTGGCGCACCGCCAACACCGACAGCCTGAAGGCCATGGCCGAGAAGGAAGGCTGGACGATGGTGTATGACGACGCGCAGCAGAAGCAGGAGAATCAGGTCAAGGCTCTGCGCAACTTCATCACCCAGGGCGTCGATTACATCCTCTTCACCGGCGTTGTGACCACCGGCTGGGACGAGGTCCTCAAGGAAGTCAACGAGGCTGAGATCCCGCTGCTGCTGATCGACCGCATGCCCGACTGCATGGATTCCATCGATTACGTCGGCGCGTTCGGCGGTGACTTCGTCGAGGAAGGCCGCCGCATGGCCCGCTGGACCGTCAACTACTTCAACACCACCGAAGACGTCAACGTCGTGATCCTGGAAGGCACCACCGGCGCCGCTGCTGCGACCGACCGTACCGCCGGCATCAACGAGATCTTCGCCGAGCATCCGAACTTCAAGGTCATCGCTTCCCAGACCGGCAACTTCACCCGTGCTGAAGGCCAGGCCGTCATGGAGAGCTTCCTGAAGGCGCATGACGACATCGACGTCCTCCTCGCGGAGAACGACGACATGGCCCTGGGCGCCATCGACGCCATCAAGGCCGCCGGCAAGGTTCCGGGCAAGGACATCATCATCGTTGGCTGCGACTCCGTCAAGGCCGCGTTTGACGCCATCGTTGCTGGCGACATGAACGCCACCATCGAGTGCAACCCGCTGTACGGCGACGCCGTTGCCGAGCTGATCAAGAAGCTGGAAGCCGGCGAGGAAGGCACCCGCGAGCTCCTGCACCCGGCCGAGGGCGTGTTCTGCGCCGAGGGCGGCATCGCGTATGACGAGGCTGGCGAGCTGCTGTCCGTGAAGGCTGCTGACGTCATCGCTGAGCGCAAGTACTAAGAAACCCATCCGTTGACCGTTGACGGATCGTAACTAAACCCTTGCAGCGGATGGGAGTCTGTCTCCCATCCGCTTCTTCAGTGGTTCGAAGGGATGATGAGCATTGGATCGAGACGTGATCCTGACCATGAAAGGCATTGAAATCCAGTTCCCGGGCGTCAAGGCGCTCGACGGCGTGGATTTCTCGCTCAAGCGCGGCGAAGTGCACGCGCTGCTGGGTGAAAACGGTGCAGGCAAATCCACGCTGATCAAGTGTCTGACCGGTGTCAACAAGATGGACGCCGGCAAGATTACGCTTGAGGGCAGGGAGATCCGCCCCACCGATCCCAAGAATGCCATGGATCTTGGCATTTCTACCGTCTTCCAGGAAATCAACCTGTGCGACAACCTGTCCGTCGCCGAGAATATCTTCATTGGCCGCCAGCCCATGAAGCGCGGCCAGATCGATTGGAAGGAAATCAACCGGCGCTCCCAGGAGCTGCTTGAGCGTTTCCGCATCCACATCGACGTCACCCGTCCCCTCTCGCAGTACTCCACCGCCATTCAGCAGATGGTCTCCATCGCTCGCGCTGTGGACGTCGACGCGAAGGTGCTGATCCTCGACGAGCCGACCTCTTCCCTGGACAACGAGGAGGTCAAGCGCCTGTTCGACGTCATGCGCGACCTGAAGGCCGAGGGCATGGGCATCATCTTCATCACGCACTTCCTGGATCAGGTGTTCGAGATGAGCGACCGCCTGACCGTGCTGCGCAACGGCCACCTCGTGGGCGTGTACAACGCCAGCGAGATCACCAAGCTGGAGCTGGTCTCCAGCATGATCGGCAAGGATCTGGACGAGATCTTCGATCTCAAGCGCGCCGTGCAGAAGCCGGACGCCAGGATGATGCTCGAGGCCGATCACATCGGCGTGCCCGGCAAGGTGGAGGACATCTCCTTCAACCAGAAGCAGGGCGAGCTGCTGGGCTTTGCCGGCCTGCTCGGCTCCGGCCGTACGGAAACCGCCGAGATGATCTTTGGCGTGACGAAGATGGCGAACGGCGACCTGAAGGTAGCCGGCATTCCGGTCAAGATCGGCGAGCCGATGGACGCCATCAACCACAAGATCGCCTTCTGTCCGGAGGACCGCAAGCGCGACGGCATCATCGGCGACCTGACCATCCGCGAGAACATCGCCCTGGCCCTGCAGGCCCGCCGCGGCATGATGAAGCCCATGAGCCGCAAGGAGCAGGACGAGCTGGCGGACAAGTACATCAAGATGCTCTCCATCGCCACGCCGGACGCGGAGAAGAAGATCAAGGAGCTCTCCGGCGGCAACCAGCAGAAGGTTATCCTCGCCCGCTGGATGGCGACCGAGCCGGACCTGCTGATCCTCGACGAGCCGACCCGAGGCATCGACGTCGGCGCGAAGGCGGAAATCCAGCGCCTGATGCTGCAGATGTGCGAAGAGGGCATGTCCATCATCTTCATCAGCTCCGAGCTCGATGAGATCATCCGCTGCTCCAACCGCATCATCGTCATGCGCGACGGCAAGAAGGCCGGCGAGCTGTCCGGCGAGAACTGCACGCAGGCAGACATCATGCGCATCATTGCAGGCGAAAAGGACGGTGAGACCGCATGAAGAAGAGCAAGGAATCCATCTTTAAGAGCAAACTCGCATGGGCGGTCGTCGCCGAGCTTCTGATCCTCCTGGTCGCCGGCATCCTCGAGCCGAACTTCTTCCACATCGAGTACAACGCGACAACCGGCATGTTCTACGGCTCACTGATCGACATCGTGAACCGCAGCGCGGAGATCACCATCATCGCCATGGGCATGACGATGGTCATCGCACTGGGCGGCACGGACATTTCCGTCGGCGCCCTGGTCGCCGTGGCCGGCGCGTTTGCGCTCAAGCTGCTTCGCTGGGACGTGACGCTGTACCCCACCCCGGGCGACTACACCATCAAGCCGTTCATTCTGGTCATCCTCGTTCCGCTGCTCATCTGTACGGCCATGGGCCTGTTCAACGGCGTGCTGATCGGCAAGTTCAAGCTGCAGCCGATCATCGCGACCCTGATCCTGATGGTGGCGGGCCGCGGCATCGCCCAGATCGCCACCAACGGCAAGCAGTTCACCACGGGCTACACCCCGTTCCGCTTCATCGGCCAGGGCAGCATGTTCGGCCTCCCGTTCCCGATCATCATCACCATCGTCGTCTGTGCGGCGGTCATGATCTTCGTGCGCAAGACCGCTTTCGGCACCTTCGTCGAGTCCGTCGGCGTCAATCCGAACGCCAGCCGCGTCACGGGCCTCAAGTCCGACAAGATCATCATGATCGTCTACACCCTCACCGGCTTCCTCTCCGGCGTGGCGGGCCTGATCTACTCCAGCCGCATTTCCTCCTGCGACTCCAACAACGCGGGCGTGAACTACGAGATGGACGCGATCCTCGCCGTCGTTCTGGGCGGCACGAGCATGACCGGCGGCAAGTTCTCGCTGGTCGGCACGATCATCGGCTCGCTCATCATCCGCACCATCACGACGCTGGTGTACTACTTCGGCATCACGTCCGAATCCATCATGGCGTTCAAGGCCGTCATCATCCTGATCGTCATCGTCATCCAGTCCGAGCCGGTCGGCAAGTGGCTGGCTACGCGCCAGGCCCGCAGGCAGAAGGTAGGTGAGCTCCGTGGATAAGAAGAAAAGCAACAAGCTGGTGAGCTTCGTCACCAACCCCAAGTACCTCATGGTGCTCGCCACCATCGGCATCTTCCTGGTCATTTACACCGCAGGCATCATCATGTACGGCGACAAGGGCTTTGCCAAGCTGCGCACGTTCATGATGCTCTTCGTGGACAACGCCTACATCGGCATCTCCGCCGTGGGCATGACGATGGTCCTGATCACCGGCGGCATCGACCTGTCGGTGGCGGCGGTCGCCTCCCTCACCGGCATGTTCATCGCCTACGGCACCACGGTGCTGGGCCTTGATCCGGTGCTGTGCATGGCGTTTGCCATCCTGGTCGGCGTGCTGCTGGGCCTGGGCATGGGCGCGCTGGTCACCTATCTCAAGATCCCGCCGTTCGTCGCGACGCTGACGGGCATGTTCCTGGCGCGCGGCGTGTGCTCCCTCATCAGCCGCGAGTCCATCTCCATCAACAATGAGCTGATCGACAAGATGGCCGGCTGGAAGCTGTACTTCATGAAGTACTCCGGCGGCGAGTGGGTCAAGATCAAGCCCGTCGCCTACATCAACCTGAACGTCGTGATGTTCATCGTCATGATCATCATCGGCACCATCATCCTGCAGAAGACCCGCTTTGGCCGCAACGTCTATGCCGTGGGCGGCAACGAGCAGTCCGCCCGCCTGATGGGCCTGCCGGTCGACAAGACGAAGATGATGGTCTACGGCTTCAACGGCTTCTGCTCCGCGCTGGCGGGCATCGCCTACGCGCTGTACGTCAAGTCCGGCTGGAACCTGGCGCTGCAGGGCGGCGAGCTGGATGTCATCTCCGCTGCGGTCATCGGCGGCGTGCTGCTCTCCGGCGGCGTCGGCTACATGATCGGTACGTTCTTCGGCGTGCTGCTCAAGGCCGTCATCCCGTCCCTGATCACCTTCAACGGCACGCTGTCCTCCTGGTGGGGCAAGATCATCACCGGCGCGCTGGTGCTGCTCTTCGTGGCGCTGCAGCAGATCGTCATGCACGGCAAGCTCTTCAAGAAGAAGGGTGCACCGCACAAGAAAGAATAACGCATCATCCCTTTCATGGCGGGAGGCTGACGCGGCACGCTTCGGCGCTCGCCCAGCCTTCCGTCATCGTTTTCGTTTCTCACGTCCATTCTGATCAAGAACGAAGGAGTCCATATGAACAATATCGCTTCTGTCATTCAGTCCGGCCGCGCGGTGCTGGGCCTGGAGCTCGGCTCCACGCGCATCAAGTGCGTGCTCATCGGTGAAGACCATGCACCCATCGCCTCCGGCGATCACACCTGGGAAAACCGCCTGGAAAACGGCGTGTGGACCTACCACATGGACGACGTCTGGGCCGGCATTCAGGACGCCTACGCCGCGCTCAAGGCCGATGTGGAGAGCAAGTACGGCGTGAAGCTGACCAAGCTCGCGTCTCTGGGCGTCTCCGCGATGATGCACGGCTATCTCCCCTTCGACAAGGACGGCAGGCAGCTGTGCGAATTCCGCACCTGGCGCAACACCATGACCGCCGAGGCGGCCGATGCGCTGACCAGGCTGTTTGACTTCAACATCCCGCAGCGCTGGAGCATTGCGCACCTGTATCAGGCGATTCTGAACGGCGAAAGCCACCTGCCGGACCTCTTCCGCCTGACCACGCTCGCCGGCCACGTGCACTATATGCTCACCGGCAAGCATGTGATGGGCGTGGGCGAAGCCTCCGGCATGTTCCCCATCGACGGCCAGACCGGCACCTACGACGCGCGCATGGTGAGCCTCTTTGACGAGGCCATCGCCGGCAAGGGCTACAGCTGGAAGCTGCTGGATATCCTGCCCGCCGTGCTGAACGCGGGCGAGGACGCGGGCTGCCTGACGGCCGAGGGCGCAAAGCTGCTCGACCCGACCGGCGCACTGGAAGCCGGCGCGCTTGTCGCGCCGCCCGAGGGCGACGCCGGCACCGGCATGACCGCCACCAACGCCGTCGCCGTGCGCACGGGCAACGTCTCCGCCGGCACGAGCGTGTTCGCGATGGTCGTGCTGGAAAAGCCGCTGAGCAAGGTCTATCCGGAGATCGACATGGTGACCACGCCCACCGGCAAGCCCGTGGCCATGGTGCACTGCAACAACTGCACCAGCGACATCAACGCCTGGGCCGGCATGCTCAAGGGCTTCTGCGAGGCCGCAGGCAAGGACGTGTCCATGGGCGAGATCTACACCGCGCTGTTCACCTCCGCGCTGGCGGGCGACAAGGATTGCGGCGGCGTGGTCAACCTGCCGTTCTTCTCCGGCGAGCCTGTTGTGGGCCTCAACGAAGGCCGCCCGATGATGGTGCGCACGCCGGACGCCGCGCTGACCTTCGCCAACTTCTCCCGCAGCCTCGTCGCAGGCGCGATGAGCAGCCTCAAGCTGGGCATGGATATCCTCGCCCGGGAGAATGTGAAGATCGACTCCCTGCTCGGCCATGGCGGCTATTTCAAGACGCCGGTCGCCGGCCAGACGATTCTCGCCGCCAGCCTGAACACCCCGATCTCCGTGATGGAGACCGCCGGCGAGGGCGGCCCCTGGGGTATGGCGCTGCTGGCAGCTTATCGCGCGAACAAGCAGGAAAACCAGACCCTGGAAGCGTATTTAAACGATAAGGTTTTTGCTGACGCCAAGAGCGTGTGCGTCGCCCCGGACGAAGCCGATGCGGCGGGTATTGAGGCGTACACCCGGCAGTTCGTCGCCTGCCTGGACGCGCAGAAGGCCGCGATTGCCAACCTGTAACCGGCATTGTGCCGAAAACCCCGCAGCTTTGCGGCCGAGACCGAAGCAGTACGGAAGAATCAACAGGAAAAGACATCAAGAAGGAGAGATTCACCATGAGCATGAAGCAGTATGAATTCTGGTTTGTGGTCGGCAGCCAGTTCCTCTACGGCCCGGAGGTCCTTGAAACCGTCGCCGCCCGTGCCGCGGAGATGGCCGATGCGCTCAACGCTTCCGGCAACCTGCCCTGCAAGCTGGTCTACAAGGTCACCGCGAAGACCAACAAGGAGATCACCGACATCGTCCGCGAGGCGAACTACGACGAGAAGTGCGCCGGCATCATCACCTGGTGCCACACCTTCTCCCCCAGCAAGATGTGGATCAACGGCTTTGCCAGCCTGCAGAAGCCGTACTGCCACTTCGCCACGCAGTACAACCTGGAGATCCCGAACGAAGAAATCGACATGGATTTCATGAACCTGAACCAGGCCGCGCACGGCGACCGCGAGCACGGCTTCATCGCCGCGCGCCTGCGCATGCCGCGCAAGATCATCGCCGGCTACTGGAAGGACGAGGCCGTTCAGAAGCGCCTGGGCAGCTGGATGCGCGCCGCTGTCGGCGTGGCGTTCAGCAAGAGCCTGAAGGTCATGCGCTTTGGCGACAACATGCGCGAGGTCGCCGTCACCGAAGGCGACAAGGTCGAGGTGCAGACCAAGCTGGGCTGGCAGGTGAACACCTGGGCTACCGGCGATCTGGTCAAGGTGATGAACGCCGTAACCGAGGAAGAAATCGACGCGATGATGGCGGTCTACACCGAGAAGTACGACATCGCCACCGAGAACATCGATGCGATCCGCTATCAGGCGCGCGAGGAGATTGCCATCCGCAAGATGCTCGACGCGGAGGGCTGCAAGGCGTTCGCCAACACGTTCCAGGACCTCTATGGCATGGAGCAGCTGCCGGGCCTGGCTTCCCAGCACCTGATGGCTGAGGGCTACGGCTACGGCGGTGAGGGCGACTGGAAGGTCTCCGCGATGACCTCGATCCTCAAGGCGATCTCCGAGGGCCAGACCGGCGGCACCACCTTCATGGAGGACTACACCTACCACCTCGTTCCGGGCCAGGAGTACAGCCTGGGCGCGCACATGCTCGAGGTCTGCCCGAGCGTGGCCAGCGCGAAGCCGCGCATTGAGACGCATCACCTGGGCATCGGCATGAACGAGAAGGACCCGGCGCGTCTGGTGTTTGAGGGCCGCGAGGGCGATGCAATCGTCGTCAGTCTGATCGATATGGGCGGACGCCTGCGCCTGATCTGCCAGGACATCAAGTGCGTCAAGCCGATCATGGAGATGCCGAACCTGCCGGTTGCCCGCGTCATGTGGCGCGCGATGCCGGATCTGACCACCGGCCTGGAGTGCTGGATCACCGCGGGCGGCGCGCATCACACCGTGCTCTCCTACGACGTGACCGCCGAGCAGATGAAGGACTGGGCAAACATGATGGGCATCGAGTATGTGCACATCACCAAGGACACCACGGTGGAGAAGCTGGAGCAGGAGCTGTTCCTCGCCGATCTCGCCTGGAAGCTGAAGTAAGCGGGCTGCGCCCTATCCCGAACGTCTTTGCGAAAGCCGTTTACGGGCTTGGACACCGCTTTCTAAGCATGAAACCAAGAGCAATTGCGGGCGGCACGCGCCGCCCGCGACATTCTTTTGCAGTTGAGGTATACTATGCTGGAACAACTCAAGCAAGTGGTCTATGACGCGAACATGGAGCTGCCGCGCCGCGGCCTGGTCACCTACACCTGGGGCAACGTCTCGGGCATCGACCGCGAGAGCGGGCTGGTCGTCATCAAGCCGTCCGGCGTGAGCTATGAGGATCTGAAGCCTGAGGATCTGGTCGTGGTCAGCCTGGACAACAAGGTCGTCGAGGGCAAGCTCAATCCGTCCTCGGACACGAAGACGCACCTGGAGCTGTACAAGGCGTTTCCGCAGCTGGGCGGCATCGTGCACACGCACAGCCCGTTTGCCGTCGGCTGGGCACAGGCCGGAGAGGACATCCCCTGCTACGGCACCACGCATGCCGATTACTTCTACGGCCCCGTTCCCTGCGCGCGCCATCTGACGCCGGCAGAGCTGGATGAGGACTACGAGAAGAACACCGGCACCGTCATCATCGAGGAATTCACCAAGCGCCAGCTCGATCCGGTCGCCGTGCCGGGCGTGATCTGCCACAGCCACGGCCCGTTCGCCTGGGGCAAGGACGCCAAGCAGGCGGTATATCACGCCGTTGTGCTCGAGGAGGTTGCCAAGATGGCTGCCTTCACACGCATCGTGAATCCCAATGCCGCGCCCGCGCCGCAGCATGTGGTCAATAAGCACTACATGCGTAAGCATGGCCCGAACGCCTACTACGGGCAGAAGAAATAATACACAAGCCGTACGCAAAGAGAGGCTGCCTCCGCCGGGAGACAGCCTCTCTTCATGTATCAAGGATTCTCATGCTGATCAGGTAAAGCCGGGTAAACCACAGTTCACCGTCAGGTAACGCTTCGCTCCCTGACTGCTTTTCTCTGTCGTTTCGCGAATACGTTAGGGCTGCCGCCCTAAGACCTGCTTGGGGCACCGCCCCAAACCCCGCAAGGGATTTCATCCCTTGACCCTTCTTCGCTTCGCGCTGCATGAAGCAGCTTTACAGCATATGCACGCAGCCCTCGCGGAAGCTCAGGTACGCGGTATCGCCAACCTGATAGACCTTACGGCCCACAGGGCAATAATCCGCCAGCTTCACCAGCGTGTCGCCGACCATCACATGATAGTTCTGGTACGCGCCCATGAAGCAGGACAGTACCACCTTGCACGGCAGCGCTCCCTCGTCCGCGAGAATGCCAGCCTCCGGACGCAGCACGAGCTTGCAGGTCTTGCCCACGTCAAAGCCGTCGGGATTGTCCACCGTCACGTCGTGGCCGCTGATGCGCACAGTGCACTTTCCGCCGTCCCTGCTGACCATCTCGCCCGTGAGGAAGTTGACCTCGCCGATGAAGTCCGCGACGAACTCGCTCTTGGGATGGTGATAAATCTCCTCCGGGGAGCCCATCTGCGCAATGACGCCCTTGTTCATGATGATGATGTTGTCGGAAATCGCCATCGCCTCGGCCTGGTCATGCGTGACGTACACCGCAGTGATGCCCAGCGTCTGCTGGATGCGGCGGATTTCCGTGCGCATGGACACGCGCAGCTTCGCGTCGAGGTTGGACAGCGGCTCATCAAACAGCAGCACGCTCGGCTCCACGACCATGGCGCGGGCCAGCGCCACGCGCTGCTGCTGGCCGCCGGAGAGCTGGTTGGTCATGCGGGTCTCCATGCCAGTCAGCTCCACAAGGTCGAGGATTCTGGCGATGCGCTCGTCCATCTCCTTCTTGGGCACCTTGCGCAGCTTCAGGCCGTAGGCCACGTTGTCGTACACGTTGTAGTGCGGGAACAGCGCATAGCTCTGGAAGACCATCGCCGTGTCACGCTTGTTGGGCGTAAGGGCGTTGATCGCCTCGTCGCCCAGATAGATCTCGCCCGCGTCCGGGCTTTCAAAGCCCGCAATCATGCGCAGCGTCGTCGTCTTGCCGCAGCCGGACGGGCCCAGCAGCGTCACGAAGCTGCCCGGCTCGATGCTCAGGCTCACGTCGTTGACCGCGTAAAACTCCTTGCCGGTCTTGGGATCGTTGTAAATCTTGGAAATATGCTCCAGGCGAACGCCCTTCTTCTCTTTCTGCGCCATGTTATTCCTCCTTCAGGCGAACCGCCTTGCTCGTTCCGAAATGCCGAATCACCCAGTTCATCAGCACAATCGCCGCGTAGGTGATGAGTATCAGGATCGTCGCATACGCGCAGGCCACGCCGTACGCGCCCTTCTCCGCGAACTCGTTGATGCGGCAGGTGATGAGCAGGTAGCGCGGCGTCACCAGCAGGATAACCGCGCTGATGGCGGTGATGGAGCGCACGAACGTCGTCACCAGACCGCTGAGGAACGAATCCTTGATCAGCGGAAGCGTCACGGTGGCGAATACCTTCGCGCTGCCCGCGCCCAGATCGTACGCCGATTCCTCGATCGATTTGTCGATCTGCCGCAGGGCGGAGATGCCGCTGCGCGTGCCGACCGGCAGCGAACGCACGACAAACACGATCACCAGGATGATGCCCGTACCATAGATGCCCTGCATGAAGCCCGTGCGGAAGACGCCGCCCGCAAAGCCGCGGATGTAGCCCACGCCCAGCACCGTGCCCGGCACGGCCATGGCCAGCATGGAGACGAACTCGATGAACGCCTTGCCGCGGAACTTCTTCTTGACCACCAGATAGGAGATGATCATGGACAGCAGCGCCGTGATCGGGCTGGCAATCAGGGAGAGCATGAAGCTGTCGGTGAACGCCTTGAAGCCGTCGTCGCGGAAGAGCTGGTTGAACCACTTGAGGCTCAGGCTGTAATCGCGGCCCCAGAGCTTGAAGAGCGCGCCGAAGGGGATCGCGATGTACATCATGATGACGAACGCGGAGATCACGGAGCAGATCGCCGTCAGCGGCACGCGCACGCTCTTGTCGTCAATCAGCGCGCGGGCGCGGCTGGCCTTGCCGGTCAGCGTCGCGGCGGTCTTCGCCTCCAGATAGTACTTCTGGATGAGGAACAGCAGCAGCGTGATGCACAGCAGTACGACGGCCATGGCAGCCGCGCCGTTGGTGTCGTAGCTGCCGCCGGTAATGCGCAGGTAGATCGTCGTGGCCAGCGTATCATAGCTGCCGCCGATCATCATCGGGTTCGCGAAGTCTGCGACGGACTCGATGAACGTGACCAGGAACGCATTGCCCAGGCCCGGCAGCATCAGCGGCAGGGTCACGGTGGTGAACACCTTCATCCGGCCCGCGCCCATGTTGCGCGCCGCCTCCTCCATCGAGGGATCGATGTTCTTGAGCAGGCCCTTGAGCATCATGTAGCACACCGGGAAGAACGTGAGCGTCTGCACGATCGCGATGCCCCACATGCCGTACACGTTGCTGTCATAGATGTGCAGCAGCTCGCGGGTGATCAGGCCGCCGCGGCCAAAGAGCAGGATCATCGACAGCGACAGCACAAACGGCGGCGAGACGACCGGCAGGGTCGAAACCACGTCGAACATCTTCTTCACCGTTCGGCTGCGCACGTTGACATAGCAGTCCACATACGCGAACAGCAGGCCGATGATGACCGAACCAAAGCTGGTGATCATGCCCAGCTTGAGCGTGTTGAAGAACG
The DNA here is from genome assembly GCA_051883755.1 of Candidatus Ventricola sp. Lineage (GTDB taxonomy): Bacteria > Bacillota > Clostridia > Christensenellales > Aristaeellaceae > Ventricola. The sequence goes on from JBJEUI010000128.1 coordinate 21,595, forward strand.
CGGTGTTGAACGTGTAGTCGGCGAAGATGCGCGGGAACGCGTCAAAGGTCAGCTGATTCTTCTGCACCTTGACATAGCAGTTTTCCGGGTCGATCGCATCGCCCTCCTTGAGCACGCGTCCGTTCTTGGCGAACAGATAGCCCCAGGCCGAATCAAGATCATCGACGGCGAATTTCGCCGCCTCGCCCTTCTTGTTGAGCACCTGAATCGTGCCGTCCTTGATCTCCGTGTCGGCCGTTCCGGCCAGAACATCGGTGATGAGCACGAGCCTGGTCTCACGCACATATACGCTGTCCAGCAGCAGCATGGCCAGCGGATAGAGAATAAACAGCGCGAGCAGCACAGTGAGCAGCGCGATGGTGATCACCATCACCGGATCGGCAAAGAACTTTTTGCGTTCCAGCGCCGCGCCTTGGCGTGTTTTCACGGGCATTCCCCCCTCTTTGCTGATATAGAAAGAGGGATGGGACTTTCACCCCATCCCCCATGATGAGTCGATCAAACCGTCAGTCCATACGCTTCAGGAAGCCTCAATAGCTGCCTCCTGCTTTTCGGGGTGCCGGAGCGCCCTCAGCGCGTGCGGCACCGTTAGAAGCAGGCCCGAAGGGCAACATGGTTCAGCGGAACGCCGGTTACTCGGTCTTGAAGCGGCTGTCCGCAGCATCGCCCAGCGCGTCGAAATAGTCCGCCACATACTGGGTGGTGTTGTTCTTCGCGTCCTCAAAGTCGTAGTCGATGACGTTGTTCGGGTCGAGGCCGAACGGCTCCACCGCGGCGGGCTGCTTGGCGCTGTTGATGACCAGGAACTGATAGCTCTCGGCATCGTCCGCCAGCTCCACGCACTCCGGAGAGAGCGCATACTCGATCCACAGCTTCGCGGCGTTCTCGTGGACGCAGCCGTCGAAGATCGCGGTCGCACCGATCTCAAAGGAAGTGCCTTCCTCCGGGATGATCAGCGCGATGTTGTCGTAGCCCTGCAGGATCTGCGCGATGCCGTCATGCAGGAAGCCAATGCCGATCACGCACTCGCCGATGCCGACCTTCTTGGACGGGCCGGAACCGGACTTGGTGTACTGCGCGATGTTCTTGTCCAGCTCCACGAAGTACTTCATGGCCTCGTCGTGGCCCTTCAGCTGAACCATGGTGTTGATGATCAGCTTCGCGGTGCCGGCGGTGTTCGGGTTGGACATCCAGATCAGGCCGGCGTATTCCGGCTTGAGCAGGTCGTCCCAGCCCTTGGGGGCCTCCAGGCCCAGGCGCTCCAGCTCCTCGGTGTTGACCATGAAGCCCAGGATGCCCTTGTAGATGCCGTACCAGTAGCCGTCCGCGTCGCGGTACATGTCCGCAGCCAGATCAGCGGCGTTGGCCGCTTCATAGCTCATCAGCAGGCCGGCCTTGGCGCTCTCGTTGTACGGGTCGGTCGTGCCGCCGAACCAGACGTCGCCGGACGGGTTGCCCGCTTCCTCGGTGATCTTCGCCTGCACCTCGCCGGTGGACAGACGCTGATAGTAGGTCTTGATGCCGTAAAGCTCCTCAAAGTGCTTGGCGGCAGCGGCCAGATACGGCTCCTCGCAGGAACCATAGACGACCAGCTCGCCATCCTCCTGCGCCGCAGCGATCAGAGCCGGGTCGATCTCGGCGTTGGCAATGCACGCAAAGGACAGCGTGAGCACAACGGCCATCAGGAGCGCAAACAGTTTCTTCATAGTCAGTTCTCCTTTTCTGATAATTTACACAAACCCACGCACGGTTTGTGCAGGCTGATTTGCCTATTTCTTCCTAATATTATAATATTCTGATTTGTCGATGTCAACACATCTTTGTGAAATAAGCCGCAGAGGTCAGCTGCTTCGGCGCATATAAAAAGCAAACCCGGCATCCAGCCGGATTTGCTTCTCTGTTGATGCATTGTCTTATGCCTTCAGCGCGTCCAGCGCGTCGTTCAGGCTCGCCGCGTCCTCCACGGCATAGCAGGTGACGGCATTGCCCACGGTCTTGGCCACAAAGCCGGAAAGCGCCCTGCCCGGGCCAATCTCCACCACCGTATCCACGCCCAGCTCCGCCAGCCTGCGGATGGTGTCCTCCATGTACACGCTGTCCTTCACCTGACGGCAGAGCAGAGCAGGAATCTCGTCGTCCTCGCCCTTCATGTCGCCCAGGCAGTTGAAGAGCACCGGCAGGTTCATCTGACCGAAGGTCTCGGTCCTGAACCGCGCCTCCAGTGCTTCGCTCGCAGGCTGCATCAGCGGCGTGTGGAACGGGCCGCTCACGCGCAGCGGCAGCAGCCTTCTTGCGCCCGCCGCCCTGGCCAGCTCGCCGGCCTTCGCCACAGCCGCCTTTTCACCGCCGATGACCAGCTGGCCGGGGCAGTTGTAGTTGCAGATCTTCACCACGCCCTCGGAGGAAGCCTCCTCGCAGCAGCGCTGCAGAGACTCACGGTCAAGATTCAGCACGGCGGTCATCGCGCTCTCGACGCCCTCCGCCGCCTTCGCCATCGCCGCGCCGCGGAAAGCGACCAGCTCAATGGCCTGCCCGGCCGTGAACACGCCCGCGCAGTGCAACGCGCTGTATTCACCCAGGCTCAGTCCCGCTGCATACGCGGGGACGATCCCGTTTTCCTTCAGCACGGCGTTCACGCCCGCCGCAAACGCGACCATGCACGGCTGGGTATACTGGGTCTGGTTGATGACGCCGTCCGGATCCTCAAAGCAGACCTTCCTGAGATCAAAGTCCAGCGCCGCCGCGTCAAACGCCGCGCGGAACGCCGGATAGCTTTCATACAGATCGCGGCCCATGCCGGCCTTCTGGCTGCCCTGGCCCGCAAATAAAAATGCAAGTTTCATTCCTTGGTGAACTCCTTTATTCCCTTGAAGCGCAATCCCGTTCTGATTTCAGCCTAAACTCATGCTTCACTTCGCACAGCCGAAAGCATCTTCGTCAAAAACACGATCAGACCTTGAGCATGATGCCCGCCCAGGTCAGGCCGCCGCCGAAGCCGACCAGAATCACGCGCTGCCCGCTCGTCAGCTTGCCGCTCTCCTTCATCTCCGCCAGCGCCAGCGGGATGCTGGCCGCGCTGGTGTTGGCGTAGCGGTCGAGATTCTTGTAGAACTTCTCCGCCGGCACGCCCAGCCTGCGCACGCTCGCGTCGATGATGCGCTGGTTCGCCTGATGGCAGATCACCCAGTCGACCTCATCGAGCGTCCTGCCGGTCTTCTGGAGCAGCTCGTCCACCGTCGCAGGAATCGTGGAGACGGCAAAGCGGAAGACGTTCTGGCCCTCCATGGTCATCGCCAGCGTGCGGCGCGGGCCGCCCACCTGAATCGCCATGTCGCCGCGCGTGCCGCAGACGTAGGCATATTCCGCGCCCTCATCCAGCGTAAACACCGCCGCACCCGCCGCGTCGCCAAAGAGCACGCAGGTATTGCGGTCCGCCATGTCCAGCAGCTGGCTCATCTGCTCTGCGCCGACCACCAGCGCGGCCTTGCCGCGGTGCGCCATCAGCAGCGCGCGCGCCGTATCCATCGCGTACAGAAAGCCTGCGCACGCCGCGCCCAGGTCAAACACCGGGATGCCCTCGCTGAGCTCCAGCGCCTTGTGCACCAGGCAGGCGGTGCTGGGCATCGCGTACTCGCCCGAGGAGGTCGCCACGATCACGCAGCCGATCTCCGATTTGTCCAGGCCGCTGTCCGCCAGAGCCTTCTTCGCCGCCTCAATCGCCAGCGTCGTGCAGCATTCGCCCTCACCGCAGAAATAGCGCTGGCGAATGCCCGTGCGGCTCGTGATCCACTCGTCGCTCGTCTCCACATAGGCCGTCATTGCGTCGTTGTTAAGGGCGCGCGCGGGCAGCGCATAACCGGCGCCCAACAGTTTCAGTCCATTCATAGTATCCTCTCTTTTGGTTCAATCTTTTAACTAGTCGTGTGAAGATTCGGGCTGTCTTACGCCAGCCCGATCCTTCTGTACTTTGCATAACGTTCACGCACAAGCGTGTCCGCATCCTTCTGCTCCAGCACGTCAAGCGCCTGCAAAAGCTCCCGATGAAGCCGGGCAAACAGGGACTGCGTGTCCCGCTGCACACCGCCGACGGCCTCCGGAATGATCCCGTCGATCAAACCGAAGCCCTGGAGATCCTGCGCGGTCAGCTTCAGCGCCATGCAGGCCTCGTCACGCTTCTTGGGGTCCTTCCACAGGATGCTCGCGCAGCCCTCCGGCGTGACGACCGAGTAATACGCATTTTCGAGCATCATGATGCGGTCGGCCAGGCCCAGCGCCAGCGCGCCGCCGCTGCTGCCCTCGCCCGTGACGATGGAAATCACCGGCACGCGCAGCCTGCTCATCTCCGCCAGGTTTCTGGCAATGGCCTCGCCCTGGCCGCGCTCCTCGGCCTCCATGCCCGGGTATGCGCCCGGCGTATCGATGAACGTGATCACCGGGCGGCCAAACTTCTCCGCCTGCTTCATCAGGCGCAGCGCCTTGCGATAGCCTTCCGGGCCCGGCATGCCGAAGTTGCACGCCAGGTTTTCCTCGATGTTGCTGCCCTTCCGGTGGCCCAGCACCGTCACCGGACGGCCATGGAAGAACGCGATGCCGCCCAGGATGCTCCTGTCCTCGCGGCACTGCCTGTCGCCGCGCTGCTCGAAGAAATCGGTGAACAGCGCATCGACATACTGCCCGATCTTCGGGCGCTTGGGATAGCGCGCCATGAGCACCTTCTGCTCCGGGGTCAGGTTGGACAGCTGGCGAAGCAGCGCGTCGCGCCGCACCGCAAGCTGCACAGCTTCCGCGCCCTGCGCCGTGTTAAGCGCGTTTTCGATTTCCTCAAGCTCGCGGATCATCGTCTTGATCATGCGCGTCTCACCCCGCCTTCATGAAGCCTGAGCAGCTGGGAAAGCACCGTGCGCATCCGTGCACGCGGCACGATCTGATCGACAAAGCCGTGCTCCTGCTGGAATTCGCTGCGCTGAAAGCCCTCCGGCAGCCGCTGGCCGATCGTCTGCTCGATCACGCGCGGGCCGGCAAAGCCGATGAGCGCCTCCGGCTCGGCGAGCATGATATCGCCCAGGGAAGCAAAGCTCGCCGTCACGCCGCCGGTCGTCGGGTTGGTGAGCACGCTGATGTACAGGCCGCCTTTTTCAGAAAAATCCGCCACAGCGGCGCTGGTCTTGGCCATCTGCATGAGCGAAAAGAAGCCCTCCTGCATGCGCGCGCCGCCGCTGGCGGAAAACATGATGAGCGGCAGATGCGCATCGCGCGCATACTCAATGGCCCGCGTGATCTTTTCGCCCACGCCGGTGCCCATGCTGCCCATAAAGAACTGAGCGTCCAGCACGGCCAGCACCGCCAAATGGCCGTCAATGCGGCCTGTCGCCGTCATCACGGCCTCCTGCATGCCGGTCTTTCCGCGCTGCGCTTCCAGCTTTTTCTCATAGCCGGGGAAGGCCAGCGGGTTGCCGCCGACCAGATCCGCGTTCATCTCCTCCAGCGTGCCCTCGTCGCAAAGCGCCGTCAGCCGCGCCCTTGCGGCAATCGGCTGATGCGAGCCGCAGAACGGGCACACGCAAAGGCTTTCGCGCCAAACAGCCTGCGTCGTTTCCCGTCCGCAGGCCGGGCAGGTCACAGCCGCCTCAGGCGCCCTGCTCATTGAGGTACGCGTGCAGATCGTTCAGGGTGCGGAAGGTCGCCATCAGGTCATCCGGCACGTTCACGCCGGTCTTGTCCTCCAGCGCCATCGCCAGCTCCACGGTGTCCAGGCTGTCCTTGCACACATCCGGCACCAGCTTGGCGTCCGGCGTCACCTTCTCCTCGCCGCAGCTGACGGTCGCGACGACAATCTCCTTCAGGCTTTCAAACGTCATATGACAAATCTCCTTCAAGTCGTATTGGTGATGCGCATATCCGCGCATCTTCATTGTATCAGAGCGAATTCATTTGTCAAGAGGGACTTGCATCCCCACCCAGTTTTCCTCCCGGTATGCCTCGTATGCTTCAAGGTTTGCATCCCAATGGGCATACGCGCTGTCGCCGCGCCGGTCGGGCAGGTCGAAGCGCTCCTTCAGCCACGCGCCCAGGAAAGCCGTCGCCTTGCTCGCGCCGTCCGGGTTGAGATGCCCCATGGCGTCGTGACAGTCGGTCTGATTATTGACAATCCCCATGCGCATCATGTTGACAAACGGCACGCTCAGCTCATCCGCGACGCGCTGCACGCTGTTCATGTTCATCTGCTCCTGCTCGGACGCGTGGCCCGGCAGGGCCACAAACACCGGCTCCACGCCGTGCTCGCGGCACAGCGCCGCGATCTCGCGCAGCGCCTGATGGCCCGGCAGCTCGCCCTCCGCCGCCTCGTCCGTGAAGGCATAGTTGTCACGGGACACGCGGTTCATGCGCATCTCTCCACCCATCATGAACGGCTCACATTCCACCAGCCGCTCGGCCTGACCCGAAAGGATTTCATCCCAACGGCCGTGATACAGCGAGAATGGCATCAGGAATTCAAGCCTGCCGTTCTCCGGCTGCGTGGCGCAGACCGCGCTGATCTTCGCCCTGGACAGCGGCAGTGCGTCGTAGAACAGATGTCTGAACGAGTACGTCCATTCCTCGTTCGTCGCATGCCCCACATAGAACACATCGATCACCGCCACCTTGGGCGTATGATACGCCATCGCCGCCTCCAGCACCCAGCGCGTCACGCCCAGCGGCTCGGAGTTGTTGCCCATGTTGTAGCTGGTGAAGCCGTAATCCCGCCACAGCTCCATCGGCGAAACGCCGTCGAGCACGCGGCTCGTGCCCAGGAACAGCACGTCAAAGTCCTGCTCCTCAGCAAAGAACGCGCCATACTTGCGCTCGCTGTCGTCGCGGCGCATGCCCCGGTCCAGCAGCAGAAGACAGCACACCAGCGCCGCCAGCCAGAGCATGACCATCACAATTTTCTTTTTCATCCTTCTCATCCTCTTGATTGACCGCATCAGAACTGGAAGTAGATGAATGCCTGCGCCGCATAGCCCGGGCCCCACACGCCGAACACGATGATCGCCAGCACGGCCAGCAGGTACAGCAGTCCGCGCACCGCCGCCGGCAACCTGTCCGTGAGCTGGGTCAGCGTCTTGCGCTTTTCATGAATCAGCTCGATGACAAACAGGATCACGAAGCACACGCCCGTGCACAGCGCCTGCATGGAGGAAAACCCGCTCTCGATGCCCGGCGCGTTCCAGGCCGTCGGAATCCGCAGCAGCATGCCCAGCGCCGCGGACAGCGAGCCCGCGCGGAAGATGAGCATGGTGATGAGGATCAGGAAATCTGTCCAGAGGATGTGAAGCAGCAGGTCAAGCCTCGGGAATCTCGGCTTGTTTTTCATCTGGGGCAGCAGCCCCTCGATCACCTGCAGCGCGCCGTTGAGCATGCCCCAGGCGACGTACTTGAGTGCCGCGCCGTGCCACAGGCCCGAGACGGTGTAGACGATCATCAGGTTTCTGGCCTGCTTGAGCTTGCTGCCGCGGCCCGCGCCCAGCGGGAAATAGATGTAATCGCGGAACCAGGTCGACAGGCTGATGTGCCACCTCGCCCAGAAGTTCTGCACGGAGTGCGCAAAGTACGGCTGACGGAAGTTGGTCATCAGCTCCACGCCCAGCACCTTCGCCGCGCCGATGGCGATATGGCTGTATCCGGCAAAGTCGCACAGGTCCTGCACCGCGAACACGAACGTCGCCAGCGCGATCTGTGCGCCGGACGCGCTGATCCATCCGCCGTAGATCGCGTCCACATACATGCAGGCGCGGTCTGCGATGACGACCTTTTCAAAGAAGCCCAGCAGCATGATCAAAAGGCCCTGCCGCGTGCGCTCCCAGTCAAAGCGGTGCTCCGCCGTCACCTGCCTGAGCAGGCGGCTGCTGCGCTCGATCGGGCCGGCAACAAGCTGCGGGAAGAAGGACACAAACAGCGCATACTTGAACAGATTCCGCTCAGCCTTGACGCGCCCCTTGTACACGTCGATCACATAGGACAGCGCCTGAAAGATGTAAAAGCTGATGCCCACCGGCAGCAGAATCGACACCTTCGGCGTGGTCACGGGGATGGAAAGCAGGTCGCACACACGCTGGATCACGTCCAGGAAAAAGCCCGTATACTTGAAGTACCCCAGCAGGCCGATATTGAAGACAATACCCGCCCACATCGCGATCTTCTTGTGCCTCTTCTCCGGAAGCGCTGTGATGATCCGCCCGCACGCGTAGGTCACGATCGTGCACGCCGCCATCAGCAGTGCATACTCCGCGTGCCAGTTCATGTAGAAGAAGTAGCTCATCACCAGCAGCCAGATCCACTGCGTCCTCCCCGGCAGCAGGAAGTAGACCATCGTGACGATCGGGAAGAAGATCAGAAACTCAAATGAATTAAACAGCATATGTTCACCTGTACGCATGGTATGGATTCTTTACATAGATATACAGTATATATTATATTCGATTTCATGTCGTCTGACTAGTCCCCATTTGTGCGGACAGGCCGGGAATATCAAAACAGGCGGCACGCCGCCCGCTTGGGGAAGCATGCCGCCTGTCTGTGTCGTTTATGCCTGAAGCATCCGTCCGGCCTTCCGGCGATAGAGCGCCGCCGCCAGCAGCAGCGACAGCACATCGGCCACCGGCTGCGCCCACATCAGTCCTTTTTCCTGAAGGAGCGCGCCGAGGATAAACAGCGCCGGGATGTAGATCAGGCCCTGGCGGGAGATATTGACGATCAGGGATTCCACCGCCGCGCCGCAGGCCTGCAGCGCATTGGTCAGCACATAGAACACGCCGAAGAGGAAGCTGGTGCACAGGAGAATCCGCGCAAACGACACGCCGTACGCCATGGCCGCCATGTCGGTCAGAAACACGCTGACGATCTGCGGCGTAAAGATCAGGCAGACCCCGGTGAGCACCGTGCTCAGCGCGAGGGCAAAGATCAGTGAGAAGCAAAGCACCCGCTGATACCTGTCCCACTTTTTTGCCCCGACGCAGAAGCCCAGCAGCGGCTGAATGCCCTGTCCCAGTCCGATGCAGACCATGCCGGTCATCATCGTCACCTTCATGGCCACGCCCGCACCGGCCAGCGCCATGTCGCCGTAGCGAACCATCTGGCTGTTCATGATGATCTGCGACGCGCTCATCAGCAGGGAACCCAGCGCCGCCGGGATACCGATGGCCAGCACGCCGGACGCCACCTGCGCCTTCACCGTGAAGTCCCTGGGGTGGATGCTGAGCGTCGACTGCCCGCGCAGGAAGTACAGGATGTAGTAGCCCGCGCCCACCACGTTGCCGATGACGGTGGCAATCGCCGCACCGGCGATTGCCCAGTTGAATGCAAGAATCATGATCGGGTCAAGCACGACATTGAGCAGATTGCCCAGCAGCTGGCCCAGCATCGCCTTGGCAGACTGGCCCTCGGCGCGGATGACGTTGGCATAGCAGTTGGCGATCAGAACGAACGGGCCGGATACGCTGACGATCGTCAGATACGTTTTCGCATATTCCCAGGTATCCGCGCTCGCGCCCACGAGAACCAGAATCTGATCCATGAAGAGCAGGAACGCTGCCGACATGACCACGCCTGTGAGCACGCAGCCCCACATGCAGAAGGAACAGATTTTCCTGGCATGGTCTCTTCTCCCCTCGCCCATCGCGCGGGAGATCGTCGAGGTTCCGCCGATGCCGAAAACCGTGCCCACCGCCATAAAGAGCAGGAACACGGGCGTCGCCAGCGAAACCGCCGCGACCTGCAGATCGTCATGCGTCTGGCCGATAAAAAAGGTATCCGCCAGATTGTAAATCAGCACCATCAGCATCGCCGCCATCGCCGGCAAGGCGTTCTGCAAGACCGCCCTGCCGACCGGCGCCTTTTCAAACACGTCCAAAGCCTTCTTGTTGTTCATTTCGCTCCTCCTTTTAATAGCACGCTATCGTTTTTGGTAAAAAGCATCCCGCCGTCACCGGCGGGCGCTGTCTGCCTCTCTGAGGTTGTCTGCCACCCTCACAAGCAGCACATGAAGCATTTCCTTCTCCTCTTCCGAAAAGCCGCGCGTCAGCAGCTCCTCCGCCTCATGCATCTGGCCCGCCGCCTCCGCGCAGCAGGCTTCTCCTGCCCGGGTCAGATGCACCAGCTTCACCCGTTTATCGTCTGCATCAGCAATCGCTTCGACAAGCCCCTTCTGCTCCAGCCGCGAGATAATCCCCGCAGCCGTCGACTGAGCCACCTGAAAATGGCGCTCCATCTCCTTCATGGGCCGCTGCATGCCCGCCGCCTCCTGCAGGTACATCAGCACGGAAACCTGCATCATGGTCAGGTCCTTCGGGCGCAGGGCATTGTTCGCCTGCTTTTCAAGGCAGTCATGCATCTGCTTGATCAGCAGACCGTTGGGGGTATGCTCCGCCATGATGGTTTCCTCCTGATGCTGCGTTCGTTTTCGAAAATTATAATAGCACGCTATCCTATCATTGTCAATAGCGTGCTATGATTTTTTTGATTGTTGGAAAGCACTTTCTTTCTGAAAAAGGAGCCGCCCGGAAGAATCGGGCAGCTCCTGAACGGGATGCTGCGCATCTGAGGATCGTTGGGCTGCCGATCCGGGGAACTCGCATAGTCGCGCCATCAGGCGCTCCTTGCGATTTCCGACGCTCCGCCTGCCTGTTTCCCGCACTGCGGGCGGCAGGCTTTGGTCCCAAACCCCTTCATCGCTTCGCGCTGATCTCCCATCTTTTTCCGCAGAACAGTATCCGTTGATTTACAGCGGCCTGGCGTCCCTGAGGAACGCGCAGTAGCCGAGGTAGGCCTCGTACAGGTCCACCTTGGAGATGACCTCGTAGGGGGCGTGCATGGAGAGCACGGCCACGCCCGCGTCAATCACGTTCATACCGTACTTGGAGCACATGTAGGCGATGGTGCCGCCGCCGCCCAGGTCCACGCGGCCCAGCTCGCAGGTCTGGAACGCGACCTCCGCGTCGTCGAGGATTCTGCGCAGCTGCGCGATGTACTCGGCGTTCGCGTCGTTGGAGCCGGATTTGCCGCGGCTGCCGGTATACTTGTTGAAGCACACGCCGCGGCCCAGGAACGCAGCGTTCTTCTTCTCAAACGCGGCCGCGAAATTCGGGTCGAAGCCCGCGGAGACGTCGCTGGAGAGCATGCGGCTGTTCGCCAGCACGCGGCGCAGCGCCAGATCGCCCTTCGCGCCGGCCAGATCGGCGAACTCCGCGACGACGTTCTCAAAGAAACGGCTGTCCATGCCCGTCGCGCCGACGGAGCCGATCTCCTCCTTGTCGGTGAGCACAGCGCAGACGGTGTATGCCGGCACACCCTCAAAGTCGAGCACAGCCTGCATGGACGGATACGCGCACACGCGGTCGTCGTGGCCGTACGCGGCGATCATGCTGCGGTCAAAGCCCACGTCGCGCGCCTTGCCCGCCGGAACGATCTCCAGCTCCGCGCTGAGGAAGTCCTCCTCCTCCACGCCGTACTTTTCCTTGAGGATCGCGAGCACGCCTGCGGTCACGCTGGCCTTGTCCTCGTCCTGCACCGGCCTGCCGCCGATGACCAGGTTGAGCTCCTCGCCCTCGATCACCTTGGCGGCGGTCTTGGTCATCTGCTCCTGCGCCAGGTGAATCAGCAGATCGGTGATGTAGAACACCGGATCCTCCGCATCCTCGCCGATGGCGACGGTCACGGTGCTGCCGTCCTTTTTGCAGAACACGCCGTGCAGGGCCAGCGGCTGCGCGACCCACTGATACTTCTTGATGCCGCCGTAGTAGTGCGTATCCAGGTACGCCAGATCGCCCTCCTCATACAGCGGGTTCTGCTTCACATCCAGGCGCGGGGAATCGATGTGGGCGCCCAGGATGTTCATGCCCATGTTCAGCGGCTCACGGCCCACGATGAAGCACATGAACGACTTGTTCATCCAGTTGACGTACACCTTGTCGCCCGCAGCAAGCTGCCGGCCTTCCTTCACCGCCTGCATGAGGTCGCTGAAGCCCGCGTCCTGTGCCGCCTTCACGGCCTGCGCGACACACTCGCGCTCCGTCTTGCCGTTGTCAAGAAACGCGCAGTAGTTTTTGGCAAATGCCTCAATCTTCTCCATGCCCGCCGCGTCGTACTTGGCCCAGGCGTTCTTTCTTTCCATGATCGGTCAAACCCCTTTCGTGAAATATGATCCTATTATAATGCAGCGCCGCACGATGTGCAAGGGCCGCAGGGCGGCTTCCTGCGCCGTCACAGGTTGATGCCGGCCTTGCGCGCCTGCGCGCACAGGTCTTTGACCTGCAGGGTGTACATCCGTCCGTCCCTGATGAAATGCGTGCCGCACTGGCGGAATTCAAAGTGCGTGCCTGCGCGGCGGCACTGCTCCCGCAGATCGAGCACCCAGTCATAGTCAAGCGGCCGGGCCTCCCGGTCCGATTCGCCGCCGGCGACCACCAGCTCCACGCCCGGCAGATACCGCTCGATGTCCATCCGCTCCAGCATCGGCTGGCAGATGATGTTTTTGTGCCGGATGGGCAGGCGCGCAAAGCAGGCAAGCCGCTCGTCCGCGTTTTTCTGATTCTCCACCGTGCAGCCGACGGTCACATTCTCGTAGCCCTCGCCCCAGTCCGGGGGAACGCAGTCCATGAACCGCCCGATGCGCTTGGTGAGAAACAGGAACATGAGGTCGCTGCGCTCGCGGATGATGTCCCAGCATGCGCTGCGCCAGGCGTCCGCCTCCTCCAGCAGAAAATCCGACTGGAAGCACAGATACACGATCTGCCCGCCGGCCATTCGGTATTCGCCGTTTTTCTTTCGCGCAACCGGCGCGTCAAATTTGTCGCTGCGCACGATGTGGTTTGTATCCACGCCGCGCCTGGCGTCGCCCTTGTGAATGTAGCAATGCCTGCAGCCCTCGCTTAAGCGATGGCATCCCCGCCACGGGCTCCACATCGCCATGACCGCTCACCTCACGCCTGTTCCAGAATCTCGCGCTGCGCTTTCCTGGTCAGGCCCGCAAGCACCAGCGCATAGGATTTGTCGAGCATGTCCCGCAGAATGTCGTCCGGCACCTGACCGTCCGGCGCAATCGAATTCCAGTGCGTCTTGTTCATGTAGTAGCCGGGGATCACGTCCTCGTACTGCCCGCGCCAGAACTCGCCCTCCTCCGGCCTGAGCTTCAGGGTGATGTAGACCGGCCTGCCGTCGTCGCCCAGGCACAGCGCCGCGAACATCTTCCCGCCAACCTGGTAGCGGATCCAGTTCCAGTCGGCCTGCAGGTCCTTCGTCACGCCCTTTTTCGCGAGCAGGTATTCGTCCATCCAGTTGTATCTCATGGTCATCCCTCCATGGCTGCATTGTATCACACCGCGCAAAGCCTTGCAACCGCATGCTGTGCGCACAAAAAGCCCGACCATCGCCGGGCTTTTCCGCCTCTGTGTCAGCCGAGGTTCAGCCTGTTTTTGAGGAAGTACGCCGTCACCGCGTAGTACAGCGCCGCAGGGATGGCTGTGACCGCCGTGACGCCCAGCATCATCAGGTGCACCTGCGCGGCCTGCGGCAGGCCCTGCGCCCAGAGCATGACGCCCTCCAGCGGCAGGAGATGGAGCAGATTCGTAAAGAGCTCCTGTACGGCATGCCAGACCATCGGCAGCACAAAGAATCCCGCAACCGACAGCGCTTCCTTGTGGTGCGTGAAGCTGCAGCCCACCGCCAGCGCCATGTAGAAGTGCAGGCAGACACACGCGCCGCCGACCGCCAGCATCAGTGCAAGCTCCACGCAGAAGAGCACCAGATGCGGCAGGTTTTCCAAAAGATTCAGGTCAGCGATCTTCAGCCGGACAAGGATCTCCCGGACCTCCTGCAGGATGCTCGGATTGAACACCAGAATGAGCATCCCCGCCGCCACAACCAGGCATACGGCAATCCACCAGATCAGCGAGGTCAGCAGCTTCGCCCAGATGTGCTCGTGCACAGAGACCGGCAGCGTCATCGTCAGGTAGCCCTTGTCACGCAGCAGATTCTTGTAAAAGCGCTCCACCATCAGCGCAAACGATGCAACGCAAGCCGTGGCAATCGCAATCACGAATGCCGTCAGCAGCACAACGCCCAGCGTGTTGAGCACGCCGCTCTGCGTTTCCAGCAGCCTGTACGTGGAGATATTGCCGCCCACCGCGGCCACCAGCACGATCGCCAGCAGCGGAAGCATCACGCGCCCCGTCGCGCGCAGCTCGTGCTTGATCAGTTTCCTCAGCATTTGAACACCTCCCGAAACAGCGCATCCACACTCACGCCGCGCGTCTCCCGGATCTCGTCGACAGAGCTCTCCAGCTTCACGCAGCCGCGGTCAAGGAAGATCACGTCGTCGAGGATCTTTTCCACATCCGCAATCAGGTGGGTGGAGATCACCACCGCCGCCTCCGGGTTGTAGCTGCTGATGATCGTGTTCAGGATATAGTCGCGCGTCGCCGGGTCCACGCCGCCGATCGGCTCGTCGAGCAGGTACAGCTTCGCCTGCCGGCTCATCACCATGATGAGCTGCACCTTCTCGCGCGTCCCCTTGCTCATCTGGCGGATGCGCTGCTTCATGTCAATCCCCAGATGGCTGATCATATCCTTCGCCGCTTCCCTGTTGAAGTCCGCGTAGAAGTCCGCATAGAAATCGAGAATCTGCTGGGCGTTCATCCACTCCGGCAGCACCGCGCGCTCGGGCAGGTAGCTCACCAGCGCGCGCGTTTCCTTGCCGGGCCGCATGCCGCAGACGGCAATCGCGCCGTCGTCCGGGGTCAGCAGGCCGTTGGCCAGCTTGATCAGCGTCGTCTTGCCGCTGCCGTTGGGGCCCAGCAGGCCCACGATGCGGCCCGATTCCACATTCAGGCTCACGCCGCTGAGCGCAGGCGTTTTGCCGTACCGTTTGCTCAGCGCTTGACATGTCAGGACTTTCATTGGTCCTCCGTCTCCTTTCCAAATTCCGCTTCCAGCAGCGAGAGCGTCTCCTCCCTGGAGATCGCCAGGCTGCGCATGGCCTCCATGAACAGTGCCGCGTGCTTCTGCGCGAGGCTGCGCTTCGCTTCCCCGATGCGCGCCTCATCCTCGGTGACAAACCGGCCGGCTGTGCGCTGGCTGTACACCAGGCCCTCGGCCTCCAGCTGCGCGAGCGCACGCTGCATGGTATTGGGATTGACCCCGGCCTCCGTCGCCAGATCGCGCACGGACGGCAATCGCTCCCCCGGCGGGAATGCGCCGGTCACAACGCCCACCTTGATCTGCTCGACCAGCTGCGTATAGATCGGCAGGTCGTTTGCAAATGACCATTTCACTGCTTCATTCCTCCGTTCTTTTTTGTACTAGTACAGTAATACAATAACACAGTTTCAGGAATTGTCAAGGGGGTTTTCTCATTTTTGGCAAAGAAAAAAGAACGAAGCATGGCGCTCCGTCCTTTTGCAGTTTGCGATGACCCCATTTCATGCCTGAGGATTGAGAAGGAGCGTCACTCGATCGCTGCCTTCTGCGCATTGATGGCGTGAATCACCGCCGGATCAAACTTTGCCTTTCGGTCATAGGTATACAGGCCGTTCTGTTCCTGCTCTACGTCCGTCAGCTGCGTATAGCAGAAACCGAAGTGATCGGGATTGCGCAGCAGCGTCTCCGTCAGTCCGCGATACCGGCTGAGGAATTCCTCCTCCGTCTTCGGCCCTTCGCCATAGCCCCAGCCCTGCTCGTCCTTCGTCCAGCGGATGCCGCCGTATTCGCTGACAAACACCGGCAGCCCCTTCCTGTACGGCTGACGATCCGGGAAGCGCTCGTAGATCGGCTCCGTCCCCCGCCCATAGCGGCGGGCAAATTCCTCCGGATTCTGCTCGTAGTCGTGAACGTCGTGAATGTCCGTCTCGACATGATAGTTGCCGGAGGTATCGATCACCGGCCGCGTGATGTCCAGCGCCTTCGTCACACGATAGATCATGCGCAGCACGTCGTCGTTCTGCCTGCGTCCGTCGTAATCCCAGGTTTCGTTGAACGGGCACCAGCCGATGATGCTGGGCGCGCTGTAATCCCGCGCCACAGCCTCCAGCCATTCCCGCTCAAACGCATTCAGCGCAGCAATCGACGAGTGGTCCAGCCCCCAGTTCGCCATTTCTCCCCAGCAGAGATAGCCCAGCCTGTCCGCCCAGTACAGATAGCGCGCCTCAAAGACCTTCTCGTGCAGGCGCGCGCCGTTGAAGCCCATGGCCATGCTCAGCTCGATGTCGCGGCGCAGCGCCTCGTCGGAGGGCGCAGTATAGATGCCGTCCGGATAGAAGCCCTGATCCAAAACCAGGCGCTGGAAGACCGGCTTGCCGTTGAGCAGGAACTTCATGCCGTCAAACCCAACGCTGCGCAGGCCGAAGTAGCTGCTCAGGCTGTCCTGCACCGCGCCGTCCTTCACCAGCTGGAGCTGGAGATCGTACAGCTTGCCGTCGCCCACGCTCCACAGGAAGGTCTTCTCAAGCTGCACCGTCAGCTCAGCCCATCCGGCATTGACCGCCGCCTGCGCGCTGCCGGTATAGTCATCCTTGTAGGCGGTTGCGGCCTTCAGCGTGCAGCCCACGCCGTTTTCCACCCTCGCGCGGATGTGCAGCGTGCTGTTTGCCGCGTCCGGCGTCAGGAATACCTGCGCCATGCGGCTTCTGTTCGTCCATTCCAGCCATACGGTCTGCCAGATGCCCGTCGTGCGCGTATAGTGGCAGCCCGCCGAAGCGTAGCGTCCGCTCTGCTTGCCCGTGGGCTGCATCGGGCTGCAGGTGTCATCCTCCGCGCAGACGGTGATCATGTTCTCGCCGGGCTTCAGCGCATCGGTGATCTCCAGGCTGAAGGAGGTATAGCCGCCGCGATGGCTGCCCACGGACACCCTGTTGACCCATACCTCGCAGTCATAGTCCACCGCGCCAAAGTTCACGAACACGCGCTTGCCCTGCGCGCTCAGCGGCAGGGTAAAGGCCCGCTTGTACCAGACGCAGCGCATGAAATCCTTGTTGTTCACGCCGGACAGCTCGCTCTCTGGGCAGAACGGCACGAGAATGCTGCCGGAAAGCGTCTTTTGCTCCACCAGGCCCCGCGCGCGGCCGGAGCAGCCCTGGTCAATCTCAAATGCCCATGTGCCGTTCAGGTTCATCCAGTCATCGCGCACGAACTGCGGCCTGGGGTATTCCGGGCGCGGGATGCCGGGCCGGGCAGGCGCGATGTCCGCCGGGGTCAGATAGTCCTCCGTCGCCGTGCGGATGATCCGTCTGTCCTTCACCCAGTTCTTCTCGTAATAGCTGCTTGCCTCAAAGGTGTCGTTCACCCGTGCCATCTCCGCCGCCATCTGCGCGCGCATGCTTGCCAGCACGTCGGAACAGGCCGGATCGTCGATCAGGTTGTTCATCTGGTACGGGTCCGCCTCGTGGTCAAACAGCAGCTCCATGCCGTCCACGCGGTAGCGCGCGTAGGTATAGCGCTTGTTGCGCAGGCCGCGCCATTCATAGCCGTCTCCCCAGGCCGCCACCGCGCCCATGCCCTGCATGAACTGGAATTCCGGCTCGCGGCTGTTTTCGCCGGTAATCAGGCCCGCCAGGCTCTGCCCCTGTACGCCCCTGGGAATCTCCAGCTGCATCAGGTCCAGCAGGGTCGGCATGATGTCCACCGTGTTCAGGCATGCATCCGAGCTTTTCGCCGCCTGTCTGCCGCCCGGCAGTCGGATCATAAAGGGCACGCGCACCGCTTCCTCGTAGAAGATGTTCTTCGCGCGGCGTCCGTGCGCGCCAAAGCACTCGCCATGGTCGGAGGTAAAGACGAGGATCGTGTTTTCGTCCAGCCCCAGCCGGCGAACCGCTGCCATCAGCGTGCCGATGGCCTCGTCCAGACAGCCCACCATCGCATCGTAACAGCGCATCCACGACGGCAGCTCCCGGCGCTCCTCCTCGGAGAGATGCGCCCACAAGTCTCCGTGCGGGTCGTCCTGCGACAGGTAGTTCGGCGGATAGTCGTACGCCGCCGGATCAAACCTCGCCAGCATGTCCTCCGGCACGTTCTCCGGAATCCACGGGTCATGCGGCACGCCCAGCGACAGGAACATGGCAAACGGCTTGTCCGGGTTCGCGCTCAGCCGTTCCAGATGGCGAATGGCCAAATCCACCTGGCTGTACGGCTCGTAGCGGTCGGCATAGATCTTCTGCGGGCCGTCCTCATGATAATAGGCGTGCGGCGCAAAATACTCGTGGTGGAAGCCGTAGGCCGCCCAATAGTCATCGAAGCCCAGACGGTCCGGCCCCTTGGGCACGAAGGAGTTCTTCGGATCGAAGTGGTTGCCCAGCTCGTCCGCATACAGGTGCCATTTGCCGATGTACGCCGTTTCATAGCCGCCCTCCGTCAGCACATGGCCGATGCAGCGCTGATTGGGGTTGAAACGGATTTCGTTGATGACCACGCCGGTGCTGGACGTATACTTGCCGGTGAACAGCGTTGCGCGATACGGCGCGCAGACCGGATGGCCCGACACCGCCTGGCAGAAATCCATGCTGTCCGCGTGGAGCGCATCGATGTTTGGCGTGATCGCATTGGCATAGCCCGTATAGCCGCAAGAGGCCCTTCGCAGCTGATCCGCAAACACATACAGCAGGTTCGGTTTCTTGTTCAAGTCTGTTACCTCCCTATCCGATTATTGGCGATCTGCCTTTTTCTACATTTCTTTTTCCAATTCCCGTCCGGATGCCAAAAGGGAGACCGGAATTCCACAGGCCTCCCTTTTGAGGGCGAATGGGAAATCAGCTCTTCACCGCCGCCTGAATCTTAATGCCCTGCAGGAAGTATTTCTGGCAGGTCAGGTACAGGACGAACGGCAGGATCATGGATACGACCGTGCTGGCCAGCAGACTGGCAAACTGGGAGGTGCCCAGCTGGTTCTGCAGCTGCGCAAGGCCCGAGGTCAGCGTCTGGTTGTTCGGATCGGTCATGACAATGGACGGCCAGTAGTAGTCGTTCCAGCCGCTCTGGAAGGCGGACAAACCGACAATCATCAGCACCGGCTTGATGCAGGGGCAGATGATCCGCAGGAAAATCTGGAAGCTGCTCGCGCCGTCGATGCGCGCCGCCTCGTCCATCTCCCTGGGAATCCCCACCAGGAAATTACGCATCAGGAACGTGCTCATGATGCTCACGCAGCCCGGCCAGATCAGCGCGTTGATGTTGTTGACCCAGTTGAAGGAATTGCAGATTTTAAACAGCGGCAGCGTGGAAGCGGACGCCGGAATCAGGGAGATGAAGAAGACGCCCCAGAAGATCTTGTCGCCGGCCGGAAAATCCAGGCGCTCATAGGCATACGCCGCCATGGCGCAGGTGGACACCACCACGACAGTCCTCGTCACGGAGATGATCACCGAATTGGTAATCATCTTCACGATGCCCGTGGAGGTGGACATGCCCTCGCCCGTAAACAGCGCGATGTAGGTGGACAGCTGGAAGCGCTTCGGGAAGATCGCCTTGAGGTATTCCGCTTTGGTGTGGAAATTGGAATAGCTCGTAGCAAACTCAAGGTTTGTCTTGAAGGAATTGATGATGACCCAGAACACGGGGATCAGCCAAAACACAGCAATGACGGACAGCACCGCGGTGCAGAGCACCCGTGCGGTCTTCTGGCTCTTTTTCGCACTTTTACTCATGCTTTTTTCCTCCTTTTCTTCCCGGAATCACCGCGCATCATGCGAATCTGGAAGAAGGAAACGCACATGATCGTCAGGCCCAGGATCAATGCCATGGCGGAGGAAATGCCGGCAATCTGCTGGGTGAATGCCGTATCGCGGATGTACATCAGCAGCACGGCGTTGGCGCCGTTGTATTCGTAGCCGGTCAACAGGTTCGGCTGACCGTAGACGTTGAACTGCGCAATCAGCGTCGTCACCAGCGTATACATCAGCGGATAGGACATGTTCGGCAGTGTGATATAGACGAACTTCTGCCAGGCGCCCGCGCCGTCGATGGCGGCTGCCTCATACTGGTCCGCCGGCACGCTCGCCAGCGCGCTCTGGTAGATGACCATGGTGCCGCCCGTGCCCCACCATACCGTGACAATGACCAGCATGATCCAGCTGTACGGCGGAGCAAACCAGTTCCATGTCGAGCCAAGCAGGTTGTTGGCCACGCCATAGGTGGCGTTGAAGAAGTATTTCCAGGAGAGCATGACCGTTGTTGTGGACATCAGAGACGGCAGATAGTAGATCGCCTGGAGGACCTTGCTGCCCCGGGTGATATGCTGCGTCGCCAGGGCAATGGAAAACGGCACGATGATGCACAGCGGCGTCACATAGATGACAAACTTGATCGTGTTCCACAGGCCGTTTCTGAACTGCTTGTAGTAGGTGTTGCTGGCGTCAAACAGAATGGTCCTGAAATTCTGAAGGCCGGCAAAGACCGGATCGTTGAACAGATCCCAGGTGGTAAAGGCCGCGTAAATGCCGTAGATGATCGGCACCAGCGCAAAGGTGATGAACAGGATCATCTGCGGCGCGATGAACAGATACGGCTCAATTTCGGTCTTGATGCGATAGCGGGTTTCTCTCGTCTTGAAATTCGGAAAGGAGACGGCCGCCGTTGCCGCACTCAGCGCAGCTGTCAGATAGCACAGCACGTTCGGGGTCATCACGATGTTGAAGTCGCGCTTCTTCACACGGATGCCCAGCTCGCTGAACTGCGCATTGAGGATGTTATAGATGGAGTTATTGCGGGGTTCGCTGCAATACAGCGCCAGAAACAGGACATACAGCACCGTCATGATCGCGGTAAACAGAAAGCCGATGTTGGTCTGCCTGTTCAGGAATGCAATCAGCGCCACAACAGCCAGCATGATGATCAGCGGCAGCAGCATGATCGCCGGGCTGCTGAGGGAGTAGAGCGAATAGCAGTGCGAAACAAAAGTACTGACTGTCGCGTCCTTCGCTGTGCACGCCGCCGTCACGCCGGAGAAGACAAAGGATACCATGAAGCAAATCAACAGGACGGTTGCGAGTGTGTTTCGTTTCATCGTCATCGCCTCCTGAATATGAATCAGGGGAAGGAAGGTCTCCCTTCCCTCCCCCGGATTCACTTTACAGCGTTCTTTGATCAGACACCGGCAGCGATGGCATCATCAACCTCGGTCTGGATCGCGGTGCCGATGGAGTACGCATCCACAGAGTCGTCATACAGCGGATCCAGAGAGTAGCGGCCGATGGTATCAATCAGCGTAGTCCAGTAGTAGTAGGTGTAGATCTTGATGCTGTCAGCCTGGCCGGCCTGGGCGAGGAAGGTCTGCTTGCAGGCCTTGAACTCGTCCGTCTCGGTGACGGCCTTGTACAGCGGAACCTGACCGGCCTTGGTGGCCCAGGCCAGAGAGTGCTTGCCCATCCAGTCGATAAAGGTCGCAACGGCGAGATCGGTCTCCTCGGTGCGCTCCTCGTTCTCCGGCTGCATCCAGGTATGAGAGCCGCAGCGGACCAGCGCCTTCTCCGGGCTGTACACAGTCACCGGCACGCAGTCGTAGTTCAGGCCTTCAACCTGCATCAGGGTCGCGTTGGTCCAGGTGCCGGCCTCGTAGAACATCAGGCTGTTGCCCAGGAACATGGACATCGCGTCCACGCCACGGTCAAGGGCGTAGCCCAGCTGGTGCAGCTCACGGAAGCTCTCAATGACCTTGCCCCAGGCCTGGGTATCGATCACGAGCTTGCCGTCCTGAATCAGCTCAGCCTGCGCCATCGCCTCATAACGGGCGACGTACTGATTGAAGTTACCGTAGTAGTTGTTGATCTTCACGGTCTCAGCATCGCCGGCGGCCTTCACGGTCTCGCCCGCCAGCTTCAGCTCGTCGAAGGTGACATAACGATCCTCGAGGATGCCCTCAAGGCCGTACTTGGCGATCAGGTCGAGATTGACGTACAGCACCGGGGCGTTGAAGTCCCACGGAATACCGAACTGATAGCCGTCCACATTGGTGCGGGCCAGAACGTGATCCGGATAGTTCGCCAGATCCACGTCGCCCTCAATCAGCGTGCTCAGGTCGGTCAGGATGCCGTCGTCGATCATCTTGGGCATGCGCTCAACATGGCCGATCATGACGTCCGGAATCTCGCTGCCGGACTGCACCGCCAGATACACATTGGTGTACGGATCGGACAGCGGGGAGTGAACGACATTGATCTTGCCCGCATATTCCTGGTTGAATTCATCAACCATCGCCTGCAGGGTCGCGCCGTCGTCGCCCGTGAATACGGACCAGAACTCGATGTGCGTTTCAGCCAGGGCAGCACCGCTCAGGCTCAGCACAAGGGCCAGGGCAACCAGAAGACTGACAATCTTCTTCATAAGGGTAACCTCCTATAAAATATTTTTACCGGTATCTCATACCGGCGAGCGACTTGTCTGACACGGAGGCTGATGATTCTCCGCATTCTGTATTGATGTCTGTTATCATAACACACCTTTTTTGTATAGTCAATCACTTTTTTGCATTCTGTACAATTTTACAATCTCGATTCTGTTTTATATGATTGTTTTACAAATCGTCATCTGTTACTTTATCATATCGATTCCATTAAAATATTATGTAGATTATCCATCTGCCATTGACGAGTCTGCGCCGCAGGTGTATAATGTCGGGCACAGGGGAAGCCGGATGGTTTCCGTCGCAGTGTTGACGATCCGGTTATATGGGAGGTTATGTCCATGCATGGCGCAAAGCTCTGTCTCGGGCTCAATCCGAGCTTCGGCCTTTCGTGGGCCGAACAAATCCGTTCATTCCGCAAGATCGGCTTTGAAGCCTTTTTTACCGACTGGCGGCGCGGCCTTGTCGATCTCTCTGCCATGCGCGCCCTGGCCGACGAGGAGGGCATGCTCTTCCAGTCGGTTCACGCGCCCTTCGAGCGCATCGATACCCTGTGGGAGCCGACCGAAGAGACGCCCGATGTCATCGCGGAGCAGCTTGAGTGCCTGCGCCTGTGCGCGCAAAACGACGTACCCATCATGGTCGCGCACACCTTCATCGGCTTTACCAAGCACACCCCTACCCCCGAGGGGTTGGACAACTTCGCCATCCTCGTGCGCGAGGCCGAGCGTCTGGGCGTAAAGATTGCGCTGGAAAACACCGAGGGCGAGGAATACCTGGCCGCGCTGATGGCGCATTTCAGGGGCCATCCGAACGTCGGCTTCTGCTGGGACAGCGGCCATGAGCTTTGCTACAACCACAGCAAGGACATGCTCGCGCTCTACGGCGACCGCCTGCTGTGCACCCATCTGAACGATAACCTCGGCGTCCGCGATTTCGCCGGCGAAATCACCTTCATCGACGATCTGCACCTGCTGCCCTTCGACGGCGTGGCCGATTGGCAGGGCATCGCCGAGCGCCTGAACCGCTGCGGCTTCGATGGCCCGCTGACCTTCGAGCTGACCCGCCAGAGCAAGCCGGGCCGCCATGAGAACGACCCCTACCTGCGCATGGAGCCCATCGATTATCTGACTCAGGTTTATGCCCGTGCCTGCCGCGCGGCCACGCTCAAGCTGCGCAGCCGTTGATTACCCGATTCTCTCCTTATTCATTGAAACCAAAACGAGCATGTTCCCCTGCCGCAGCGGCAGACCGGATCATGCTCGTTGTATTCTGTCCATTACACGGCAGGCGTCGCCCCGGACAGCCTGCGCGCCATCTCCTGCATCCTCGGAACGCTGTAGGCAAAGAACGCCGAGTACACGCTGCACCACTTGTTGATCCCCGTTTTCGGATCCCGCTCGCGTTTGCAGCCATTTCGGCAGAGCCTGTACCAGCGGCACGCGCGGCACGCCTCGGGCACAGCCTGCGATGCCCGGATGAACCTTTGCCCGACCTCCGATTGGGCCAGCCTCGGAAAGGAATGCTCGTGGATATTCCCCATCCGCCATTCGTCCAGCACGTAGAAATCGCAGGGATACACGCCGCCGTCGCTTTCAATCAGGTAGTATCGCCCGCACTGCCCGCTCATGGCGCAGCTCTCAGGCGCGCGGCCCATCAGGATGCCGATATAGTTGTCAAAGCTGCGGACGCTGACCGGCTTTCCCCGCCGATACGCCGCCTCATAGAGATCAAAAGTCGTCTTCAGGAAGCTCAGATAGCTGTTCTCCGTCAGCGCATGCGCTGCCGCCTCTCCGCTCAGGGGATCCAGGCACGCGATAAACTGCAGGACCCCGTAGGACTTCAGCGCCTCAAAGACCTCTTTCGGCCGCTGCGCCACAAACTCGTTCACCACACACAGGATGTTCACGGCCACGCCTGCCCTCTGAAGCCGGGCGATGTTTTCCCGGATACGGGTGAAGGTCGGCTGCCCATGGGCGTCCCTTCTCATCAGGTCATGCGTCTGTCCGTCTCCGTCCAGAGAAACGCCCAGCAGGAAATGCTCCCGTGCGAAAAACGCGATCATCTCATCACTGAGCGCATAGCCGTTGGTCTGAACCGAATTATACACCGGCAGCCCGCGCGCATTGTGCTTTCTCTGGTACTGAACCAGCGCCTGATAGTAGGGCAGGCCGGCCAGCGTCGGCTCTCCTCCCTGGAACACAAAGGACACCGGTCCATCGGCATAGCGCATTGCGCGCCGGACGATGGTCTCCAGCGCCTGCGGCGTCATGGCGGGATAGCAGGCCTGCTCCCTGTTGTGCATCACATCCGCATAAAAGCAGTATTGGCAGCGCATGTTGCACGCGCCGGAAACCGGCTTGATCATGATGGATAGCTCAGACATGTCTCATATCCTCAACTGGCCCTTGACGTGCAGGCTGCGCGCGTTGCGCTCACCCGGCATACGCCGCTTTGGGCAAACACGATTCCGGCCCCTCGTTTGAGAAAACCACCTCGATGTGTCCCTTCAGCTCGCGCCAGGCGTCCGTATCCCCCAGCTCGTCCCTCAGCAGCGCCGCACAGCTTCGGTAATACCAGGCATGCCTGTGCTTGTCGTGCTGATGGAACCGGGCGAACATGGCCTCTCCGTCCCGATCAAAGTCCCTGTGAATCGCCCGCATGTTGCTCAGCTTGTCGCTGAGTGCGATGATCTTTGCCGCCCGGTCGCCCCTGGCGATCTGCTCGATGGCGCTGCGCTTGCGCGCCTCCCAGGTCATGCGCGGATCGCCGCATCGCTCCTGCGTCTCGCTGAGCACCAGCTCCGCCACGCGCACACCGAAGCGCTGCTCCAGCTCCGCCATGCCCACGCCGCAATCCTCCATCACGTCGTGCAGCACTGCCGCTGCGAGGATCTCCGGATCGTCGGTGAGCGTGGCGGCAATCGCCGCCACCTCCGCCGGATGCACGATATACGGCACATTTGTCCCCTTCCGGAGCATTCCGTCGTGAGCGCAGGCCGCAAAGACCATCGCATCGGATACGAGCGTCATGGGCATTCCTCGCTTTCCGGTCACTTCTGCAGGTCGTATTCGCCGTCAAAAACATGCGTCGCGGGGCCGGTCATGAACACATGACCCGTCTCCTCGTCCCACGCATTGGCCAATTCGCCGCCATCGAGCACGATAGCCGCCCGTCTGTCTGCCAGGCCGCAGAGATTCGCCGCCACCAGCACCGCGCAGGAGCCTGTGCCGCAGGCCAGCGTGATGCCGCTGCCGCGCTCCCAGACGCGCATGCGCAGGCGATCCCGCGCAAGGACATTGACAAACTCGATATTCGCTTTTTTGGGAA
The DNA here is from genome assembly GCA_051883755.1 of Candidatus Ventricola sp. Lineage (GTDB taxonomy): Bacteria > Bacillota > Clostridia > Christensenellales > Aristaeellaceae > Ventricola. Next base: position 47,282 of record JBJEUI010000128.1, read on the forward strand.
AGGCCGGGTGATTTTCAAGCGCCGGCCCATAGCGGTTCAGATCGAATTCCTCCACAGGCTCCTCAAGGAAGATGACGCCGTGAGGATTGCCGGTCGATACCGGCGTGATTTCAAACTCGCGGCCCAGCGCCATGATCTTCGCCCGCGTCACCACGCCCTTCCCCAGCAGGCAGGGCACCTGCTCACAGTCAAGCTGCGGCGCGCCCATGTCCACGCGCACCGTGTCCACCCTGCCGTCCCTGACCGTCATGTGCAGGGTTTTGATGCCGGCAAGCGTCTCCAGCGTCACGACGGTCTTGTCCGTCATGCCGTGATCGTACACGTATTTGGCCACGCACCGGCTCGCGTTGCCGCACATCTCGCTCTGCGAACCGTCCGCGTTGTACATGAGCATCTTGAAATCTGCCGTCTCACTGGGACAGATGAGCACCAGTCCGTCGCTGCCGACGCCGAAGTGCCTGTCGCTGATGGCGATCGCCAGTGCGCGCGGATCATCGACCTGCTCTTTAAAGGCATTGACATAGACATAGTCGTTGCCAAGGCCGTGCATTTTGGTGAATTTCATGTTCTGCATCCATCCTTTCAGCGTTCTGCTGTCGGAATGTATATATTTCGTGCCGTGCTTCGAGCTTTCCTGCGTCCGCAGAAAAAGATTCGCCAACGTCCTTCACGCGCGCCAGGCATCCGTTTACTGCGCAATGTGCTCGAAGAAATCATCCTTCGCCTCATCTTCGCCCACCGCGGAATATGCCAGGCCGAACACTGCGTTGTCATACGGGCCAAAGTCCTCCACGCGGTAATCCGTCTTTCGCTGGGAAACGTGGCAGGCAAATGCCGCTTCCGCCAGATCAAACGCCGTTTTCCCATCGAATGCCTCGAGCGGCACACGCCAGTCCATGCGGAGCTGTCCCTCTTCGTACAGGTGCAGATACAGTTTTTTCACCTGCCACGGCTCCTGATTTGCCAGCTCATCATCCTGCCATGCGGCGTCCGCCGCCAATGCGATGCAGCGCTGCGCCGCATCAGCCGCCGCCTTGTGCGCGCCATGTCCATATTCGCCGTTCACGTCGTGCGTCACCACAACCTCCGGCCGATAGCGCCGGTACAGCCCGGCCACATAGCGCAGCACGCGGTCTTCCTTCCAGCCCTTTTCCTGATACAGATCCGGCAGATAGATCTTGTAGCGGTCAGGGAACGGGCCCAGATCCGGATAATTGCGCACGCCGCAAAGCCACAGCCCATCCAGAAGCTCCAGCCGCCTGTACGGCACGGACGGCACCAGGTAGGCCACCTGCACAGCCATTTTGCGCTCCCCTGCATAATAGGGAATCGTGCCGCCCATAAAGAGCATTTCATCGTCAGGATGCGCGGAAATGACCAACAGGTCCGCATCTTCATGCGGTGCTTCCCAGCGCTGCACCCATTCGGGGATCTCCCCGTCTGCGAAAAGATGCAGCTCTGCGATGGACAGGCGCGCGCCGGTTTCCCTGGGCAGGATCCGAATCTCCTGTGCCCCTTGGGGAAGCGCCGCATAGCCGGTCAGGTACTCCGTTTCGCAAACGGCAGCCGTCACCCATTCGCCTTCGGGATCGCGCGTCTGCACTTCAAATGCGCAGCTGTATTCATAGAACTGGAGATACACGCCGTGAATGGCTTCACCCTGCGGCGCAGCCGCCTTGAGCATTGCCCCAGCCGGAGCAAACCATTTGGTGTAGTATTGCCCGTCCCGCATATACCCGATGTTTGTCCAGGAGGTGCCGATAATTGCGCAATCCGCTGTGATCTCTTTCGCCGGTTCGGCCAATGCACAGCCCGCCATCAGCAGCAGACAGAATAGGAGTACGCTCACGTTCTTTTTCACATGCTCACCCAGTCCTTTGTTTGATTTTCCTATTATAGCATATCGGCGGGGAAAAGCACAGCATTGATCAAAGCAACCCGCGGCATATTTCTCTTTCGGGCCAAGTACAATGTTGCACGTTGGCTGGGATGATCGGATAATAGAAGCTGCTCGATGGGATATGAAAAAGCCCCAGCAAATGCTGAGGCTTTTTCATATGGAATCCGGCAACGTCCTACTCTCCCGGGCCGTCTCCAGCCAAGTACCATCGGC
>JBJEUI010000129.1:0-3464 GCA_051883755.1 Candidatus Ventricola sp.
CCCCCTCATGAATGAGGGGGCAGGGGGAGCTGAAGCGGCGAAGCCGCTTTTTTATGCAGAAAAACACAAGAATGAGATCGATAGAACCGCTCCGGCAAGCATGTCTGGAGCGGTTTTGCACTCCCAGAAGGTTAAAAATACCGGATCATGTCACTTCTCCGGCGCCATCATCGACAGATCGTTCATGTCCAGCATGACGACATTTTCAACAGGCATCTGCTCCGGATTCTGGAACAGGCGCTTGCGGTATTCATTGGGCGTGATGTTGTACGTCTTGCGGAAGGTCTTGAGGAAGCTGCTGTAATCGGAAAAGCCGCTTTCCGTGCAGGCGGCCAGGATGCTTTTGCCTTCGCCCAGCGCGATTTTAAAATGCTGAAGCCGCAGGTCGGTCAGGTAGCCGTGAATACTCTCCATGGTGTATTCTCGGAAGACGCGGCTGATGTGGCTGCGGCTGACATACAGGTAATCAGTCAGCTGGTTGATGGAAAACGCGGGATCGGTGTAGTGCTGCTGGATGAATTTCTGCGCCTTGCTGACCAGCGCCGAGCTGGCGTCTGCCTCGCCGATGCTGCCCTCGCTGGAGCAGGCGCACAGGATGATCAGCAGCTCTGTCAGCTGCCCCCGAAAGAGAATGTCCCGCTGTTGGGGCGGCATCTGGCTGAATTTGCCGATGCGCATGAACAGATCACGGATTCCCCAGGCGGAGACAAAATCCGCATTGTAGACCACTGGACGCTTGTCCTTGAAGCAGTGCTCAAAGCCCAGGGACGCGGCAAACTGGTCGAACATGCTGCCATCGACCTGAAGCAGCAGACGTTCGCTGGTTTTTTTCCCGATATCGTAGCGCCCCATGTGGTAGACCTCATCCGGGAAGAGGATCAGATCGCCCTTGTTGATGTGGTACAGGCTGCCGCTGCAGGAATACAGCACTTCCCCGGCGATGGGCAGAATCAGCTCGTAATAAGGATGACTGTGAACGACGGAGGCGACGTTTTTCTTGTTGGTGTACCAGCCGACGACCATGCCGGCATTGGGCAAAACCTGACGAGCCTGATCCTGTGTGAGCAGAGAATCGACATAATGCGCGATCGTATGAACCATATGAATCCTCTCCCTGTGATCTGTATACGGGGAATAACGTCATTATATCGGGAATGAGCACAATTTGCAATGTTTCTGAGACAAAAACACAAGATAATCTCGTCAAAAAAGGCTATAATGACCACATCAAAGCGAAAACAAAGATAGATAAGCCAAAAAATCCGGACAGAACTGTACAAAAAAGTCAATTATTTCCAGGAGATATAGCGGAAATGAAACATGACACTGTGTACTACACATGCAGGACGGAGTTTAACGAGAATGCCGTCCGCCTCATGTTCAAAACAGAGTATTTCGCCTACGAGAAAAAGCTTTTGCTGATGCGCTGCGCATTTGCTGTGGTGCTCCTCGGGGTAGGCGTGTTCTCGAAGCTGGCCATGCCGGCGCGCATGCTGTGCCTGCTGGTGGGCGTATGGCTGCTTGTGGCGATGGATTTTCCCAGCAAGGTTCGCGCAGAGGGTGTGATTCAAAGCCTGAAGGGCAAGACCTCACAGGTGAATCTGATCTTCAGCGACCGGGAGATTCAGGTGGAACAAAGACAGACGATCCCGTATGCCAAGGTGGACAGGCTGGTTGAGGACGACGCATATTTCTGCATCTTTCAGAACAAGCAGACGGCGGTGATGGTGGCCAAGGCTGGCCTGGAGCCGGCTGATCCCGAGGCTTTCCGTGCGTTTATCGAGGGGAAAACCGGAAAAGCATTCCGCCGGAACGTCAATATTCTCTCCATGAACCTCTTTGATCTGCTGGGATCCGCGTCCGCCAAGGGAAAAAAGCGGAAAAGGAAGTAATCATTCCAACCTCATCTCATTTGCATGATGCGGCCCGATGGCCGTTCAGAAGTGGAACCTGCCGGCATGGTCCGGTTAACCTGCGAACCGACGAATGTCGGCAAGCGACAATGAAAAGGAGGAACTCCCCATGAAAAAGACCCTGAGCGTACTCTTTGCGGCGGTGCTGATGCTGACCGTCCTGGCCGTCCCCGCGATGGCGGCGACCAACATGAAGCTGGCGCACAACCTGGCTGAGGACCATGCGGTGCATATCCAGCTGACGGCCTTCGCCGACGCTGTCCGCGAGAAGACCAACGGCGAAATCAACATCGAGATCGTTCCCAACGGCACCCTTGGTTCCGAAGGCGCCGTGCTGGAGCAGGTTGGCTACGGCATGGTTGAGATGACCAAGGTTTCCGCTTCCACGCTGGGCAACTTCGCTTCCGAGTGGAACGCCCTGTCTGTGCCGTATGTGTTCAACGATCAGGAGCACTACTACAACGTCATGGACGGCGAGATCGCGAAGGAGCTGTACGCCACCACCGAGGATCAGGGCTTCGTCGGCCTGTTCTGGCTGGATTCCGGCGCGCGCTCCTTCTACACCGCGAACAAGGCGATCCGTACCCCGGCTGACCTCGCTGGTCTGAAGATCCGCACCATGGACTCCCAGATGGCGATCGACATGATGTCTGCCATGGGCGGCTCCGCCACGGTTATGAGCTACTCCGAGATCTACACCGGCATGCAGCAGGGCGTCATCGACGGTGCTGAGAACAACGTGACCGCCATGCGCGACCACAAGGATGTCACCAAGTACTACTGCTTCGACGCGCATACCCGCATCCCGGATATCGTTGTCATCTCCACCGACACTTGGGATTCCCTCACCGAGGAGCAGCAGCAGATCATGATGGAGTGCGCTGCTCAGGCTTCTGAGGAGTACAAGGCTCGCTGGGCTGCCTTCGAGGAGGAGGTCATGGCCGCTGCCGAGGGTGTTGAGTTCATCACTGACGTGGATATCCCGGCGTTCCAGGCTGCCTGCGCGAACATCTATGAGAACCTGAAGACCAGCGATCCGACCGTCTACTCCATCGTGGAGAAGATCCAGGAAGCCGGCAAGTAATTCCGAAAAACCTGCCTGCAGAGCGGCAGCAGCCCAATTGCCGTGAGGAATTGGGCTGCTGTTGTGTGGGCAGGGAGGGAAGAAGCAGGGAAAAACAGTTTCCCGCAGCCCTCCGATCAACAGAGGAGACGATATCATGAAAAAGGTCGATAAAATCCTGGATGCCGTCATGCGCTGCCTCATGGCCATCGCTATGTTCGCGCTGCTGGCTGGCGGCACCTGGCAGATTTTCACCCGCTGGATCCTGAAGAATCCGTCCACCTTTACCGATGAGTTCCTGCGCTATGTGCTGATCTGGGCGTCCATGATCGGTTCTGCATACTGCTTCTACAAGGATGAGCATCTCGCGCTCGATCTGGTGAAGGATCGCCTGCATGGCAAGGCGAAGGTTGTGCTGACCATCTTCATCGAGGCGATGATCCTGTTCTTCATCTGCTACGTCTTCGTGTACGGCGGCTGGCAGCTGA
>JBJEUI010000129.1:3564-11555 GCA_051883755.1 Candidatus Ventricola sp.
GCGATGATCCTGTTCTTCATCTGCTACGTCTTCGTGTACGGCGGCTGGCAGCTGACGATCAAGGCGAAGAAGATTTCCTCCGTCATGCACATCCCCTACAAGGTGCTCTATGCCATCGTTCCGGTCTCCGGCGTGATGGTTGTGATTGCCCGTATTCTCAAGTACATTCAGATGTTCACTGAGAAAGGAGGAAAGCAGTAATGGTTGCGCAGTCGATTCTTGTTCTCTTCGGCTCGTTCTTCATCATGCTTTTCGCCGGCGTTCCGATCTCTGCCGGCATCGGCATCGCGTCCTGCCTGACGGCGTTCTCTGCTGGCATGCCGTTTGACAAGTTTGCGTTCGTCGCGGCGCAGAAGTGCTTTGACGGCGTGGACTCCTTCTCCCTGCTGGCGCTGCCGTTCTTCTCTCTGGGCGGCAACATCATGAACAAGGGCGGCATCGCCAAGCGCCTGGTGCGTCTGGCGCGCCTGCTGGTGGGCAAGGTGCCGGGCTATCTGGCGGCAACCAACGTCCTGGCGAACATGTTCTTTGGCGCCGTTTCCGGCTCCTCCGTTGCGGCGACCTCTGCGATGGGCTCCATCATGAGCCCGCTTGAGGCGGACGAGGGCTATGACCCGAACTATTCCGCTGCGGTCAACATCTGCTCTGCGCCGACCGGCATCCTGATTCCGCCGTCCGGTCCGCTGATTCTTTACTCCATCACCGCGGGCGGCGTCTCCGTGGCCGCGCTGTTCATGGGCGGCTATCTGACCGGCGCGCTGCTGGGCATTGCGGTCATCGCGGTGGCGATCTATCTGGCGCTGAAGAAGGGCTACAAGGCCTCCGCGGTCAAGGAGACCGACTCCACGCTCAAGATCGTCATCGACGCGGTGCCGTCGCTGCTGGCGGTCATCATCGTCATGGGCGGCATCCTGGGCGGCATCTTCACGGCGACCGAGGCCGGCGTGGTCATGTGCCTGTACTGCGGCATCCTGGCGATTCTCTATCGCGAGATGAACTTCAAGACCTTCTACAACCTGCTGGCCGATACGATGAAGTCCAGCGCGACGATCCTGTTCCTGATCGCGGCTTCCTCCATCATGTCCTACGTCATGTCCTACACGGGCATTCCGGCGGCCATCTCCTCGATGCTCATGAGCATCTCCAGCAACCGCTATGTGCTGCTGCTGATCATGAACATCTTCCTGCTGGTCATGGGCATGTTCCTGGATCTGACGCCGGCGGTGCTGATCTTCACGCCGATCTTCCTGCCGATTGCCCGCAGCATCGGCATGAGCGACGTGCACTTCGGCCTTATGCTGATCATGAACCTGGGCATCGGCTCTGTCACCCCGCCGGTCGGCTCCTGCCTGTTCGTCGGCTGCGGCGTTGGCCATGTCAAGATTGAGGGCGTCACCAAGTACATCGTTCCGATGTTCGCGGCGATGGTCATCGCGCTGTTCGCTGTGACGTTCATTCCGGCGATTCCGCTGTGCGTGCCGAAGCTCTGCGGCCTCATTCCGTCGCTCTGGTGGAACTAATCGAAATCGAGCATCCCTTTCATGGCGGCAGTTACCGTCTTCACAGGTGACTGTGGAAACGCACTGCCGTCTATTTTATTTACCCTGAATCGTGAAAGGAGTGACCTTCACCATGAAAATCTGCTCCCGATTTGCAGGAATGGAGGCGAAGGACGGCTTTTATCTGGTGCATACGAACAACGCCGATCTGAAAATCGTGTTCGTCACCGATGAGATTGTCCGCGTCCGCGCTTCCTTCGACAAGGAGCTTGCAGAGGAAAGCTATATCCTGATGACCACCGCTTGGGAGGACCGCCTTGATCCGCTGTTTGAGGGCGAGCGCACCCGCGTAACCCCGGTGACGCCGGCGATTGCCGAGGACGAAAGCCGCATCGAGTTTACCACCTCCGCCGTGCGCCTGGTGCTGGAGAAGAACCCGCTTTGCCTGGCGCTGTACAACGCGGAGGGCGTTGAGCTCTACCGCACCGTCTCCGGCAGCCCGTTCATCCTGGACAGCAACAACCGTGTCGTCTCCCGTGCGCGCATGGAGGAGGAGGACTGCTTCTACGGCTTCGGCGAGAAGGCCGGCCTGCTCAACAAGAACAAGTCCTTCCTGCGTGAGCGCGCCACCGACGCCATGGGCTACGACGCGGAGAAGATGGATACGCTCTACAAGCACATTCCGTTCTACATCCGCCTGAGCAGAAGCACGCAGAAGGCTGTCGGCGTGTTCTATCACAATTTCTATGAGTCTGTGTTCAACATGGGCTGCGAGAAGAGCAACTACTGGCCGCGCTACACCTACTGGCAGGCCGACGGCGGCGACATCGACATGTTCCTGCTCGCCGGCGACTCCATCGCGCGCGTCGTGGACAACTACACGCTGCTGACCGGCCGCCCGGCGCTGCTGCCCAAGCGCGGCCTGGGCTACCAGGGCAGCTCCATGTACTATCCGGAGCTGGAGAAGGACAGCGATGACGCCGTGATCGGCTTCATCGACACGATCAAGGAAGAGGGCTTCCCGATCGACGGCTTCCACCTGTCCAGCGGCTACACCAGCTACAACAACAAGCGCTGCGTGTTCACCTGGAACACCGACCGCTTCAAGGATCCGCGCGCGTATTTCGCAGCGATGAACGAGCGCGGCGCGCAGAACGTGCCCAACATCAAGCCGGGCATCCTGCTGATGCACCCGTGGTTCAAGGAGTTCGAGGAGAAGGACGTCTTTGTCAAGGACAGCGAGGACACGTCCAGGTATGCCGTCGGCTCCTGGTGGGGCGGCGACGGCGCGTTCTGGGATTACACCAAGCCCGAGGCGCGCGAGGCCTGGAAGAAGTACATGACCGACAGCCTCATCGACGTGGGCACGAATTCCATCTGGAACGACAACTGTGAGTACGATTCCCTGCTGGACAAGGATGCGGTGTGCGACTTTGACGGCAAGGGCGGCACGATCGCTGCGCTCAAGCCGATCATGAGCACGCTCATGTGCAAGCTGAGCAACGACGCCGTGCGCGAGCATGACCCGTCCGCCCGCCCGTACAGCGTGTGCCGTTCCGGCTCCGCCGGCATCCAGCGCTATGCGCAGACCTGGTGCGGCGACAACTACACCAGCTGGAAGAGCCTGAAGTACAACATCCCGATCATCACGGGCATGGGCCTGTCCGGTCAGCCCAACGAGGGCGCGGACATCGGCGGCTTCGCCGGCCCCGCGCCGGAGGAGGAGCTCTTTGTGCGCTGGGTGCAGCAGGGTATCTTCCAGGCGCGCTTCTCCATCCACTCCGCCAGCAACGACAACACCGTGACTGAGCCGTGGATGTTCCGCGACAGCGCCGGCATCATCCGCGACGCCATCCTGCTGCGCTACCGCATGCTGCCGTACCTGTACAGCGCGGAGTATGAGGCGACCCAGACCGGCGCGCCGATCATGCGCGCACTCGTCTATGAATTCCAGAACGACGAGAACGTCTACGACAGCAGCTTTGACTTCATGTTCGGACGCGACATTCTCGTGGCCAACGTCATCGAGAAGGGCGCGAAGACCCGAAGCGTCTACCTGCCCAAGGGCACGAAGTGGTACGACTGGAGCGACAAGTTCGCCTGCTACGAGGGCGGGCAGACCATCGAGGTGCCGGTGGACATGACCAGCATTCCGATGTTCCTGCGCGAGGGCGCGCTTGTGCCGATGGCGGACAACCAGCTCATGAGCATGGAGCGCGACTGCGTGAAGAACCTGCACCTGGTGATGGTGCCGGGCGAGGACCGCGTCTACACCTGCTACGAGGATGACGGCGTGACCAACGACTTCAAGCAGGGCGTGTACCGCCGCACCCGGATTGCCATGACCGGCAAAAACGTGGTGAAAGTGGCCTTCACTTCCGAGGGCAGCTATCGCGACAGCGTCGAGACGGTGAAGGTGGAGATGGTCCGCAAGGACCGCAGCCCGTTCTGGGTCGCGCTGGGCGACGAGAAGCTCCCGCACTTCCTCAACCGCAAGAAGTTTGACGCGGCGCAGACGGGCTGGTATTACAGCCAGAGCAAGCGCGCCGTGGAAATCAAGTACCCGAACCCGAAGAAGGATATCACGCTGACGGTGTCCTTTGAGGATTTCGATCTTATTGGCATGTGATACAGGAAAGGGGGAAGGAAACGGTGAGCCGTTCCTTCCCCTTCCCCAAAAGGAGGAAGCTGAAAATGCTGCTTAGAGAATTCCGTTCGATGGAAAAGACGGAGAACGGATATATCATTCACGGCGATGCGGCGGATGTGATGCTGGTTTTCATGACGGACGACCTGCTGCGCATCCGTGTGTCCTTTGACCGTGCGTTCAAGGAAGAGAGCTATACGCTGGTGACCACCGCATGGGCGGACCGTATGGACGATTTGCTCAAGGACGAGCGCACGCGCATTACAGCGCTCGACGTGCCGGCCGAGGAGACAAAGGATACCGTCACCTTCACCACGGCGAAGGTGAAACTGGTGCTGTGCAAGGATCCGTTCTCCTTCACGCTGTACGACCTCGAGGGCAACGTGATCCATCAGGATCTTCGCGAGCGTGCCTTTGAACAGGATCAGATCGGCCGTCTGACGCACTTCAGCAAAACGGATCGCGAGCGCGACCACTTCTTTGGCTTCGGCGAGAAGACCGGGCATCTGGACAAGCGCGGCCGCCGCCTGCGCATGAGCCCGAAGGACGCGATCGGCCACGATCCCGAGCACGGCGATCCCATGTACAAGCATATCCCGTTCTACATCCGCGTGAATGAAAGCGACAAGCGCCCGGTCGGCCTGTTCTATCACAACAGCTACGACTGCGTGTTCGATCTGGGGCAGGAGCTCTCCGGTTATTGGGAGCGCTATACCTACTACCAGACGGACGGCGGCGACCTCGACCTGTTCCTGCTGGCGGCGCCGACGATGCCGGGCATTCTTGAGCAGTATACAATGCTGACAGGCCGCAGCGCGCTGCCCACCAAGCAGTCTCTGGGCTATTGCGCCTCCACGATGTACTATGCCGAGCTGGAGAAGGACTGCGACCAGGAGATCTACCGCGTCATCGACAAGCACGAGAAGGAAGATATTCTCATCGACAACTTCTGGCTGGCCTCCGGTTATTCCAGCGGCGAGGAGGACAACCTGCGCTATGTGTTCAACTGGAACCACAAGCGCTTCCCGGAGCCCAAGGCGTTCTTTGATGAGATGAACCGCCGCGGCATCAACGTCATTCCGAACCTGAAGCCGGGCATCCTCAAGCGTCATCCGTACATGGAGCTGTTTGAGAAGAATGACGTGTTCATCAAGACGCCGGACGGGAGCGCCGATTACTACGGCCGCTGGTGGGGCGGCAAGGGACGCTTCTTCGACTTCACCAAGCCCGCTGCGCGTGAGACGTGGAAGCAGCTGCTGGAGAAGAACATCCTGGAGATGGGCACCAAGACCGTCTGGAACGACAACTGCGAGATGGACGGCGTGGAGGACCGCAACGCCCAGTGCGATTTCGAGGGCGAGAAGGGCACCATGGCGGAGCTCAAGATCCTGCACTCCAATCTGATGGCCTTCCTGGCCCGTCAGGCGATTGCGGACGTGTACCCGGGCGAGCGTCCCTACATCATCAATCGCGCGGGCTATGCCGGCATTCAGCGCTATGCGCAGGTCTGGGGCGGCGACAACCTGACCGACTGGCGTACGGTCAAGTTCAACATCGCCACCATCCTGGGCATGGGCCTGTCCGGCTGCGCGAACATGGGCTGCGATATCGGCGGCTTTGCCGGCCCCGCGCCGGAGGCTGAGCTGCTGCTACGCTGGATTCAGAGCGGCATCTTCCAGCCGCGCTTCACGCTCAACTCCGCCAACAACGACAATACCGTGACTCAGCCGTGGATGTACGAGGAGAACCTGCCGTATATCCGCGAGGCCTATGCGCTGCGCTACCGCATGCTGCCGTATCTGTATTCGCTCATGTACGAGGCCAATCAGGACGGCATGCCGGCGATGCGCCCGCTGTTCCTGGAATTCCCGGAGGACACCGCCTGCTATACGGACGAGAATCTCACGTTCATGTACGGCAGCAGCGTGCTCGTCGCCAATGTTGTGGAAAAGGGCGCGACCGAGCGCACGATTTACCTGCCGGCGGGCTGCACCTGGTATGACATGAACGACAACCTCAAAGCCTATGTGGGCGGCCAGACGATCAGCGTGCCGGTTGGCCCGGGCAGCATCCCGATGTTCCTGCGCGGAAGCGCCATCTTTGTCACCAGCGAGGACGTCAAGAAGATTCTGCGCGACACCTGGAAGCAGATGGACTACCTCATCGCCGCGGAGAACGACTGTACGTTCGTGCAGTATGATGACGACGGCCACACCGAAGACTACAAGCAGGGCGTCTACGCGAAGACTACGATCTCCGTGAAGGCGGGCGACCGCACGACCATCTCCTTCCGCCGCGAGGGCAGCTACGAGGATACCGTGGAGCGCATCACCCTGAAGCTGGTCAGCAAGAAGAAGGGCGCGTTCTGGGCGACGGTGGACGGCAAGCCGGTGACCCGCTACATCGTGCGCGATGCGTGGGAGGAGGCGGAAAGCGGCTGGTATTACAACCTGTCCGACCGCACCATCTGGCTCAAGACGCCCAAGCCGAAGAAGAACGACTTCGATATCGTGATTTCCACGGAGAAGTTCGACCTGATCGGTATGGCAGAGGATTGATTGTCCGCATGACGGACAGGAAAGGAAAATGCGTATGAAAATGACATTCCGCTGGTACGGCAAGGACAGCGACAAGATTACGCTCAAGCAGATCAAGCAGATCCCGAACTGCACCGGCCTGATGGGCGTGCTGGATTACAAGGCCGCAGGCGAGGTCTGGGAGGAAGAGGAGATCAAGGCGTACATGGATGAGGTGCACGCCGCGGGTCTGGAGTGCGAGGTCATCGAGAGCGTGAACGTGCACGAGGACATCAAGCTTGGCCTGCCCACGCGCGACATGTACATCGAGAACTACTGCAAGTCCATCCGCAATCTGGCAAAGTACGGCGTGAAGGTCATCGTCTACAACTTCATGCCGGTGCTCGACTGGCTGCGCACCGACCTGGCCCGCGAGATCCCGGAGGACGGCTCCAACAGCCTGTACTTCGACGAGAAGGAGCTGGGCGCGATGACGCCGGTGGAGATCGTCAGGAAGACCGCCGAGAACTCCAACGGCTTCACCCTGCCGGGCTGGGAGCCGGAGCGCCTGTCCCAGCTGGAGCACGTGCTCGAGCTGTACAAGGACATCGACGAGGAAAAGCTGCTGGAGAACTTCAAGTACTTCCTCGACGGCATCATCCCGACCTGTGAGGAGGTCGGCGTGAAGATGGCCTGTCATCCGGACGATCCGGGCTGGCCGATCTTCGGCCTGCCGCGCATCACGCACGATCAGGCGGGCTTTGACAAGATGGTGAAGCTGCACGACAGCCCCTGCAACACGCTGTGCCTGTGCACCGGCTCGCTGGGCAGCAACGTGCACAACGACATTCCGGCCATCGTCCGCCACTTCGGCGAGATGGGCCGCATCGGCTGCCTGCACGTGCGCAACGTGAAGCACCTCGGCTCCGACCGCTGCTTCCGCGAGTCCAGCCATCTGTCCGCCGACGGCGATCTGGACATGTACGAGATCATGCGCGCCATCTATGAAACCTGCCCGGACACCTACATCCGCCCGGACCACGGCCGCATGATCTGGGATGAGGTCGGCCGCCCCGGCTATGGTCTGTATGACCGTGCGCTGGGCATCGCCTACCTCAACGGCCTGTGGGAAGCTATCGACAAGAACGCAAAGAGAGGTTGATTCGTATGAAGCTGACGCTTTCCGGCATCAAGGACACCGCCGCGTGGGAGAAGGCCGGCATTTCTCTGCCTGCCTACGACGTAGAGGCTGTCGCAAAAAGGACGAAGGAGAACCCGGTTTGGGTGCACTTCGGCGCGGGCAACATCTTCCGCATCTTCATCGGCGGC
>JBJEUI010000130.1:0-2216 GCA_051883755.1 Candidatus Ventricola sp.
TCCTCAAAGAGCAGGCGGGCGATCAGCGAGGCGCCGTCGCGCTTCATGCTCCATTCGGCGTATTCGGTGTTGGCTTCCAGGTAATCCTTGGCGTACTCCACGACGCGGTTGATCGTGATGACGCCCTCGGTCACCAGATCCACGCCCTCGATCTCGGCGATGGGCGGGATGTCGCTGCGCTCAAAGGACAGCGTCGCCTTGAGCGGCTTGCCCAGGTACTTGGCGGCGATGGAGGACGTGGTGCCGCCACAGACAATGTGCTTGCCCTCCTTGGAGAAGAACAGGTTCATCATGCGGTCGCAGTCGTCGCGGTTGCTCGGCGGGCCGAAGAGCAGGTTCATCGGCACGCGCTTGCGGATGCGCACGATGCAGGCGGTGGCGTCGTCGCCGGGCTTGCCGCCGTAGAGCTTGTTGACCTCGTCGATGAGGATGGTGGAGAGCGTCTTGGCGGTGTAGCCGGCCACGGAGATGGTCTCCATGAAGGCGGCGATGTCCTCGCGCTTCCAGCCGAAGTTGTAGCTCATGCCGATGCCCGCGTGCGGACAGCCGTCGCTCATGGCGATAAACAGGTCGTTCTCCTGAAGCTTGATGACGGACTTGAAGATTTTCTTGCCGCCGATGTTCATCTCGGTCCGCGGATAGTCGTAGTTCTTTTCATCGCGGATGAGGATGACATGCGGGTTGTCGTACTGGATGAGCTCGGCGGTCTCGTTGTTCCGCAGGTGGATAATGGTGAAGGTGGAATAGGCGACGCCGCGGACGGAGCACACCGGCAGCGTGGCGGCGATGGCGGAGACGCACTCTTCGATGGGCAGGTCTGCGGCCAGCATCGTGGAGATGATCTTGGAGGTGAGCGTCGAGAGGATGCTCGCCTTGACGCCGCTGCCCAGGCCGTCCGCCAGGACGATGACGGTGGAGCCGTCGCCCTGATCCACAATGTCGACGTGGTCGCCGCACAGCTGCTCGCCGACATGGTTGATACTCTTGTATCCGATATCCGCACAAAGATCATTCATTCGAGATGGACTCCTTCAGCTTGGACAGCGCGATCTTGGTTTCGGCAGCAGTCTCGCCCAGCAGGGATGCGATTTCCTGAACGATGCGCATCTGCTTGTCAACGACCTTGTCGGCGACCTCAATGGTCTGCTGGCTGATGCTTTCCTTCTTTTCGCGCTCGCGCTCCTCCTGCGTCACGTCGCGCATGATGCAGATGAGCAGGCGGCTCTCCTTGTCGTGGATGACCGTCTCCTCGACGTAGCGCTTGTATTCGGCCAGGTATTCGCGCTGCTCGAGGATGCCCAGGCGGGACTCGAGCGTGTTCATGAAGATCATCGGATCGAGGATGCGCACGACAGGCTCGCCCAGCACGTCGCTGGCGTTGCGGATGTTGAGGATCTTGCGCGCAGCGTTGTTGACCTGCTGCACCTCCAGGTCCTCGTTGAGCACGATGAGGCCGTTGGGCGTGTTCTTGACGATGGTGTCCGAGAAGCTCTCGGCCTTGTCCTTGAGGTACGGCAGGCACATGGAGGCCTCCGCCTTGCCCTGATAGATGGCGATGGCCTTCTCGCGGCAGGTATTGTAGCCGCAGGAGCCGCAGTTGAGCTCCTGGCTCGGGCGGAACTTGCCCATCTGGCGCAGAATGCTCTGAATCTCGGTCTCGCTGGGCATTCTCGCCTCCGACTGGATCGGAGAGAAGCTCTTGCGCAGGTGGATGAGATCCGGCTGCGGCACGTCAAAGTCCTTTGTGCCGGCGTAGCCCGCGACGGCGACGTAGTCCTTGACCGGATTCTTGTGGTACTTCTCCATGACCGGGCCGCTGATGCAGCCGCCGGCGCAGGCGTTCATCTCGATGAAGCAGTGATGGATCCTGCCGCTCTCGACGTCCTTGAGCGCCTCGATGCAGTTGCTTACGCCGTCGATGGCCAGGTAGGTGAAGCCGGGGGCGTCCTGCTGCATGGTCTTGAGCACGCCGCCGGTGACGGGGAAGAAGCGCGCGCGGCTCTCCTCCTGTGCGTCGACCTCGTGCTCCAGCTCGATGCCTTCCTTCTCCAGCCAGCGGGTCAGGTCCTCGAAGGTGAGCACGGCGTCGGTCAGGCCCTTGTAGTGATCCGCCTCGTCCTTTTTCGCGACGCACGGGCCGATGAACACGGTCTTGGCGTTGGGGATGCGGCGCTTGATGTCCTGGCAGTGCGCCAGCATGGGGGAGAGCACGTCCG
>JBJEUI010000131.1:0-2206 GCA_051883755.1 Candidatus Ventricola sp.
TGTTGCAGCCGTCGATGCAGGCCGCCTGCTCCATCTCCGAGGAGATCGACAGGAAGGTGCCGCGCAGCAGCCAGATGGCAAACGCCTGGTTGAACGCCGCGTTGATGAGCATCAGGCCGATGATCGTGTCGTTCAGGTGCAGCGCGTTCATTAGCTGCGAGATGCCGACCAGCAGCACGACCGGCGAGAACATCTGGCTCATGATGACAAAGCCGAGGAACACGTTCTTGCCCTTGAACTTCATGCGCGCCATGGCGTATGCCGCGGGAATGCCGCAGAGCATCGCGATCGTCGTCGCGCCGACGGACAGCACGATGGAGTTCATCAGGTAGCGCAGCACGCCGCGGCCGACGATGTCCTTCATGTTGCTCCAGATCCACTTCGTGGGCAGCATGTGCAGGAAGTACATGTCCGTCGTCTCCGCGTTGCCGCGGAAGGCCGTGATGAACATGACGTAGAACGGATACAGGATCAGCAGGCTCATGGCGATGATGAACACATACAGCCCGCCGCGCGCCAGCATGGAGCCGAGCTCGCCCTTGGCCAGCACAATCAGGCTGCACAGCAGCACAAAGAGCACCGGCGCCAGCGCCCAGATCGTCCACGTCGTGTGGTACGAAACGCCCTTGAGCAGCTCAGACAGCTGCTCCGCTTCGACGCTGCCGTACAGGAACGCGCCGATCTTCTGCATCAGCGCAGGCGCCGCCTCGCCGCCCATGCCGCTCAGGAACAGCGTCACCTCGCGGGAGAAGGTGCGCGTGTTCACCATCGCGAAGACCGGCACCAGCAGCACGGCGGCAAACGCCAGCGCGCAGGCGATCAGGCGCATCCTGCGGGATGCACCCTTGAGCGCATAGTGCGGCGTATCCATGCCCCCGCGCAGGCCGAGGAGCATCAGCACGACAGAGCCCGCCGCGCACAGCAGCAGCGCCGTCAGGACCCTGGAGGACGGCAGGCCCGCGCCGAGGAAGTCCCACGCGCGGTAGGCCTTCGCGCTGCCGATGCTGAAGGTGATCATGGACGTGGTCTCGCCCTTGGAGTTGACGCGCTCGGTCACCTGCTCGGAGATGGAGACCGCGTAGCCCTGCTGCCGGTAGCTCTCGGCAGCGGCCTCGACCTCCTCCATCGCCTTGGCGTAGCGCTCGTCGCCCACGAACGTGTTGCCTGAGCGCTTGGTGTAGAGCGTCGCGTCGAATTCATACATCGGCAGGCTCAGCAGCACGAGGGCCAGCGCCAGCATGATCACCGCGAGCACCAGCGCCCTGCGGTTTTTCTTCAAAACATCGCCGGAGGATACCGTCTTCATCATGCATCCTCCTTTTTCATCGTCATCATCATATACAGGCCGGAAACCAGGCATAGAATCGTAAAGCCGATGACGGACAGCGCCGTCGCGGGTCCCTTCTTCTGGTCGTAGAACGCCAGCATGTACAGGTAGGTGATCAGCGTATCGGTCTTGTTGGCCGGCGCGCCCTTGGTGATCGTGTAAATGATCGGGAAGGAGTTGAACACGTAGATGATGTTGAGCACCGTGGAGACCGTCAGCGACGGCATGACCAGCGGGATCGTCACGTGCGTCAGCTTCTGCCAGAAGCTTGCGCCGTCGACGGTCGCGGCCTCATAGTACGCCGCGTCGATCGACTGCAGGCCGGAAAGCACGCAGAACGTGACAAACGGGATCGTGACGAAGATGCCCACGCCGCACTCCCACATGAACTCGATCTGATAGGTCGCGCGCCAGTTGATGGCCTGCTTGATGATGCCCATGTTGAGCAGGACATTGTTGAGGTTGCCGTACTCGTACTTGATGATGTAATTCCAGATGGACGCCTGGATGACCAGCGAGGTCGCCCACGGGAAGACCACGATGGAGCGCGCCACCTTGCGGCCGATGAACTCCTGATTGAGCACCATGGCCATGATGAAGCCGATGAGCGTCGACAGGCCCACGACCGAGATGACCCAGATGAAGGTATTGATCATCACCGGGCCGAACGCGGGC
Source organism: Candidatus Ventricola sp. (assembly GCA_051883755.1). Lineage (GTDB taxonomy): Bacteria > Bacillota > Clostridia > Christensenellales > Aristaeellaceae > Ventricola. Next base: position 2,003 of record JBJEUI010000131.1, read on the forward strand.
GCCTTGACCGCATCGATAAAGTTCTGCAGGCCCACAAATCCGCCGACAATGCCCGCCTTGGAAATCTCGCTGAAGGCGAGCTTGAAGACGATCATGATCGGGAAGATGACGAACGTCGTCATCAGGATGATGCTGGGCAGCAGCCAGACATAGGGTTCCCACTTGCGCCGGACCAGAATCGAATCCACTTTCATCCCCCCTGAT
>JBJEUI010000132.1:0-9173 GCA_051883755.1 Candidatus Ventricola sp.
TGGATGCGGCTCTGGGCGTGTTCATTCCGCTGATCGTCGTCAACTGCATCATCTTCGGCCGTGCGGAAGCGTTTGCATTCAAGAACAAGCCGATTCCGGCGATCGTTGACGGTCTGGGCATGGGCATCGGCTTCACCATCGCGATCACCCTGATCTCTGCGGTGCGCGAGCTGTTCGGCGCGGGCACGCTGCTGGGCGTTCAGGTGATGCCGGCGGGTTACATGCCGATGGATCTGCTGGTCAAGCCGGCCGGCGGCTTCATCGTGCTGGGTCTGATGCTTGCTCTGATGAACAAGCTGCTGCCGAAGAAGGCGTAAGGAGGAAAAACGATGAACCAGATTCTTACGATCCTGATTGGCTCCATCTTTGTCAACAACTTCGCGATGTCCCGCTTCTACGGCATCTGTCCGTTCCTGGGCGTTTCCAAGAAACTGGATACCGCGTTCGGCATGGGCATGGCGGTTACGTTCGTCATGGCCGTCGCCTCTCTGGTGGCCTACCTGGTCAACGCTTTCCTGCTGGTGCCGTTCGGCCTTGAATACCTGCAGACGATCGCCTTCATCCTGGTGATTGCCGTGCTGGTGCAGATCGTTGAAATGGTGCTCAAGAAGATGGCGCCGAGCCTGTATCAGGCGCTGGGTGTTTATCTGCCGCTGATCACCACCAACTGCGCGGTGCTGGGCGTGGCGCAGCTCAACGTGACCGAGGGCTACAACCTGATTCTGTCCGTCATCAACGGCGCGGCCTCTGCGCTGGGCTTCACGCTGTCCATCTGCCTGTTCGCCGGCATCCGCGAGCGTCTGGCGGTGGGCAACATGCCCAAGTGGATGGAAGGCTTCACCGGCGCGCTGATCACGGCGGGTCTCATGGCCGTAGCGTTCAACGGTTTCAATGGCCTGATTTAAGCGTAGAGCGAGGGAGGAAACTGAAGTGAGTATTACTGCGATTCTTACCGCCGCGCTCGTTATCAGTGTGCTGGGCCTGGTCTTCGGCGCGCTGCTGGGTGTGACTGGCCGCGTCTTTGCGGTCCCGTCCAATCCGACCGTCGATGCGCTGCGTGAGTGCCTGCCGGGCGCGAACTGCGGTGCCTGCGGCTACCCGGGCTGCGACGGCTATGCTGCCGCTGTCGCCGAGGGTAAGGCTGAAGTCGGCGCCTGCGCTGTCGGCGGCCCCAAGTGCACCGCCGCGATGGCGGAGATCATGGGCGTCTCCGCTTCTGTCGGCGTCCGCATGGTGGCGACCGTTGCCTGCCAGGGCCATGGCGATCACTGCGCGCAGAAGAACTATCAGGGCATCCACGACTGCATCGCGGCGACCCTGGTGGACAATGGCACCAAGGCCTGCCAGTATGCCTGTCTGGGCATGGGTACCTGTGAGCGCGCCTGTCCGTTTGATGCGATCCATATCGATCCGGTGAAGAAAATTGCCGTCGTCGACAAGGAGAAGTGTCAGGGCTGCAAGAAGTGCGTTGCGGCCTGCCCGCAGCATGTGCTGAGCATGCAGCCGGCGGATCGCGTCGTCGAGATCAGCTGCCACAATCCGGGCAAGGGCAATGCGCTCAAGGAGAAGTGCGACAAGGCGTGCGTGGGCTGCGAAGCCTGCGTGAAGGCCTGCAACTTTGGCGCACTGACCATGGAAAACGGCGTACCGAAGATCGACTACGAGAAGTGCGTGGGCTGCATGGCCTGTGCTGATGCCTGCCCGACCGGCGCGATGACCGCCGATTACGAGGTCCGCAAGGAAGCGTACATCGATGCGGACAAGTGCGTGGGCTGTACGCTGTGCACCAAGCAGTGCAAGTTCGACGCGATCGAAGGCGCACTCAAGCAGAAGCACAAGGTGCTTGGCGCCTGCACCGGCTGTGGCGCGTGTGCCGCGAAGTGCCCGCGCAAGGCGATCGTCATGCGTGACCGCCGCGCGCCGCGCAACAAGATGGACAAGGTGAAGAAGGCTCCTGCGGCTCCGGCCGCAAAGCCGGCTGCTCCGGCTGCCGCAAAGGCGCCCGAACAGAAGGCCTGATCCGAACCGAATGAAAGGGGGAACGCTTCGGCGTTCCTCTTTTTTGCACATAAGTCAGCTTGCGCTTGATTTATGACGCATTTGTGATATAATAATGCAAAACACAAAAAAGGCGGTGCCTATCATGATTGATTTCAAGTCCATTCAGGCTGTCGATCCCGAGCTCTGTGCTGCCATGCAGGACGAGCTCAAGCGTCAGCGTGAGCATATTGAGCTGATTGCTTCCGAGAACTTCGTCAGTGACGCTGTGCTGGCGGCGATGGGTTCTCATCTGACCAATAAGTACGCGGAGGGCTATCCGGGCAAGCGCTACTACGGCGGCTGCCAGTATGTCGATGTGGTCGAAAACCTTGCGCGCGACCGTGCCAAGCAGCTCTTTGGCGCGGAGCATGCCAACGTTCAGCCGCATTCCGGCGCACAGGCCAATATGGCGGTGTACTTTGCCATGCTGAACCCGGGCGACACGGTGATGGGCATGAACCTGTCCCACGGCGGCCATCTGACGCACGGCAGCCCTGTGAACATGTCCGGCAAATATTTCAACTTCGTTGCTTACGGCGTAACGGAGGATGAGGAAGTCATCGATTACGATGCGCTGGAGAAGCAGGCGCTTGAGGTGAAGCCGAAGCTGATCGTGGCGGGCGCGTCTGCGTACCCGCGCGTGATCGACTTTGCCCGCCTGCGTGAGATTGCGGACAAGGTGGGCTGTCTGCTGATGGTCGACATGGCGCACATTGCCGGTCTGGTTGCTGCAGGCGAGCATCCGAGCCCGGTGCCGTATGCCGACTTTGTGACCACGACGACGCACAAGACGCTGCGCGGCCCGCGCGGCGGCATGATCCTGTGCAGAGAGCAGTACGCCAAGGCGATTGACAAGGCGATCTTCCCGGGCACGCAGGGCGGCCCGCTGGAGCATGTGATCGCGGGTAAGGCAGTCTGCTTCAAGGAAGCACTGAGCGACGAGTTCAAGGCCTATCAGCATCAGATCGTACTCAACGCAAAGGCCATGGCCGAAGAATTCACCAGGCAGGGCATCCGCCTCGTCTCCGGCGGCACGGACAATCACCTGATGCTGCTGGATCTGACCGGTACGGGTGTGACCGGCAAGGCACTGGAAACGCTGCTGGGTCAGGCGAACATCACAGTCAATAAGAACACCATCCCGAAGGAGACGCTCAGTCCGTTCGTGACCAGCGGCGTGCGCATCGGTACCCCGGCGGTCACTACCCGCGGCATGAAGGAGCCGGAGATGGTGAAGATCGCGCAGCTGATTGCCAGGCTGATCCGCGAAGGCGAAGCGGCTGTGGAGGAGGTTAGGCAGGAAGTGCTTGCACTGTGTGCGCAATTCCCGCTGTATGACGGCTGCGTCAACGAATAAACTTGTACAAAAGCGTATCGTGAAAAACGGTACGCTTTTGCATGCTCAAAAATCATACAGAGAAGTTTGTGGTTGACACATCTGCGGACAGAAGGTAAACTGATCATGTATGGATTTTTGCGGAAACGAGGCGGAAAACGTGATATATCTGGATCATGCAGCGACGACGCCGGTCAGAGAAGAAGTCCTCAAGGCAATGCTGCCGTATTTCTCCGCTTCTTACGGCAATGCCAGCAGCAGCTATCAGCTTGCACGGGATGCCCGGCAAGCGATTGATGCGGCGCGAGACGAGGTAGCCCGGGCAGTCGGCGCAAAGCGCAGCGAGGTTTATTTTACCTCCGGCGGCAGCGAGGCGGACAACTGGGCGCTATTCGGCGTAGTTTCTGCGCATCCGCAGAAAAGACATGTTATTACCACGAAGATTGAGCATCACGCCGTGCTGCACGCCTGTGCAGCGCTGGAGCGGCGGGGATGCGAGGTGACCTATCTGGAGGCAGATAATCTGGGGCGCATTTCGCCGGAAAGCTTTGCGCGGGCGATTCGGCCGGATACGCTGCTGGCCTCCGTTATGCTGGCGAACAACGAGGTCGGTACAATTGAACCGATTGCGGTGCTGGCGGAGATCGCGCATGCGCACGGTGTGCTGATGCACACGGATGCAGTGCAGGCAGTCGGCCATATTCCGGTGGATATGAATCGTCTGAATGCGGATTTGCTGTCCATCTCCGCGCACAAGTTTAGCGGCCCCAAAGGGATTGGCGCGCTGATTGTGCGCAGCGGCGTGCGCATTGAAAACCTGATCTACGGCGGTGCACAGGAGCGAAACATGCGTGCGGGCACAGAGAACACGCCGGCGATTGTGGGCATGGGCAAGGCAATTTCGTTGTCTGTGCAGGAAATGGAAAAGACAGCACCGCGCGTTTCACAGCTGCGCGATATGCTGGAAGAGAAGCTGCTTGCGATAACCGGCGTGCGCGTGAACGGCGATCAGGCAAACCGGCTGCCGGGCCATCTGCATGTGACCATCGACGATGCGCATCCCTTACCGCTGCTCATGCAGCTTGATTTGGCGGGAATCGCGGCGTCTTCGGGCAGTGCGTGCTCGTCCGGTGCGGCTGAGCGTTCGCATGTCATCGTAGCCATGGGGATCGGCGGTGACCGACAGGCGGATATCCGCTTCTCAATCGGGGCAGAGAATACAGAAGAAGAGATGGCCGCTGTTGCTGACGCACTGCGGCGGATCCTGAAACGATAAAAGGAGACTCAGCGCGATCATGATTTATGGCAACAAAGAAGGCATTCGCGATTCCGTGCTGGCACAGCTGGAAACGCTGTATGACCTTGACCTGACCGGCGAGGTGTTCGCTCCGGCGGAACTGCTGGATGTGCTGGCGGCGTTCACCTGTGCGATTAACCGCGAAATCAGCATCTACGTCTCGCGCAGCGGCGCGATTCTGGATATCACCATCGGCGGGTTGAACAGCGTGGATCTCAAGGATATGCACCTGCGCCGCAATACGCACCGCCTGAGCATGATCCGTTGTATTCACACCCATCCGGGCGGAAATCCGCAGCTGTCGGACGTCGACATCAGCTCCCTGCGTTCGATGCACTTTGACGCGATGGCTGCTGTTGGCGCGAAGGACGGCCATGCCACCGGCGTGCAGGCGGCGTTTCTGGGCGAGGTGGTCGGCGGCGTGAATAAGGTCCTCCTGACCGACATTGTTCCGGTCAGGAAGATTCCTCAGCGCGCATGGATGGATGCGATTGAGCGCGCGGATCGGGAAGTGCTCATTGGCGCAAGCAGCAGCACGCAGGAGGAGAAGGAGCGCGCCTATCTGGTTGGGCTGGACAGCGAACGCTCGCTTGAGGAGCTTGCCCGGCTTGCCGACACGGCGGGCGCTGTTGTCGTTGGCACCATGCTGCAGAAGAAAACCCGGCCGGACACGGCGACGTACATCGGAAGCGGCAAGGCGGAAGAGCTGGCGCTTGACTGTCAGGCGAAGGACGCAGATATCGTGATCTTTGACGACGAGCTCTCCGGCGTGCAGACACGCAACCTGGAGGACGTGCTGCGCGGCGTCAAGGTGCTCGACCGCACGACGCTCATTTTGGACATCTTTGCCCAGCGTGCGCAGTCGCGTGAGGGACGGCTTCAGGTAGAACTGGCACAAATGGCCTATCAGCTCCCGCGGCTCATGGGACACGGCGTGTCAATGTCCCGCCTGGGCGGCGGCATCGGTACGAGAGGACCGGGCGAAACGCGGCTTGAGATGGACAGACGACGTATCCGCAGGCGCATGAGTGACCTGCGTCGCGAGATTAAGGAGCTGGAAGATCAGCGCAGCCTGCGCCGTTCACGGCGTGAGAAGAACCGCGTACCGGTTGTCGCGCTGGTGGGTTATACCAACGCGGGCAAGTCCACGCTGCTCAATGCGCTCAGCGATGCCAATGTGTTGGCGGAAGACAAGCTCTTTGCGACGCTTGACCCTGTTGTGCGCACGGTGAAGCTGCCCAGCGGCGGCGAGTTTTTGCTGGTCGATACGGTCGGCTTTATCAGCAAGCTGCCGCACGCGCTGGTTGATGCGTTCCGCTCAACGCTGGAAGAAGCGCTGCTGGCAGACATTCTGCTGATCGTCTCGGACGGCGCGTCCGATGAAATGCTCCATCAGCACGACGTTGTCCTGGAGGTGCTGGCTTCCCTGGGCGCGCAGGACCGCCCGATGATTGACGTCATCAACAAGGTCGATCTTCTGGAAACCAAGCCGCAGTGGCCGGGCGCATTCTTCATCAGCGCGAAAACCGGAGAGGGCATCGAGGCGCTGCTTGAGGAAGTGAAGCTGAAGATTCGCGGCGTGCAGCGCAAGCTTCGTGTGCAGATTCCGTATGCGCAGGGCGGAATGACGTCAATGCTCCACAACAGCGGCAGCGTGCTTTCTGAAGAATACACCGATACCGGTGTGGTGATTGAGGCGATGGCTGACGACACACTGTATGGCCGTTTGGCCGCCAAGCTGGGAGAGGAAGCGCTCACCTGGATTGAGTAAAGTAAAACCGCTGCCCATCTTCGGGCGGTCTGTGCCGGGTGAACGGCAGCGCAGACAGAAAGGAATACGAGATCATGCTTGCAATGCGGGCGATCGCGGCGCTGGCAGTCGGCGCGGCGATGATGTTTGAGTCCTGGGCATTTATGATGCCGCATCAGGATCCAACGGATACGCTCATTCTGGTCAACAAATACAACCGTGCGCCGGCTGTCCCAATCACGCTGGTGAAGCCGAACGTGACGCCGACCAAGGAATCACTGGCAGAAAACATCTATATGCAGCCGGAGGCCGCTGCAGCGCTTGAAGCGCTGTTTCAGGGCGCGCTTGAAGACGGCATCACGCTGTATGCGACCAGCGGCTTTCGCAGCTATTCCACGCAGAAGGCGATTTTCGAGCGCAAGCTGGAAACGATGAGCGAAAAAGCGGCCAATGCCAGCGTCGCCAAGCCGGGCTATTCCGAGCATCAGACGGGGCTTGCGATGGACGTGGAAGGCCTTTCTTCACTGGGCAGCGGCCTGGTAGAGGACTTTGGCGATACCCCTGAGGGCATCTGGCTGGCGGAGCACTGCCATGAATACGGTTATATCCTTCGCTATCCCAAGGACAAGACGGACATCACCGGCTATATCTACGAGCCGTGGCACATCCGCTATGTGGGTATGGAAGCCGCAGCACAGATCAACGAGCTGGACATCACATTTGAGGAATACATCCTGATGGTGCGCGGCGACCGCATAAATTTCCTTGAAGAGGGAGGAGAGACGACCGATGAATCGAATTGATAAAGTGAGCGTTCTGCTGATTCTTGCGTTGCTGTTTGCTGCGCCGTGCGCTGCGGAAATGCTGGATCTTTCTGCGCTGGGCGAGCTGGAGGAAGCACAGAGCTTTGAGGAAGAAGCGTCAGCATGGACGTACCCGATTTCCTACGAGCTGCTCACCACGAGCGACTATATCGTTCTGGCCAACCGGGAGAGTCTGCTTGATGAAGACTATGTTCCGGATGATCTGACGAAGGATCTTTCCTGCCGTAAGATCAGCTATGATCCGATTCAGATGCGTCAGACGGCGGCGGATGCGCTCTGCGCGCTGTTTGACGCGGCGGAGAAGGATGGCATCTATCTGTATGCGCACTCAGGATACCGCAGCTACCGCACGCAGAAGACGATGTACAACAACCGGCTTGAAAAGAACAACGGCAAGGATGACGGCGTGGTGGCTTATCCGGGTTCCTCGGATCATCAGACGGGACTGGGCATCGACGTGATCAACAAGGCCGGTATCGGCAAGAAGTTCACCGAAGCATTCGGTGAGACCAAGCAGGGTATATGGCTCGCGGAAAACTGCTGGGATTATGGCTTTATCATCCGCTATCAGAAGGACAAAGAGGAGATCACAGGCATCATCTACGAGCCGTGGCATCTGCGCTATGTCGGCGTGCAGGTAGCGCAGTACATGCGGGACAACAATCTCTGCCTTGAAGAGTTTACCAAAGAGTGGAAGGAGGCCGTGGCCGAGTACGAGGCTGCGGAAAGATAAATATGAAAATCATTGATATCTCTCAGGAAATCAGCACGGACATGACGGTCTATCCTGGCGATCCTCGTTTTCACAGCCAGGTGTGCGCCAGCTTTAAGCTGGGCGACATGTGCGAGGTCAGTGAGCTGACCATCGGCAGCCACTGCGGCACGCATGTCGATGCGCCGCTGCACATGATTCCCGGCGGCGCGACGATTGAAAGCATGCCGCTGGACTGCTTCATCGGTCCCTGCCGCGTGCTCACGTTCGAGGCGCAGGTCATCACCGAAAAGATGCTCATCGACTGCCAGGTTGCTGAGGGCGAGCGCATCCTTCTGCGCACCGATCCCAAGGGACAGTATACGCCCAAGAACGGCCATTTTAACCCGGCAGTGCTGAGCATGCGTGCGGCGCAGTATCTGGCGCAGCAGCATGTCAAGCTGGTGGGCATTGATGCCCCGACGGTTGAAAACATGGAGATCTGCGACGGTGAGATTCACAGAACGCTGCTGGGCGCCGGCGTTGCGCTTCTGGAGGGTCTGCGCCTTGAGAAGGCTTCTGGAGAAAAATACTTCCTCAGCGCGCTGCCGCTGTCCCTGATCGGTGAAAACGGCGCGCCGTGCCGCGCGGTGCTCATCGAGGAATAATGGTGATTGCCACAGGGAAAAACCGGTGGTATAATGATACAAAAGTAAATTCATACCTTCGCGCGAGAGAAGAGAGGAGAATCATCCCATGAACATCCTTCTGACTGGCGGCGCCGGCTTCATTGGTTCTCACACCGGCGTTGAACTGCTCAATGCGGGCCACAGCGTTGTTGTCGTCGATAACCTCTACAACAGCAGCGAAAAGTCGCTTGAGCGTGTGCAGGAACTGACCGGAAAGACCATCAAGTTCTACAATGCGGATTGCTGCGATTTTGCGGCGATGGACAAGATCTTTGCTGAAAACGAGATCGACGCGGTGATCCACTTTGCGGCGTACAAGGCTGTCGGCGAGTCTGTGGCCAAGCCGATGGAGTATTACCGGAACAACCTCGACTGTACGCTGACCGTCTGCGAGGCGATGAAAAAGCACGGCGTGAAGCGCTTCATTTTCAGCTCTTCTGCGACGGTTTACGGCATTCCGGATCACATGCCGCTGGATGAGACCATGCCCACCAGCTGCACCAATCCGTACGGCTGGACCAAGTACATGAACGAGCGCATCCTGAC
>JBJEUI010000132.1:9273-11434 GCA_051883755.1 Candidatus Ventricola sp.
GCGATGACCCACACCGGCACCGAGATCGTGAACCTGGGCACCGGCCACGGCTACAGCGTGCTGGATATCGTCCATGCGTTTGAAAAGGTTAACGGCGTGAAGGTTCCTTACAAGATCGTTGATCGCCGCCCGGGCGACATCGCCGAATGCTGGGCTGATCCGAAGAAGGCAAAGGAAGACCTTGGCTGGGAAGCTGAGAAGAATCTGGAAGACATGTGCCGCGACTCCTGGCGCTGGCAGACCCAGAATCCGAACGGCTACGAGGACTGAACATCGGGCATGTAAAAAGGAGATCTGTTTTCGCAGGTCTCCTTTTTTGTGCACATTTTGCTGCTGCAGGGAAGAATTGGATTAAATCTTTTCCACGTTCTTGGGTACCAGGAACATGAAGACTGCACCGCCGAGAATGAACATGAACATGACGGCCAGCGCGCCGTAATTGGTGACGCCGGTCAGCTGTGCCACAAGGCCAAAGAGCGCCGGGCCGATGACTGCGGAGAACTTTCCGAACACGTCGAAGAAACCGAAGTATTCGCTGGCATGGTCTGCCGGGACGAGCTTGCCGTAGAACGAGCGGGAAAGTGCCTGGATGCCGCCCTGTGCGGTGCCTACCAGCACGGCCAGCAGCAGAAAATCCTTCATCTCCTTGAGGTTAAAGCCCAGCATACAGACGACGATATAGGTCGCAATGCCGAAGAGAATCATGCTGCGAGAGCCGAACTTGTCCGCCAGCCTGCCGTAGAGGATCGCAAACGGGAACGCTACGATCTGCACCACGAGCAGGATGACCATCAGGTCCATGCTGTCAAGCCCGCAGGAGGAACCAAAGACAGTCGCCATATGGATGATCGTGCCCACACCGTCGATATAGAAGAAATAGGCGAGGATGAAGAAGAGCACGCTCTTGTTTCGAACGATCATGGAGAGCGTATGCTTCATGTTGCGCATCGTGTGGGAGAGCATATTGCGGTCCGGATCGATGGCATGCGTCTGATGGACATGGCGCAGCATCGGGATGGTGAAAACCAGCCACCAGACAGCGGTGAGAACAAAGGATAGCTTCGTGGCCAGCATCGTCGGGACACCGAAGCCGGATCCGAACTGAATGAGGATAAGGGAGATCACCAGCGGGATCGTAGAGCCTCCAATGTAGCCAAGGCCGTAGCCGACGGAAGAGACGCGGTCCATGCGGGATACGTCAGTCACATCCAGCAGGAAGCTGTCGTAATAGATGCACGAGCCGGAGAAGCCCAATGTGCCCAGCACATAGAACAGCAGCAGGATCTGCCAGCTGTTGGTCAGCGCCAGCATGAAGGTGCTGATGACGCCCAGCAGCATGAAAGCGGTGAAGAGCTTCTTTTTCATGCCTTTAAAGTCGCCGAGCGTGCCCAGGAACGGCGCAAGCACCGCACAGATCAGCGTGCCCAGGGAAGTGGCATAACCCCAGTAGGCCGTGGCATCGACGGCAGTCACGCCGCTGCCTTCAGCGATGGTCTTAAAAAACACGGGCAGGATGATGGCCGCCACGATGGCGGAAAAAGCGGAATTCGCCCAGTCATAAAATATCCAGGACTTCTCTTCCTTGGTATAGTTCTTAAGCATTAGGACCTCCTGCGGCTTTGACCGCGATACAAGTGCAGATCGTTGTTGATATAACCGGCAAGAATTTCGGTGATCTTGGCGTTTTTACCGCCACGCGCGACAATCACGTCCGCATACTGCTCATAATTGCGAATGTACTGATCGAACATCGGCTTGACGGTCGTCAGATATTGCGCGGAAATGTTGTCGATGGCACGGCCGCGCTCATTGATGTCGCGCTGGATGCGGCGCAGCAGGCAGATGTCCGAGTCCACCCGAACAAAGAGCTTGAGATCCATCATCTCGCGCAGGCGTTCATCGTAGAATGCGTGAATGCCCTCAACGACGATGACATCGTGCGGCTCAAGGTACTCTTCCGCCTGCGGAGCCCGGCGGTGATTGGAATAGTCATACCGCTTGCGCAGCACCCGCTGGCCACCGAGCAGGGTGCGCACGTCCTCCAGCAGCAGATTATGATCGAAGATGGAGGGCTCATCGTAATTGAGCTTGCACCGCTCTTCGAAGCTCATGTCCGGATGATCGTAGTAGTACGCGTCCTGGTTGATGATGAGGATGCTCT
>JBJEUI010000133.1:0-2196 GCA_051883755.1 Candidatus Ventricola sp.
TCCGCGAGGCCGCTGCCGCCGGCATCGGCGTGTTCACGGTCAACGGCAAGATGGTGGACGTCGCTTTCATTCCGGGCGCGGAGAGGACGCTGAAGCTGGCTAAGGCCTGCGGCATGTATGAGGGGGATCTGGTATGAAGAATGCAGTAGGACGTGATATCCCGGAGTTCCTGCTGGTTGACGGCAAGGAAGTCTATCAGGGCAAGAACTACATGGACGGCAAGTACGTCCAGAAGGCTGCGCCCAAGACCCGCCGCTATGAGGCACCCCAGGAGAGCAAGATTGTCGCGACCATCGCGGACGCGCTTCGTCAGTGCGGCGCGAAGGACGGCATGACCTTCTCCTTCCATCATCACCTGCGTGAGGGCGACTATGTGGTCAACATGGTCATGAAGGCCGCCATCGAGGAGCTGGGCCTCAAGGACCTGACCATCGCCGCGTCCTCCCTGGGCGCCGCGCATGACCTGATCGCCGACTACATCGAAGAAGGCAAGGTCATCGGCATCCAGACCTCCGGCATCCGCGGCCGCATGGGCCAGGTGGTGTCCGAGGGCAAGCTCAAGACCACCGCGATCATCCGCAGCCACGGCGGCCGTCCGCGCGCCATCGAGGCGGGCGAGGTGCACATCGATATCGCCTTCGTCGGCGCGCCGACCTCCGACTGCGTGGGCAACAGCCGCGGCATCGGCGGCAAGAGCAACTGTGGCTCCATGGGCTATGCGATGACCGACGCCAAGTATGCTGATCACGTCGTGGTCATCACCGACTGCCTCGTGGACTTCCCGAACATGCCGGCCTCTGTCGAGGCGATCGACGTGGACGCGGTCGTCGTCGTTGATTCCATCGGCAACCCGAAGAAAATCGCTTCCTCTGCCGCGCGCATCTCTCAGAACCCGCGCGACCTGATGATGGCGGAGAACGTCGCCAAGGTTATCGCCTCCACGCCGTATTTCAAAGAGGGCTTCTCCTTCCAGACCGGCGTCGGCGGCCCGAGCCTCGCTGCCAATCTATTCCTGGAGAAGTATATGGATGAGCGCGGCATCAAGATGGGCTGGGCGATCGGCGGCATCTGCGGCCCGATGGTCGAGCTGCTCAAGAAGGGCAAGGTCGGCAAGGTCATCGACGTGCAGGACTTCGATCTGGACGCCGTCAACTCCATCAATCAGACCCCGAACCACTTTGAGATGAGCGCCAGCCAGTACGCCAACCCGGCGAACAAGGGCGCGTTCGTCAACAAGCTGGACTTCGTCGTGCTGGCTGCGCTGGAAATCGATACCGGCTTCAACGTCAACGTGCTCACCGGCTCGGACGGCGTGCTGCGCGGCGCGCCGGGCGGACACCCGGACACCGCAGCGGGCTCCAAGGTCTGCATCATCGTCACCCCGCTGGTGCGCGGCCGCATGGCGACCGTCTGCGAGAACGTCGTGACCGTCACCACCCCGGGCGACTGCGTGGACGTGCTGGTCACCGATTACGGCATCGCGGTCAACCCGCTGCGCCCGGATCTCATCAAGTGCCTCGACGACGCGGGCATCCCGCACGTCACCATTGAGAGCCTGAAGGAAAAGGCATATTCCATGGTCGGCCGCCCGGATCCGGTGCAGTTTGAGGACAAGGTTGTGGCGGTGCTCGAGGCCCGCGACGGCACCATCCTCGACGTGATTCGCCAGATCAAGCCGTTCTCCTTCGACGATTGATTGGCCCCCTCCTGATTCTTTATGGAATCTTCTCCTATACGGAAAGGACGCAGCGCTTCGGCACTGTGTTCTTTTCGTATTGAAAGGGAGCTTAAGGGAGCTAAAGTTCACGAACTCCCTCAGTCAGCTTCGCTGACAGCTCCCTCAAGAGGGAGCCTCATTCTCTTTGCGCAACCCTGGCCTCCCTCTTGAGGGACGTTTCAGCAGCCGCGCCCAGTGGGCGATGCAGGCTGATGAAACGCCGAAGGTTGGCTGCCGCAGCAGCCGGAGGGAGTGGTCTTTCGTTCACATTAGCTCCCTAAAGTGCCCTTTTCCAAAGTATCTGATCATATGGAAAAGGAGCTGCCTCCATTAAGAGACAGCCCCTTCTGTGTAGGATTGTGGTTACTCGACGGTGATGTCAACCGTCTTGGCAGCGGCGTCCGCCTGCTCGATGGCGGTGAGAATGTCGCCGTGCGGGTCGCGCAGCGCCATGGTGGCGGTGGAGATGGCGTCCATCT
>JBJEUI010000134.1:0-9138 GCA_051883755.1 Candidatus Ventricola sp.
CAGCAGCTCACGGCGGTCGTCGCCCGCGCGGAAGGCGCTGAGCATCGTCACGGCAGCCATCGCGTTCATATTCGTATCCATGACGGAGAGCAGCTGCTTGCCCAGGCCCAGCATGTTTGCGCCGCTCTTGCTGCGCAGGCCCTGCTGCAGAAGGTCCATAAACACCATGTAGCTGCGGTTTTTCTCGACGTAGTCGCTCTCCAGCCGGATGCGCACATACCTGAGCACGTCCTCGCCGACGAGCGAGTTTTCGCCCGGCAGGCCGTTCAGGATGGCCGCCTCCTCTTCATTGAGCCACATGTTCAGCGCGCCGATTTCGTCGACCAGCGACGGCAGCATGCTGACGTCCAGCGCCACATAGGTGCTGATGTTCAGATCCAGCAGCGCGTTGAGCGTGCGCGCCGCCAGCAGGCCGCGGCTGTTTTCCGCGCCCAGCGCGAAGACCTCGCCCAGCGCCACGTCGCCCACCTCGGGCACATTCACCACCGTGCCGCACTGCACCTCGGTCATCACGCTGCGGCCCGTCTTGCTGTTGATGGACGCAATCATCATCGCATCCGTCACCTCGCCGTCCTGTATGACGATCAGAACATTGCTGACGCTCTTGTCCAGGCTGCGGTTGAGCACCATGTCCTTCTTGGTCACGGTGATCTCGCCCAGCGCGCAGGCGCACACGAGCGTCAGACAGAGTGCCAGCATCGCGGCAACGATTTTCTTCATGTCGTACTCCTTATTTCTTGAAGATGAACAGCTTGGAAAACACGTAGTTGAGGATGATGACCACCAGGTTCGTGATCAGCTTCATCACCAGGTCATTGAGGCCCAGCAGCTCGACGGTAACAAACATGATCACCGTCTCCATGCCCAGGGAGGCCAGGCGCATCACCACAAAGCTGACCGCTTCCCTGAGCAGCGCCGTCAGGTTTTCGCAGTGCGTATGGAAGACGAACGCCTTGTTGACCACGTAGGCAAACACCACGGCGATCGCCCAGGCCGTCCAGGTGCCGGCCATCACGCCCATGCCGAGCATGCGGGTGGCGATGAAGTAGACGACGTAGTTGACCACGGTCGTCGCCACGCCGGCAAAGAGATAGGCCACCAGCTCGGTATTGTTCCACAGCTTCTCGCACAGGCCGCCCAGCTTCGGGGAGACCTTGCCAATCAAACGGATCACAAAGCGCGCCAGCGCATCGATCCAGCTCCAGATCGTTTTCATTTCGTATTCCTCATGATCTGCATAGTACGTCATCGCCGGGCAGCAGATTTCCCCACTTTGACGCTGCTATTATAGCACGCGCTGTGCAAAGGGTCAATCTCCGCCTCGGGCGTGAAGTGCCTCTTTTCTTTGCCGACCTGCTTTTCTTTTTTGTCAAGGTGTCGTATAATAGGGGACTGAAGAACACACAAATGGAGGTCTGCCCCATGGAAAACCCGATCATCTCCTGGCTGTTTGAAACCGACGCCGTGCGCGTCTGCCCGGAGGGCCAGCCGTTCTGGTACACGTCCGGCAAGCTGGGCCCGTTCTATATCAACACCCAGTTCCTCTACGGCAGCGAAGCCGCCGCCAACAGCCTCCTCAAGACCATCGAGGAAGCCTGCGCGGGCGAAAAGCTCGCGTTCTATGACAAGGTCTGGGCGGACATCTCCGCGCAGCTCGATTCCTGCCCGATCTACGCGCAGCTGATCGACCTGCTCACCGAGGCCGCCGCCAAACTCGACGTCGACTTCGTCTCCGGCGGCGAGCGCCGCGACTTCTTCTTCTCCATGCCGGTTGCGCGCAGGCTGGGCCTGGGCCACCTGTCCATCTTCAAGGATCTCTCCTGCGTCTACACCGACAAGGACGGCGTGAGCATGGATGCCGCGCAGGCGGGCCTGGCGGGCAAAAAGAGCGTGCACATCGCCGACCTGATCACCGTCGCCTCCTCCTACATCCGCGCGTGGATTCCCGCGGTGGAGAGCCTGGGCGCGAAGATCGCCTATTCCCTCGCCGTGGTCGACCGCGATCAGGGCGGCAGCGAGATTCTGGCCAATGCCGGCTGCCCGCTGACCACGCTGGTGACCATCAAGCCGGAGCTCTTCGCCCAGGCGCAGAAGCTCGGCCGCATCACCGAGGCGCAGGTCGCGCTGGTCAATTCCTTCATCGCCGATCCGGACAGGTTCATGCACGACTTCCTGATCGCCCATCCGGACTTCCTCGCCGCCGAGATCGCCAAGGGCGGCAAGAGCGCGCAGCGCGCCGAGCTGTGCATTGCCAGCGGCTTTGCCCCGGCCGAGGCGCTCCCGAAGGCATAATGCTTCAGATCAGACATATCGGAAAGAGCGCAGAAGACCTGCGCTTTTTCATTCTCCTCAATGGCCGTCACGCGGGCGGCATCACCGTGCACAGCGTGCAGCCGCCCCGCTTTTCCTACGGCATCGCCGTCGCGCCCGCCCTGCGCCGCCGGGGCGCGGCCAAAGGTGCGCTGCTGCTGCTCTTTGAGGAGATGAAGCGCCGCGGCTTTTCGCAGGCCGTCGTGCAGATCGCGCGGGAGAACGCCGCCTCGCTCGCGCTGCATGCGTCGCTGGGGTTTGAGGTGACGGGCCGGGCGGAAGGGATCATCACGATGAGCAGGCATCTGTAAAATCGTTCAGATGTTTTCAAATCAAAACAGCCAGGCGCTAAGCCCCGTCAGGTATCGCTTCGCTCCCTGACGGCTCTTTCCTTGATCGCTTCGCGATATGGGAACGTGAGGGGCCTCGCCCCTGAAACCCCGCCTGGGGACATTGTCCCCAGACTCCTTCTTCGCTTCGCGTTGATGAAAGCCATTCAGGCAGTATAACATGAGGGCCACCGCTTCGCCGGTGGCCCTCATTCATTTGTCATCGATGCCGTAGCGGCCCAGATCCCAATAAAACTCCGTCTCAAAGTCCGCATCGCGCATGGTGCGGATGAACTGCGTGGCCATCGTCCTGCCCGCAATCAGATGATCGCAGCGCGAAAGGCACGCGATGGAGGCAAAGTAATACAGGCCGTTCAGCCTTTTGTCGACCCTCCGCTCGGCAAAGCCCTCGGCGACGGACTGACCCGCCTTCGCCGTCAGGCGCGGGCAGTCGATATACACGAGCTTTTCGCCGTAATGCGCGCGCAGCCTGCCCAGAATGTCCTCGTCCTCCGTCGCCACGAAGATCTTGTCCACCGGATGCTCGGCAAGCAGCGCGTCGGTCTTTTCGATGATCATGTCGGGCGTCGGCTGAATCTGATGCCTGTACGGGCGCTTGGCGAAGTAATCCGTACCGCGGCACAGAAGGCCCAGCGTCCGCTCCCCCGGCTGAACCAGCTCATTCCAGCGCGCCTCGACAAACGCGCGCGCCTCGTCGCTTGGCACAAAGTAGGTATCGTAGAGCCGCTTGTAGAGCGCGAAATGCTTTTCGCGGTTTTCGCCGTACACCCAGTCGCTGACCGCCGTGGCCTTTTTATAGGTCAGCTTCTGGCGCAGGGAAAAATTGTACGGGCAGTCCAGCCGGTTGACGAAAAACACGTCGCGGCTCCTGTACGCCTCCTCGGCGCTCATGCCCGCAGGCTGGCGGTAGAAGTATTCATAGCTGTTGACCCTGCCCAGCAGCTCGTCCTCGAGGTAGAGGTTGGGCACATATTGCATGTCAATCACCGGCGTATAGCCCATCAGCTCGGCAAAGTACACCCAGCGCAGGAACGCCAGCAGATCGCAGAAGATGCCCGTCCCCTGCATGGTGATGCCGGTGATGATGAGCACGGGCTTTTCCCGCGCAACGCGCCCGCCTTCCGGCGCGCGGCAGGGCTCAACCGTCTCAAGAAGCTTCAGATACCAGCGCTTTTGCACCTGGCTGGGCCGGTTGACGATCCGGTTGACGATCCGTCGCGCAAGCCTGTTGATCCTGTTCATGACGCTGTCCTCCCCATGCGGCTCGCCCTGCCCGGGCGGCTCGCCCCGTCACCACGTCGCGCCGAAGCCGGTGATATACCAGGTGTCCTTGTGCAGGGTGTACTGGCAGTTCTCGCGCGTGATCTCGTCCTCCGGGATCACGGACATGTTGTAATACTTTTTCTTGGGCGTGGCGTCGTAGCGGTAGTTCATGCGCTTGATCGTCGAGTTCACGTTGCCCTCAATCGTCGTCAGCTCGTACAGCCCGTCGCCCAGCTCCGTCACGCTCTCCACAATCGCCACATGCGTGTACGGGGTCGAGCCGCGCACGCCGTAGATCACCAGATAGCCGGGCTTGGGAATGGCCTCCATCTGATCCGCCTGCAGCCAGCGCCCCTGCTCCTCAAAGACGTAGTACACGTTGCCCACGCGGCCCTCCATCGCGGAGATGACCTCCTCTGGCGCAGCCGTCACGTCCTGCTTGTACTTGAGCAGCTGCAGGCCGCTGTGGTACGCGCAGTAGATCTGGAACACGGAGCACCAGCCGATTTCGCGCTTGTCGTGGTAGTACCACTGGGTGTACTCGTTCGCCTTGGGCAGCTTCTCAAACGGATGCTTTTCAAACTGTGCGCGCGCAAACAGCACAAAGTTGCGCGCCTCAAGCGGCATGTCCTCCGGGAACGTGAGGTCATACGTCTCCAGCTCCCCCTCCGCCTGCGTCTCGATCCTCTCCGGCGGAACCGTCATCTTCGCCGGCGCCGTGTCCGCCAGCGCAGCGCCGCCAAGGAGCGCAAGGCCCGTCAGCAGCAGCGCAAAAATTCTCTTCATGTCTGTCCTCTCCATCACGCACACAGATCTCAGCCCCTGACGACGGCAGCCAGCGTCGACAGAATCAGCCGGATATCCGCCAGCGGCGAAATCTCGTGCAGGTATTTCATGTTCAGCTCGATCTTGGCGGGCATGATCTCGTCGATGTACAAGCGCTCGGGATCCTCCGCGCCCTCGAGCAGGTCGTTCTCGTTGCGGTAGGCGATGGACGCGTAGTCCGTGATGCCCGGGCGCACCAGCAGCACCTGCCGCTGGTAGGGCGTGTACAGCGCCACATATTTGGGCACCTCGGGCCGGGGGCCGACAAAGCTCATTTCGCCGATGAAGACGTTGAGCAGCTGCGCCAGCTCGTCGAGCTTGGTCCTGCGCAGAACCGCGCCCACGCGCGTGATGCGGCTGTCGCGGCCCACGGTGATCTGAAGCCCCTTCTTGTCCGCATCGACCACCATCGTGCGGAACTTGAAGATGCGGAACTCCTTCCCGTCCCTGCCCACGCGCACCTGCCGGTAAAACACCGGGCCCGGATCGTCGATCCTGATCGCCAGCGCGATGAGCAGCAGCAGCGGCCAGAGCACCAGCAGCGCCCCGCCGGAGATCACGATGTCCATCAGCCGCTTGAGCACGAGCTGCAGCTTTCTCTTTTTGAGCACCGCAGCGATATCCATGTTGTTCATTGGTACCTCACACCCGGTCGAAAATATAGGTAAACAGGAAGCACATCGAAAACGCCATCCTGTGCTTCATTAAAAACAGGCGCATCGCCAGCTTCGGCGCAAAGCGCAGGGGCTTCACATTCTGAAACCATGCGCGCACGTCCGCCCGGTTCATGTACGCGCGCGCCTTGCCCACGCGCTGGGTAAAGCCGTACGGCGTGCCGGGATAGCACAGGTTGCGCACGGATGTGACCGCCATCTTGCGCCGCCTGATCGTCATGCGGCGCATGCACTCGGGATACGCCTCCAGCAGCGCGGCAATCGCGTCGTTGGACAGGTCGTAGCTCTCCGGCACATAGGGACTGTAGCGCTTGGTCACGCTTGAGCCGTGGAAGCGGTAATGGTAGTACGCCTCGTCCACCGCCACCGCCGCGTCGGCATCGAGCATGCACTCGACGATCAGCAGCAGATCCTCGGCGTAGCGGATGTCCTCACGGAAGCGGTGCTTTTCAATCAGACCGCGCCTGAACAGATTGCGCGGCGTATAGCCGGAGAGCGGCAGCTCGTCGCTGTCCGTCTCCCGGGAGAGCATCGCCGGGATGAGCGTGCTGCGGATGCTTTGCCGGTCAAAGCGCGCGCCGGTGTCAAAGCCCAGCGGCACGTTGTCCGTCCGGTTCGCGTAGTCCTTGAACACCCGGCAGAACGACACGTCCGCGTTCTGCTCAACCGCCATGCCGTACAGCCGCGCATACATCTGCGGCTCAACCCAGTCGTCGCCGTCGCAGAAGCCCACAAATTCGCCTGCCGCCAGCGCAAGGCCGGCGTTGCGCGCCGCAGACACGCCGCGGTTCTGCTCAAACGCGATCACGCGGATACGGCTGTCCGCCTGCTCCGCCTCCCGCAGGATGGCCAGCGAATGGTCCGGGCTGGCGTCGCACACGAAGATCAGCTCGATGTCACGGAGCGTCTGCGCGCGCAGGCTGTCCACGCAGGCCTGTAAAAACGGCTCGCAGTTGTACACCGGAACGATGACCGATACCTTGGGCTGCATGGCTCAGCCCTCAATCGCGTCGGCCGTGCGGCGGGAGAGATCCGCGCGCCACAGCGGCGCCTGCACCAGCAGATAGGTGCAGCCGATCACGGAGAACGGCGCGTACACGGACTCGAACATGCCCACCAGGATGAACACCGCGCAGAACGCCAGCGGCGTGGCCGCATAGGCGCTCTCCCTGCGGTGCATCCAGTAGTACTGCGCGGCGCGGATGACCGCCAGCACCGTGTAGCACACCAGCAGAATACCGGCGATCACGCCGTTGTTGTACGTCACGCCGAAGAACGCATTGTGCGCATTGAAGTGGCGGTCGCCCGCGCCGTCCTTGGCCACCCATTCCTGCACGACGCTCGATTCGTGGCCGTTGAGGGTCAGGTTATTAAGAATCGTCATCCAGATGCCCCAGCGGTCGCTGGTCAGGTCGTCCATGGAGAGGGTGCGCTCCTCGGGCCTGGGCACGGTAATCGGGTTGCCGTAGGTCTCATAGTTGTAGACCGCCAGCGCATAGTCCTCCTCGTAAGCCTCGAAAATCTTATCCCTGGTGATGCTCACGCCCGCCGCGCCCAGCGCCAGCACAAGCACCGCCAGCAGCGCCAGCAGCCTGCCCGGCTTCTTTGCCGTGCCCGCGATGATGGCCGCCGTCAGAATCACCATCACGCCGGCGAGCGCCAGCAGTCCGGAGCGCGACAGCGTCAGCGCCAGCGTCACGCCGCCCAGCAGCGCGCACGCGCCGTAGGCCGCCGCGGACCTCTTTTTCTTCTCCTTGAAGCTCGCATACGCCAGCAGCATCGCCGCCGTCGTCATCACGATGCAGCACATGGACAGGCAGTTCGCGTCGTAGAACACGCCCTTGTAGCCCGGATAGCCGATCGTCACCGGCACGGTCAGGTACGACCAGACAAGGAACGGCAGCACCGCAAACACGCAGCCGCGCAGGATCGAGCGGAAGGTGCTTTCGTCCTCGCGCGAGGCGAGCACCGAGAACACCACCGGATAGCAGATCAGCAGCGGCACGCTCTCGGGCAGCCAGTCCTGATAGAACAGGCCGGAGATCACCATCATGCCGTGCAGCGCGAACCACAGGACAGCCATGCCCTTGTGAAACTGCACCCGCGCCTTCGCGCCGCTGCGCGCCGTCAGCGTCACAAACGCCAGCAGGATCATGCCGAAGAGCACGAAGATCATCCAGCGCATCGGGAACTTGCGCTGCGTGAAGAGCACGCAGTAGCCGATCAGCGCGAAGAGCGACGCGGTGAGCAGCCGGCTGTCAAAGATCTCGTTGAAGATGCCCGTCACCCGGTCGTAGAGCCTGAGCATCCCCGTGCCGTCAATGCCTTGTTTGCGCATGGTTGTTTCCTCCGGAATTCAGCAGTTCAAAGTAGATGCCCTCGACGGTCTGCGCGTTGCGCGCCCAGGTGAGCGCCCGTGCGTCCTGCCGTCCCCGTTCGCGCAGCGCGGCATAGGCCTAGCGGTTTTCAAATACGTCGCGCATCACGCGCTCGATTGCGTCGATATCGCCTGCGGGCACGAGGAAGCCGTTTTCGCCGTCCGTGATCGTGTCCTCGATGCCCTCGCCCTTTGCGCCCACGGCGATGCAGCCCGCGGCCATCGCCTCGATGTACACGATGCCGTAGCCCTCGCCCCAGCTGGGCAGCACGAACAGGTCGCTTTTCGCCATCCGCGCGATGACCTCCTCATGCGGCAGGCCGCCTGTCAGCGTCACGCGCGTTTCAAGCCCCAGCTCGGCGATGCGCGCGCGCAGCTGCGCCTCCATCTCGCCGATGCCCACGATGGTCAGCGTCGCGTCCGGGTACTCGCCCGCAAGACGAGCAAACGCCTCCAGCGTCCTGTCCATGCACTTGCGCGCCTTGAGCGTGCCCACGGAGATCACCGCGCGCGCCGCGTTGTCCGTCTTTTCGGGCACCAGCGACAGATCCACGCCGTTGGGCACGATGCGGGAAATGTTCCCCTCGCCGCGGTATGGCGCGACCCGGCTCATCAGCAGGCTCGAGACCGCCATCAGCGCATCGGCCTGCTGCGCGATCTTTACGTTGCGCGCCCACGGCCGCTTTCCGGGGATGAAGTAGTGGAAGACGTCCGTGCCGTGCACCGTCAGCGCGAAGGGAATGCCCAGCGCCCGCGCCACAATCAGGCCCGCATGCCCGTCCTTGGGCAGCATGTGCGCGTGCACGAGGTCAAACGGCTTCTCCCGGTGCAGCCTTCTGGCCACCGGCAGCGCGCTTTGGGCCAGCAGGCGGCCGCCCAGCAGCCTCTCGCCCGTGTTGCCCAGCGTCAGATAGCGCGGATAGATCACCCGCACGCCGTCGATCACGGCTTCCTTCGGCGTGCGCGCCGCCACTGCGGCCTGCGCCGGGCGAAGCCGATTCATCATCGGCATGACGCCCACCGCGGAGATGACCACGACCTCGTGGCCGCGCGCCATCAGCGCCTTCGCCTGCTCGTGCACATAGAAGCAGTACGGCGAGTTGTCCGCCTGACGGTGAATCATCATCAGAATGCGAAGCCTTTTCTCCATCCGGCGAACCTCCTTTTCATCTTGAACTTCATTGATCACGGCTTCGCCGTGCAAACCTCATCCGTCGCGGCTAATGCCGTGCAAACCTCATCCGTCACGGCTGGCGCCGTGCAAACCTCATCCGTCACGGCTGACGCCGTGCAAACCTCATCCGTCACGGCTGACGCCGTGCAAACCTCATCCGTCACG
>JBJEUI010000134.1:9238-11421 GCA_051883755.1 Candidatus Ventricola sp.
GCTGGCGCCGTGCCACCTTCCCCATAGGGGAAGGCAATAGGAACGGAAGAGCTCATTCAGCCTTCCCCTTTGGGGAAGGTGCCGAGCCTGGCGAGGCGGATGAGGTCTCCGCCCGCAGGCGAGTGTAATCCACCTGATAAATCTCCAGCCACCGCTTCGCAATCAGCGGCCAGGCGTAGTCCTTCGCGTGCTCAAGGCAGCGCGCAGATCGCGCCGCGTAATCCTTCGTGATGTTTTCGAGCATCTGCGCCTGCTGCGAGATGTCGCCGCAGACCACGGAATAGCCGACCTCGCCCTCGGGAAACTGTCCGTCAAAGCCC
The DNA here is from genome assembly GCA_051883755.1 of Candidatus Ventricola sp. Classification (GTDB taxonomy): domain Bacteria; phylum Bacillota; class Clostridia; order Christensenellales; family Aristaeellaceae; genus Ventricola. The sequence continues at coordinate 9,559 of JBJEUI010000134.1, forward strand.
TGACCGCGGGTGTAGAGCACCGGCACGCCCTGGCTCATCGCCTCCAGGTAGACCATGCCGAACGTCTCCGCGCTGGACGGCACAAGCAGCACATCCACCTCCGCATAGAACCGCTTCATCGCGTCCATGCCCTTGGCCACGCCCAGATACTGGTCGCCCTCGTACAGCCCCGCGACCAGGTCGTTCATCAGCTTGCCCTCGCCCACCGCGCGCAGCACGCAGGGCGTGCCGTTTTCCGACGCCCGGTGCACGGCGGACAGCGCGTCCAGCGGACGCTTGCGCTTGTTCATTCGCCCGGCAAAGCCCACGCGCAGCGGCGCCTGCGGGTTGTCCCGCGCCGTGCCGGTGAGCCACTCGGGCTTCAGGCCGTTGGGCACCACCGCCGTCTTCGGCTCGATCAGCGCCCGATCCTTTTTGCTCAGCCAGCGGGCGAGCACCTTTTCGCGCGCCGCTTCGGAGAGAAACACGACGCGCCTGGCATCCCGAAGGATCCTTCGCGCCATGCCGCGCAGGTGCGGCTCATATTTCCAGATCGCCTCGATATCGCTGTAGCGCAGCGTAACGACGTAGGGAATGCCGTGCTTCCTGCCAAGATCCCGCGCAATCCAGCCGTCGGTGAAGAGCGTGTGCGCATGAATCAGCGATACGCTCTTGAGATCGACCAGCTTTTCAATCTCCGGGATCGTGCGCTGCGCCTTGCGGAAGAACAGCAGCGCGTCGCTCGGGCGAACCGTCAGGCTCACGTGCGTCCTCACGCCCTTCGGCACGTTTTTGCCCACGTCGCCCGCGCGCTTCTCCGGCACGAAGACGATCTGCTCAAGGCCCTCGTCACGCAGCGCCTCAAACATCTGGGCAAACACCGTGCTGCCCGCCAGATTGCAGCAGATATGCAGAATGCTCATGCCTGCTTCTCCTTCTTCTCCCGCTCCGCTTTGAGGAACCTGGGCAGATTCGCGATGCCCGCCAGCGAGCCGAAGCCGTACGCGAAATGGAACGCCGGATAGAGGATCACCTCAACCGGGAAGAATTTGACGCCCTTCTCTTTGGCGATGGTGTAGGCGTAGAAGAAATCCAGCAGCAGATATGCGCCCCACTCCAGCGCCAGCAGCCCGCCGAACAGCCAGCTGCGCGTCAGCAGCGTCAGCAGCACCAAGCCGATCGTCGAGGTCACAAACGCCAGCGGCACAAAGTGACGCACACCCATGGAGCCCGGCACCAGCGTCATCGTGATGACGCCCCACTTGCCGTTCATGTAGCCCATCTTCATGATGCCGCGCAGGGTATCGCGGCAGTAATACAGCACGCGGATGTTGTGGTTGAGGTACACCTTGCCGCCGTTCTTGCGGATGCGGTGGTTGAGCTCATTGTCCTGGTTGCGGGTCATGCGCTCGTCAAAGCCGCCGATGCGGTCAAACAGCTCCTTCTTCCAGCAGCCGAACGGCACCGTATCGACGTAGCCGTCCTCCTGCGTCAGGCGGTACGTCGCGTTGCCCACGCCCAGCGGCGTCTTGAGCATCTCCGCGATGGCCTCGCCCATGAAGCCCTTGCCGCGCGTTTCAAACACGCCGCCCGCGTTGTCGCAGTCGCGGGTGAGCAGCGTCTCCACGGACAGGCGGATATAGTCCGCCGGGTACTCCGCGTGCGCGTCCAGGCGCACGATGATCTCCGCTTTGCACGCCGCAATGCCGATGTTCATGGCATAGGGCACCGTGCGGTTGGGGTTGTCCAGCACCACGATCTGCGGATGGACCTTCTGCATCTCGCGCAGCATCGCCACGGTGCGGTCCTCGCTGCGGCCATCGACAAAAATGACCTCCATCAGCTCCGCAGGGTAATCCTGCGAAAAGATCGAGTCCACACAGG
>JBJEUI010000135.1:0-2191 GCA_051883755.1 Candidatus Ventricola sp.
GCATGTTCACCCAGTACCTGGGCGACATCTACCAGGTCACGCCGGGCTGGGCGGCCCAGCGCACCGAGTGGTGGAACCTGCTCCAGCGCGTCTTCGCCGGCGGCGATGTGGCGGCTGAGGTTGCGGTGTACAACGCCAACGTGAACGGCAAGTAAGCCACCATCCGATTCAAGCAAGATTTGACACAGGCACAAGGCCCCATTCCCTCGCGGGAGGGGCCTTGTGCTTATGAAGGGAGCGTTCCTTATGACCAAGGCTGCGAAGGGCGGGACGGCATTGTCCAGGGCCAACCAGCGCCGTGAAAACATCGCCGGTTACCTGTTCATGCTGCCCAGCCTGCTGTTCTTCGTGGGGTTTGTCATCTTCCCCATGGGATTGTGCCTCTTTAACAGCTTTTTCAACTACACGATGACGGATTTCAGCTTCGTCGGTCTGGCCAATTACAAGGAACTGATCGCTGACCCGATCTTCCGCACCGCGCTGGTCAATACCATCGTCATCGTGCTGGTTTCCGTGCCGGTCACCTGCGTCTTTTCGCTGTGGGTGGCGTCGGTCATCTACAAGATGCACGACCGCTATACCTCGCTGTTCCGCTGCATCTTCTATCTGCCGGTGGTCACGGGCTCCGTGGCAGTCACCGTCGTATGGAAGTGGATGTTCAGCCCCTACACCGGCATCCTGAACTACGTCTTCAGGAGCCTGGGCCTCATCAGCAAGAACATCAACTGGCTGGGCAATCCGGATTACGCGCTGGGCTGCATCATCCTGATCCTGCTCACCACCTCCGTCGGCCAGCCGATCGTGCTGTACGTGTCCGCGCTGTCCAACGTGGATCACTCGCTGGTCGAGGCGGCGGAGGTCGACGGCGCGACGAACCTGCAGGTCTTCTGGAAAATCAAGTGGCCGCAGATCATGCCGACCACGCTGTACATTCTGGTCATCACGACGATCAACTCCTTCCAGTGCTTCGCGCTGATCCAGCTGCTGACGTCGGGCGGCCCGAACAACTCCACCCAGACGATCATGTACTACATCTACTACAACGCCTTCAAGCTGAGCCGCTACGGCTACGGCAGCGCGATGGGCGTCATTCTGGCGGCGATCATCGCGGTGTTCAGCGCCATGCAGTTCAAGCTCGCCAAGAGCGATAACGGCTGAGAGGGGAGGAGAGACGTATGAGCGAAAACATCAAGGCTGCTCCCCAGGTCCACAACTTCAAAAAGCCGAAGTCCGGCAATCAGGACCACAGTGTGCATCAGGTGACGGTCTATCAGGTGCTGTGCATCATCGCCCTGATCATCATCGCGCTGCTGTTCACCTTCCCGCTGTACTGGATCATCACCGGCTCGTTCAAGGGGCCGCAGGCGGTCAACGCGCGCGTGCCGGTCTGGTTCCCCACGGAGCCGACGCTGGTCAACTATCAGAAGCTGTTTGAGAAGCCGGCGTTCATGTGGATGTTCAACACGGTGTTCGTCTGCGTCATGGCGATGCTCTTCACCTGCATCGCCGCGTCGATGGGCGGCTATGCGCTGGCCAAGAAGCGCTTCACGGGACGCGCGCTGATCTTCTCGATTTTCGTGTGCGCGATGGCGCTGCCCAAGCAGGTCATCCTCATCCCGCTGCTCAAGGAGATGGCGTTTTTGCAGCTGCACAACACGCTGTGGGCGGTCATCCTGCCCACGGTCGGCTGGCCGTTCGGCGTGTTCCTGATGAAGCAGTTCTCCGAAAACATTCCGACAGAGCTGCTGGAGGCGGCCAGAATCGACGGCGCGGGCGAGGTGCGAACCTTTACGCAGATCGTCTTCCCGATGATCAAGCCGGGCATTGGCGCGCTGGCCATCTTCACGTTCATCAATACCTGGAACGATTACTTCCTGCAGCTCATCATGCTCAACAGCACGGAGGTGCTGACCATCTCCCTGGGCATTGCCAAGCTGCAGAGTGAAATGAGCACCGACTACGGCCTGATCATGGCCGGTGCGGCGCTCGGCTCGATCCCGATCATCCTGATCTTCCTGATGTTCCAGAAATTCTTCACCCGCGGCATCACCATGGGCGCGGTCAAGGGCTAACCGGCTGGCGCCGGGGCTGCTCGCCCTTCGGGCCTGCCTCAAACAGCATCGTTCGCGCGGAGGGCGCTCCGATGCTCTGCCCGGGCGAAAAGCCAGGACGGGCTGTGCCCACGCCCGCT